>JAHCLE010000080.1 GCA_026125445.1 Burkholderiales bacterium
GCGTCCCTACGCCGTGCGCGCGGGCGTCGCCTTCCTGGAGAACGCCCTGCAAGTCGAGCCCTCGCAGCTTCGCGTCGTGATCGCCGGCTTCGGGGAGGAGCGCGTGGACGAGTACCGCGTCGGCTTCACCGTGAATGGCGACAGCCACGTCGCGCACGGGGTCGTCTGGCCTCTCTACGGCCGCGAGGAGGAAGGCGCGCGACCGGGGCCCATCGAGGATCTCCTCACGGAACTCGCGCAGTGCGGCGTCACCGAGGTGAAGAAGCTCAGCGGCACCTTCGAGCCCGAGTACTGCGAGGACTGCGGCGCGCCGCTCTTCGCCAATCCCGAGGGCGAGATCGTCCACGCCGAGCTTCCCGAGGAAGCCGACTCCCCGGCCGCGCATTTCCACTGACGCCCCCGGCGTCCGCAGTTTCGTAATCAGATCAGAAAAGCTAATCTGGTTACCTATGGACGCCCTCTCGGAGGTACTGAGACTCGCGAGCCTGTCGGGCTCGGTGCTGGCCGACGTCACCGCGGGCGGGTCGTGGTGCGTGTCGGTGCCGCAGGCGGCGACGCGCGCCTTCGCGCACGTGGTGCTCGAGGGCGAATGCGCGCTCAAGGCGGGAGAGGCCGAGCCCGTGGCGCTTCGCACCGGCGACGTCGCCTTCCTGGCGCGCGGGGAGGCCCACCTCCTGGGCTCCGACCTCGCCACCGAGGCGACACCCTTCGCCACGCTCCTGCGACCGCCCGTGGCCGGGGAGCTGGCCCCGATCACGCTGGGCGGGTCCGGCCGGCGCACGCGCTGGGTGACGCTCGCGATCAGCGCCGAGCGCCACCTCGCCGAGCCGCTCTTCGCGGCGCTGCCCACCGTCCTCAAGTCGGGGCTGCGCGGCACCGCGCCTCTCGCGTGGCTCTCCGATTCCCTCGGGCTCTCGCTCTCCGGCACCGACGCGCCACGGCCGGGCGGCACGGCATCCCTGTCGCGCGTGGCCGAACTCGTGCTCATCGAGGCGCTGCGTCGCCACGTGGAATCACGGCCGCCGGGCGGCGCGGGCTGGCTCGCGGGACTCAACGACCGCTACGTGGGCGCCGCGCTCGCGCTCGTGCACGGGCGTCCCGGGGAGCAGTGGACCGTGGAACGGCTGGCCCGCCAGGTGGGGCTCTCGCGCTCCGCCCTGGCCGAGCGTTTCTCGCAGGTGGTCGGAGAGCCCATCTTCGGCTTCCTCACCCAGGTGCGCCTGCAGCTCGCCGCGCACGAGCTCCTCACCACCGAGCGCTCCATCGAGGCCATCGCCGAGGACGCGGGCTACGAGGCGGTGAACTCCTTCTCCCGCGCCTTCAAGCGCGCCTTCGGCAAGCCCCCCTCCGTCTGGCGCCGCAAGCGCCGCCGCCGCTAGAAGCGGGGCGGCTCCGTTCGGGACCCGTCCCCTATTTCAGGGCCTTGGCGAGGAAGGGCAGCGAGACGTCCATGCGGTAGTCGACGTCGGAGTGCGTGTCGTCGAACTCCTCGTAGCGGTGCTTGATGCCCGCTTCCGCCAGGCGCTTGGAGAGAATGCGCGTGCCGTAGTGGATGTGGTACTGGTCGCGCGAACCACAATCCACATAGATACCGCGCAGCGACCTGAGCGCCTTCGCGTGTTTCGCGACCATGTGGATGGGGTCGTGCCGCTGCCAGCGCCGCCACGCGTCCTCGAGCATCTCGCCCGTCTCCAGGTTGAAGGGCAGGCGGAAGCCGTTGGGCGCCTTCGTGTCCGGGTCGTAGGTGGCCGCCATGCAGATGTTCATGATGGCGTGCCCCTCGGCCATGGAGATCTTGGGCTTCTTCCAGAGCGCCTCGAGGAACGCCTTCACGCGCCCGTCGTCGAGGCCGCGGTCGCAGCCCTTCTCCATCTTCCTCACGTCGCAGGCGCCGGGCGCGACCTTGCGCGGCCGGTACTTGGCCAGTTCGTTGAGCGTGTTGGGCCAGTCGTGGTGGTAGACGAAGTCGAAGTAGGCATCGCCCGAGTGGTCGGCGATCGCACCCCACGTCCCGGGGTACTTCATGCCGTGAACGATGGCGCCGTAGCCGCCGGAACTCTTGCCGAAGCAGCCGCGATGCTCGCGCGAGGCGAGCGTGCGGAAGTGCAGGTCCACGAAGGGGACGATCTCCTTCGTGAGGTAGTCGGCGTAGCGACCGATGGCCGAGGAGTTCACGTACTGGTTGCCCCCGAGCGCCGTGAAGCAGTCGGGGAAGACGATGATGGCCGGCGCCATTTTCCCCTCGTGCACCAGGCGCGCGGCGCGCTCGGGCACGTTCTCGCTGAAGTTCTTCCACGCGATGTGCGAAAGCCCCGAGCCGGTGAAGCCCACCATGTCCACGAGCACCGGGAAGCGCCGCCCGCGCCCGCGCGTGGCGCCCTCGTCGTACTGCGGCGGCAGCCACACCGCCACGCTCCTCACGAAGGGGTCGCGCAGCGGGTTGTCCTTGAGGACCTTCGAGACGTGCTCCAGCACCACGACGGTGCCGGGCTTCCACTTCGGGCGCTTCAGGGCCATCGAGTCGCTCCTTGAGCCTGACAGAGCGCGTAGCTTAGCGGGAAAGGCGAGGGAACCGCAGATGAACGCGGATGAACGCAGATGAGTCCACGGGCGGGTGGCGTCGGCGAAACGATCGACGACCTCGCCTTTCATGTCGACGCACCGTCACTCGACTGACATCTGCGTTCATCCGCGTTCATCTGCGGTTCCCCAAAAGGAAAGGGGCGCCGAAGCGCCCCTTCCGGGATCCGAGCGGTGGCAGGCGGTCAGGCGGCGACGCGGCGCTTGTACTCGTTGGTGCGGGTGTCGATCTCGATCTTGTCGCCCGTCTCGCAGAAGGCCGGCACCGCGACCTCGTGGCCGTTGGCGAGCTTGGCGGGCTTGAGCACCTTGCCCGAGGTGTCGCCGCGCACGGCGGGCTCGGTGTAGGTGATCTCGCGCACGACCGTGTTGGGGATGTCCACGGAGATGGCGCGGCCCTCGTAGAAGGTCGCCTCGCAGGGCATGCCTTCCTCGATGAAGGCGAGCGCGTCGGTGAGGACGTCCTTCTCGATCTCGTACTGGTTGAAGTCGCCGTCCATGAACACGTACATGGGGTCGGCGAAGTAGGAGTAGGTCACTTCCTTCTTGTCGAGCATGAGGAGCTCGAACTTCTCGTCGGCCTTGTACACGGTCTCCGTGTTGGTGCCGGTGAGGAGGTTCTTCAGTTTCATCTTCATGGTGGCGGCGTTGCGGCCGCCCTTGTTGTACTCCGCGCGGAGCACGACCATCGGGTCCTTGCCCACCATGAATACGTTGCCGCTGCGCAGTTCCTGAGCGATTTTCATAAGTCCGTCCGTAAAGTCCTTCACCCACCGCCCGGTGGGGTATCTGAAAAGCCTTTCATTTTAACACCTTATCGGTGAAATTGACCAGCGCCGCGGCAAGGTCCGGACGGGAGGCCAGGCGCTCCGCCCAGTCCTCGGCGTGGGGGGCGATGGCCGGAAGCGCCGCGTCGAAGGCGGGCCAGGCCCGGGCCGGGGATTCGCCCCGGTTCCAGGCCTCCCACAGGGCGGTGAGCCGGGTAGCGTGCGCCCGGTCCATGCCCGCGGTGTAGCGGGCGAGGAAGGCGCCCAGCTTCACCCAGTGGGCGCCGTCCTGCGTCGGATAGATGTGCCAGACGAACGGGCGTGCCGCCCATTGCGCGCGCACGAAGGAATCCTCGCCGCGCACGAAGTTCAGGTCGCAGGCCCACAGCAGCTCGTCGTAGCGGTCCTGGTCCAGGAAGGCGGTCGCGAAGGCCTGGATCCCGCCGCGGTCGCCCTGGGTGCTGCCGTGCAGCCACGCCGACACCGCCTGCGAGGCCACGCCCTCGGGAGCGGCGATCCAGACCGGTCCCGCGTGACGGACCATGGCGTCGAGGAGCGCGCCGTAGGGGGCGCCCGCGTAACCGAAGAGGCTCACCTTGAGGGCGCCGTCCGGCGGAACGGCCCCGGCGAGGCCGCGCCAGAACTCGGCCTGGGCCGCGCGGTCGGCCTGGAAGGCGTCGCGGCGCTCGAGGAGGTCGCGCTCCCTCAGGAGCCCCCCCGTCTTCGCCGTGAAGCCGGGAAAGAAGAAATGCCGGGTGAGCGGGGCGTACCGCGGGTGCGGCGACGGCAGCGCGTGGCTGCCCTCGACCCATTCCTCCGCGCTCAGGTACTCGAGGTTGATCCAGCGCGGGTGCGGGCGGCGATCCGCCATCGCGTGCACGTAGGCCGGCGGCGTGTCGCAGCCGAAGGTCTCCACGACGACGTCGGCGATCCCCGCCTCCTCCACCGCGTCGCCGGAATCCAGGGCCGCGTCCCAGCGGCGGACCTCGACCCTGTCCACCTGCTGGCAGGTCGAGGAAATGTCCGTCTCGCGCCGCAGCCGCGCGAGCACCGTGAGGTCGTCGAGCCATAGCCGCACGGCCTTGCCCTGCTCGCGCGCGAGGCAGCGCGCCAGCCGGAAGGCCACGCCCACGTCGCCGAGGTTGTCGACGACGCGGCAG
The DNA here is from genome assembly GCA_026125445.1 of Burkholderiales bacterium. GTDB lineage: Bacteria > Pseudomonadota > Gammaproteobacteria > Burkholderiales > Usitatibacteraceae > FEB-7. The sequence continues at coordinate 4,508 of JAHCLE010000080.1, forward strand.
AAGATGTCCCAGCGCTCCGGTCGGACGGCCATGGGGAAATTCTATCCCTCGCCCCCCGGTTTCCTCCGGTGCCGGGCGACTTGCCACCCGCCCGAGGCTAGACTAGACTGTCCAGTCTACCCCGCACTACCCCCCGGAGAACCATGAGTCCCTCGCCCGGCCGCGCTTCGGCGCCAGCACCCGCCCCTGCCCCCGCACCGGATGCCTGCCGCGAGCGGCTGATCCGCGCCGCCACCGAGGCGTTCCGCGAGTCGGGCTACCGCGCGAGCATCGACCAGATCGCCTCGCTCGCGGGCGTGGCGCGGCAGACGCTCTACAACCACTTCGAGAGCAAGGAAGACCTTTTTCGCGCCGTGGCGAGCGGGGCCGCCGGCAGCATCCTCGTCACGCTCGACGACGAGGCCGGCGACCTGCGCCAGCGCCTCATCCGCTTCGGTGCGGTGTTCCGCGCGAGGATCCTCGGCGACGAGGGGCTCGCCCTCTACCGCACCGTCTTCGCCGAGGCCATCCGCTTCCCGGAGCTCGCGCGCACCTTCTTCGAGAACGGCCCCGGGACGACCATCGGCCGGCTGGCCGCGGTCCTCGAGCGCGCCATGAAGGAGGGACAGCTGCGCCGCGAGGACCCGAAGTACGCCGCGGAGACCCTGCTCTCCATGCTCGACTGCCAGGACCGCACCCGTCGCCTCTTCGGCACCGCCCCCCTGCCCGCCGCCGCCGAGCGCGAGCGCGTGGCCCGCATCATCGACTGCTACCTGCGGGCGTTCGCGCCCGCCAAGAACGGAAAGAAGCCATGAGAGCCAGCCTTCGCATCCTCGCCCCGAGCCTTCTCGCGATCACGGTCCTCGCCGCGTGCAGCGGCGGCAGCGGAGGCGGCGCGCCCGCCGGCGGCAAGGCAGGCGGTCCGCCCGGCGGCATGCCCCCGCCCGAAGTCGACGTGGTCACGGTGGCGCCGGGCAGCGCCCTGGTGACGCAGGACCTGCCCGGACGCCTCGAGGCCTACCGCTCCGCGCAGGTGCGCGCGCGCGTCGAGGGCATCGTCGAGAAGCGCCTCTTCGCGGAGGGCAGCGACGTGAAGGAGGGCACGACCCTCTTCCAGATCGACCCGCGCAACTACGCCGCGGCCGTCGAGGCGGCCAAGGCCGACGTGGACGCCGCGCGCCTGGTGGTCGAGCGCTACAAGCCGCTGCTCGAGATCCGCGCCGTGAGCCAGCAGGAGTACGACGCCGCGCTGGCGAAGATGAAGCAGGCGCAAGCGGCGCTCACCCGCGCGCAGCTCGACCTGGAGAACACGCGCGTGCCGGCGCCGATCTCGGGGCGCATCGGCCGCGCCCTCGTGACCGAAGGCGCGCTGGTGGGCCGCGGCGAGGCCACGCCGCTCGCCCTCATCGAGCAGATCGACCCCATCTACGCCAACTTCACCCAGCCGGGCTCGGAGCTGCTGCGCCTGCAGGCCGCCATCCGCGCCGGCAAGCTCAAGCGCGCCGACACCGCGAAGGTGGAGCTCGTGCTGGAGGACGGCCGCATCTACGGCTCGCCCGGCAGGATCCTCTTCTCCGACCTCGCCGTGGACGCGGGCACCGGCTCGGTGTCGCTGCGGGCCGAGTTCCCCAACCCGGCGCGCGACATCCTGCCCGGCATGTTCGTGCGCATCCGCTTCCCCGAGGCCGTGGCCGTCGACACGCTGCGCGTGCCGCAGCGCGCCGTCTTCACGGGCCCGCAGGGCCAGTACGTGATGGCGATCGGCGCCGAGAGCAAGGTGGAAGTGCGGCCCGTCTCCACCGGCGGCATGGCGGGCGGCGACTTCGTGGTCTCGAGCGGCCTCAAGGCCGGCGACCAGGTGATCGTGAACGGCATCCAGAAGGCGCCACCGGGCACGGTCGTCAAGCCCGTTCCGTGGAACCCCTCCGCGGCGCCCGCGAGCGAATCGCCGAAGGCCCCTTCCCCGGCCACGAAGAAGGAAGGCTGAGCCGTGTTCGCCAAGTTCTTCATCGATCGCCCCATCTTCGCGTGGGTGATCGCGATCATGATCGTGCTGGGCGGCGTGCTCGCCCTGCGCAAGCTCCCCGTCTCGCAGTACCCGGCCGTGGCGCCCCCGGCGCTCACCATCACGATCAGCTACCCCGGTGCCGCCGCGCAGATCGTCGAGGAATCGGCCGTCGCGCTCGTCGAGCAGGAGATGAACGGCATCGAGAACCTGCTCTACATGGAGTCGGCCTCCGAGATCGGCATCGGCACGGTGACCCTCACCTTCCAGCCCGGCACCAACCTCGACTACGCCTCGGTGGAGGCGCAGAACCGCATCAAGCGCGTGGAGGCGCGGCTTCCCGACGAGGTGCGGCGCATCGGCGTCACGGTGGCGAAGACCGCGCGCAACTACGTGATGTTCGTCTCGCTCATCTCGCCGGACAGGAGCCTCAACAACGTCGACCTGGGCAGCTACGTCGCCTCCAACGTGCTCGACCCCATCCGCCGCGTGCCGGGCGTGGGCGAGGCGCTGCTCTTCGGCACCGAGTACTCGATGCGGCTGTGGCTGAAGCCCGAGAAGCTGCAGGGCTACCGCCTGTCGCCCGCCGACGTGGCGCGCGCGGTGCGGGCGCAGAACGTGCAGCTCGCCACGGGCGAGCTCGGCCAGCTCCCGGCCGCCGCCGGCCAGCAGCTGAACGCCGTCATCGTGACGCGAAGCCGGCTCTCCACGCCGGAGGAGTTCGGCAACATCGTCGTGCGCACCAACCCCGACGGCTCCACGCTGCGGGTGAAGGACGTGGCCCGCGTCGAGCTGGGCGCGCAGGACTACAACATCGCCGCGCGCCTGGACAGCCAGCCGGCGGCGAGCGTGGCCATCCGCCTGGCACCGGGCGCCAACGCGCTCGAGACGGTGGGCGCGGTCAAGGCGAGGATGACGGAGCTCGCGCGCTTCTTCCCCAAGGGCGTCACCTGGGTGGTGCCCTACGACACCTCGCAGTTCGTCGACATCTCGATCCACGAGGTGGTCACCACGCTCATCGAGGCCGTGATCCTCGTCTTCCTGGTGATGTACCTCTTCCTCGAGAACCTTCGCGCCACGATCATCCCCACGATCGTGGTGCCGGTGTCGCTCGTGGGCGGGGCGCTCGCCCTCTACGTCTTCGGCTACTCGATCAACGTGCTGACGCTCTTCGCCATGGTGCTCGCCATAGGCATCGTGGTCGACGACGCCATCGTGGTGGTCGAGAACGTCGAGCGCATCATGAGCACCGAGGGGCTGCACCCGCGCGAGGCCGCGCGCAAGTCGATGGACCAGGTCGCCAGCGCCATCATCGCGATCACGATGGTGCTGTGCGCGGTGTTCCTGCCCATGGCCTTCTTCGGGGGCTCGACCGGCGCCATCTACCGCCAGTTCTCGGTGACGCTCGTCTTCACGATCCTCTTCTCCGTGCTCATGTCGTTCACGCTCACGCCGGCGCTGTGCGCGACGCTGCTCAAGCACGAGCCCGGCAAGGAGCTCCTGCCCTCGAAGGGCTTCTTCGGCTGGTTCAACCGCGTCTTCGCGCGCACCACCAAGGGCTACACCTCGAGCGTGAACGCGATCGTGCGGCGCGCCGGCCGCTACCTCGTGATCTACGCGGCCGTCGTGGGCGCCACGGGCCTGCTCTACTCGCGGCTTCCCGGCAGCTTCCTGCCCGAGGAGGACCAGGGCTACTTCCTGAACCTCGTGCAGCTTCCGCCCGGGGCCACCTCGGCGCGCACGATCGAGGTGCTCCAGCAGGTGGAGCAGTACTACCTGAAGCAGCCCGAGGTCGACCACGTCATCGGCGTGGCCGGCTTCTCCTTCTTCGGACGCGGCCAGAACGCGGCCATCGCCTTCGTGCGCCTGAAGGACTGGAAGGACCGGCCGGGCGAGGAAGCCAAGTCCGTCTCGCTCGTGCGCAAGGCGAACATGACCTTCTTCCGCATCAAGCAGGCGATCATCTTCGCGATCAACCCGCCGCCGGTGCCGGAGCTCGCGGCGGTGGGCGGGTTCGACTTCCGCCTCCAGGACCGCTCGGGCCAGGGCCGCGAGAGGCTGCAGCAGGTGCGCAACATGGCGCTCGGGCTCGCGGCGCAGGACCCGAGGCTCGCGGGCGTGCGCCCCGAGGGCCAGGAGGCCACGGGGCAGCTGCTCCTCGACGTGGACCGCGTGAAGGCGGAGTCGCTGGGCGTCTCGCTCGCGGACCTGAACGACACGCTGCAGTCCACGCTGGGGGTGGCCTACATCAACGACTTCGTGCGCCTCGGACGGGTTCTGCGCGTGCAGATGCAGGCCGACGTCGACACGCGCCGCTCCGTCGAGGACATCCTGCGGGTGACGGTGCGAAATTCCCGCGGCGCCATGGTGCCGCTTTCCGAGCTCGCCACGGCGCGCTGGGTGTCGGGCTTTCCCAAGCTCGACCGCTACAACGGGCTTCCCTCGATGAAGCTCGCCGGCGGCCCCGCCCCGGGGCGCAGCACGGGCGATGCGCTCAAGGCCATGGAGGAACTGGCCGCGAAGCTGCCCCCCGGCTTCGGCTACGAGTGGTCGGGAACCTCGTACGAGGAGCGGCTCTCGGGCGCGCAGGCGCCGCTGCTCTTCGGCATCTCGATCATCGTCGTGTTCCTGTGCCTGGCCGCGCTCTACGAGAGCTGGTCGATCCCGTTCGCGGTGATGCTCGTGGTGCCGCTGGGCGTCTTCGGCTCCGTGCTCGCCGTGACCCTGCGCGGGCTGCCCGACGACGTGTACTTCAAGGTGGGCCTCATCGCCATCATCGGGCTATCGAGCAAGAACGCGATCCTCATCATCCAGTTCGCGCGCGAGCTGCAGGACCAGGGCATGAGCCTCGTCGAGGCCACGCTGGAGGCCTGCCGCCTGAGGTTCCGGCCGATCCTCATGACCTCGATCGCCTTCGTCGTGGCGGTGGTCCCGCTCGTGATCTCCTCCGGCGCCGGCGCGGAAAGCCGCCACGCCATTGGCACGGGGGTGGCCGGCGGGATGATCTCCGCGACCGTGCTCGCCGTGTTCCTCGTGCCGGCGTTCTTCGTGGTCGTGCGCAAGTACTTCCCGGGACACGCGCGACACGCCGCGCACCTGGAGGACCAGCCCCATGCGTAAGGCCACCGTGAACGCCCTGCCCCGCCTCCTCGCCGCCTCCTGCGTGGCCGCGATCGCCGGCTGCTCCTTCGTGCCGCCGCTCGAGCGCCCCGCCGCCCCCGTGGCCTCCGAGTGGCCGCAGGGCGCAACCCCCGCGCCCGGGCGCGACGCGGCCGCGCTCGCCTGGCAGCAGTTCTTCACCGACCCGCGCCTGCAGGCGCTGGTGGCGGCCTCCCTCGAGAACAACCGCGACCTGCGCATCGCCGTCGCGCGCGTGGAGGAAGCGCGCGCGCTGCACGGCATCGTGCGCGCCGACCGCCTGCCCACGATCAACGCGGCGGCCACCGCGTCGTCGGCCCGCACGCCGGCCGACCTGTCGGCCTCGGGCATCGAGAGCATCAATCGCCGCTACGACGTCGCCTTCGCCGTGACCTCCTTCGAGCTCGACTTCTGGGGCCGCGTGCGGAGCCTGGACCAGGCGGCGCTGGCGAGCTACCTCGCCACCGCGGAGGCGCGCGAGTCCTTCCGGCTGTCGCTCATCGCGGACGTGGCCAACGCCTACTTCCTGCTGCAGGAATTCGAGGAGCGCATCGTGCTCTCGCGCGCCGCGGTGACGAGCCGCAAGGAGAACTTCGAGCTGGTGGCCCGGCGCCGCGACGCGGGACTCGCCAACGAGCTGGACTACCTGTCGGCCCAGGGCTCCTACGAGGCCGCGCGCGCCGACGCCGCGAGCCTCGAGCGCAGCCGGGCCGCGGCCGCCAACGCGCTCACGCTCCTCGTGGGCGCCACGCCTTCGAGCCTGCCGCCGCGCAAGCGGCTCACCGAGCGCGACGTGGTTCCCGACCTGGCCGTCTCCGTGCCGTCGGAGGCGCTCCTGCGCCGCCCCGACGTGCGCGCGGCCGAGCAACGGCTCGTGGCGGCCAACGCCAACATCGGCGCCGCGCGCGCGGCCTTCCTGCCGCGCATCGGCATCAGCCTCGCGGCCGGCACGGCGAGCCGCTCGGTCTCGGGCCTGTTCGATTCCGGCAGCGGCGCCTGGAGCTTCGTGCCGACGCTCGCCGTGCCGCTCTTCGACTACGGGCGCAACCAGTCCACGCTCGAGCTCGCCGAGGCCCGCAAGGTGATCGCGGTCGCCGACTACGAGCGCACCCTGCAGCAGGCCTTCCGCGAGGTGGCCGACCTGCTTTCGGCGCGCGACGCGCTGGCCGAGCAGATCCGGGCCCAGGAGGCGGCCGAGCGCGCGCAGAACGAGCGCCTGAGGATCGCCGAGGCGCGCTACAAGGCCGGCGTGAGCAGCTACATCGAGGTGCTCGACGCGCAGCGCGACGCCTACCTCGTGAGCCAGCTCACCGTGCAGGCGCGCCGGCTGCAGCTCTCCACCGCGGCCCAGCTCTACAAGGCGCTGGGCGGCGGGCAGGAGTCCCCCACCCCGGCCAGGTCCTGACCGTCGCGGCGGCCTTGACAAGGCCGGCCGATAATGTCACCTTTTGGTGACATATGACACCCGTTCCCCTCAAGCCCGACGAGATGGACGCCGTGTTCGCCGCGCTGGCGAGCGAGCAACGGCGGCGCATCCTCGACATCCTGAAGAAGGAGCCGGGCGCGAACGTGAATCGCGTCTGCGAGTTCTTCGACATCGGGCGCGTGGCGGTGATGAAGCACCTCGCCTCGCTCGAGCACGCGAACCTCGTGGTCTCCGAGAAGGCGGGGCGCGAGCGCCGGCTCTGGTTCAATCCGGTGCCGATCCACATGATCTACGATCGCTGGACCACGGAGTTCAGCGACTACTGGGCGGGGCGTCTCGCGCGCATGAAGTACACGCTCGAGAACGCCCCGGTTCCGCTGGCCAAGGCGAAGGGAGGCGTGCGTGGCTGAACCGAAGAAGGCGGTTTTCAGGATCGTCATCAACGGCACGATGGAGGCGGTGTTCCGCGAGCTCACCAAGACGGGCGAGCCGCAGGGCGCGGTGTTCAACGCCGTGCTCACGCTGGGCGAGCCGGGCCTCGTGCGCGGCCGGAAGATGCAGATGCGCACGGGGAGCGGAAAGCACGCCATCGTGGCGGGTGAGGTGGTCGAGCACGAGGCGCCCACGCGCTTCGCGCACACGCACCGCTTCACGCAGCACGACGACCCCTCCTGCACCGTGGTCTACGACCTGAGGAAGGTGGAGGGCGGCGTGGAGGTCACGCTCACCGTCGAGAACATCCCCGCCGGCACGAAGACCGAGACGGAGATGATGCGCGGCGGCGACTTCATCCTGAAGAACCTCAAGGCCATCGTCGAGACGGGCCGCCCGCCCTTCGGCACGCGGCTCATGTACGCGATGTTCGGGGCGCTCGAGTTCGTCCTTCCCGCCAGGACCAAGTCCGAGAACTGGCCCCTCTGACCCCCGGTACCAGGTACACGTACCAGGTACGCGTACCTGGTACGAAAGGAGAAACCGTGAAGAACGCGATTGCTGCCTTGCTTCTCGCCGCCCTTTCCCTCGGCGCCGCCGGCGAGGAACGCGCCATCGTGAAGACCGTCACGGTGAAGGCCCCCGTGGACGAGGCGTGGAAGGCGTGGACCACCGCGGAGGGGATCAGGACCTTCTTCGCCCCCGACGCGCGCGTGGAGGCTCGCCCCGGCGGCCCCTTCGAGATCTACTTCAACCCCTACGCCAAGCCCGGCCTGAAGGGCGCCGACGGCATGGTCTTCCTCGCGGTGCAGGAGAAGAGGATGCTCTCCTTCACCTGGAACTCGCCGCCGTACATGCCCGAGGTGCGCGGGCAGCACACATCCGTGGTGGTGCGCTTCGAGCCGGCGGGCGAGGCGCAGACGCGGGTGCGCCTCACGCACTCCGGCTGGGGCGACGGCGGGCAGTGGGACCAGTCCTTTGCGTACTTCGACAAGGCCTGGGGTAACGTGCTCGCCAACCTCGAGAAGCGCTTCGTCGAGGGCCCGAGGGACTGGGCGCCCTTCCTGAAGCAGATGAAGCAGTTCCAGGACGCCGAGGACGCCAAGGCGGCCGCCGGAAAATAACCCTGACGCATCAGCCACTTTTCGCGTATAGTGATGCCCAGCGGTGAGATTCAGTGTGTTCAGCAGTAACTCCAGTACCGCCGGAATCCCGGCGCCCCTGTTCAGTTCCCGTCTGGTCGACCTGTCTCGCTTGCGGTACGCGGGCATTCCCGCTTTTCATCAATCTGTGCAAAGGAATAAAGACATGGCAACCGGAACGGTCAAGTGGTTCAACGATGCGAAGGGCTTCGGCTTCATCACCCCGGAAGGCGGCGGCGAGGACCTCTTCGCGCACTTCTCCGAAATCCAGGCCTCGGGCTTCAAGTCGCTGAAGGAAAACCAGCGCGTTGAGTTCGAAGTCAAGATGGGCCCCAAGGGCAAGCAGGCCACGGCGATCAAGCCGATCTAGGCCTCTCCCCCGAAAGCGAAAACGGCAGCCTGCGGGCTGCCGTTTTTTTTCGCCCGCCGGAACCCTCAGAAGACGAAGGTCCGCCCCACGGCCGACGGCATGAGCACGTCCTCGTCGCAGGACTTCGCGAGCGCCGTGAACGCGCGCCAGCCCGTGCAGTGCGCCGGCACGATCCTCTTCAGCCCGAAGGCGAGGAGATCCAGGATCGTCTCGGGAATGATGGCCTCGACCCCCTTCCCCGCGAGGTGGAAGCCCCCCATCACGGCGTGCAGGGGAACCCCGGCGAAGACCGCCTGCGCGTCCTTGAGCACGTTAACGACTCCCGCGTGCGAGCACATGGAGAAGACGACCAGGCCCTTGCCCCTCACGTTCGCGGCCAGGTAGCGCTCGTCGCGGATCCACGGGTCCGGCTCCCAGGACTTCCCGTCGGCCGAGCGCTTCATCTGTCCCGGAAGCCCCTTCTCGTAGGCGGTCACGCGCGGGATCTCCCCGCTCAGGTAGAAGCACCCGCCGGCGATGAGCCGCGCTTCCGGCGAGCTCACCACTTCGCCGCCGGCCGCCTCGAGCTCCCCGGGCTTTGGCACGTCCTTCATGGGAAGCGGGCTGCCGTCGGGGAGCGTGCTCGCGCGCGAAACGAACATCCCTTCGTTCACGTGGACGGGAACGCGCCGCCCGCCGCTGGCGGCGTGGATGCGCCGCAGGGCCTCCGGGAGCCCGCCGCCGTGGTCCCAGTGGCCGTGCGAGAGCGCCACCGCCTCGATC
>JAHCLE010000081.1 GCA_026125445.1 Burkholderiales bacterium
GGCGCTGGGCGTCATGGCGGCCTCCTACGGCACCATGAACAACTTCACCTTCGGCAACGCCACCTACCAGTACTACGAGACGATCTCCGGCGGCACCGGCGCGGGGCCGGGATTTCCCGGCACCGACACCGTGCAGGCGCACATGACCAACTCGCGCCTGACGGACCCGGAGGTGCTCGAGTGGCGCTACCCGGTGCGCGTGGATGCCCACTCGATCCGGGCCGGCAGCGGCGGGCGCGGCCAGTGGAGCGGCGGAAACGGCGCCACGCGCCGCATCCGCTTCCTGGAGCCGATGACGGCGGCCATCCTCGCCGGCCACCGGCGCGTGCCTCCCTACGGCATGGCGGGCGGGCTTCCCGGCGACCTCGGGCGCAACTGGGTCGAGCGCGCCGACGGCTCGCGCACCGACCTGGGCTTCGCCGACGAGACGGAAGTGGGCGCGGGCGACGTCTTCGTGATCGAGACGCCGGGCGGAGGCGGCTTCGGCGCGGCCGGCTGACCAGGACCGCGACTCGGGCAGGCCACTGTGCTAGCTTGGTCGGCAGGCGGTCGCGGAGTCCGCCGCAGGAACAGGGAGGGGCGCACATGCAGCAATCCCGGGCCCGGGCGAGGGAGATCCTCGCCAACGTCGAGCGCGTCATGGCCGGCCAGGCGGACGCGCTCGGCCAGATCCTCGCCGCGTTCATCGCCGGCGGCCACGTGCTGCTCGAGGACAATCCCGGCACCGGGAAGACCACGCTCTCCAAGGCGCTGGCCGCGAGCGTGAGCGCGCAGTTCCGGCGCGTGCAGTTCACGCCGGACCTTCTGCCCTCCGACATTCTCGGCGTCTCGGTCTTCAACCCGAAGGACCAGAGCTTCGTCTTCCACGAGGGGCCGATCTTCACCCAGATCCTGCTCGCCGACGAGATCAACCGCGCCTCGCCGCGCACGCAGTCGGCGCTCCTCGAGGCCATGGCCGAGGGCCAGGTGTCGATCGAGGGGCGCACCACGAGGCTCGACGACCTCTTCTTCGTGATCGCCACGCAGAACCCGGTGGAGTTCCGCGGCACCTACCCGCTTCCCGAGGCGCAGATGGACCGCTTCGCGATCCGGCTCTCGCTGGGCTACGTGGACGCCGAGACGGAGGCCGCGATCGTCCAGGCGCAGGGGCGCAGCCATCCCCTCGAGGGCCTCGCGGCGGTGGCTTCCTCCGACGACGTGCGCGCGCTGCGCGCGGCGGCGAAGGAGGTGCGCGTCTCCCCGGTCATCCAGCGCTACATCGTGGACCTCGTGCGCGCCACGCGCGGGGCGGCCGGCGTGCAGCTCGGGGCGGGGCCGCGCGCCTCGATCGCGCTCACGCGCATCGCGCAGGGCCTGGCCCTGGTGGCCGGCGAGGAGTTCGTCGCGCCCGAGCACGTGCGCGCGCTCGCGGTGCCGGTGCTCGCGCATCGCCTCGCGCTCGACCCGCAGGCGAAGTTCGCGGGACGCACGGCGCAGGCCGTCGTCGCCGACATCCTCGCGGCCACGCCCGTCCCGGCCTAGGCGATCGCCATGTGGCGCCTCGCCTGGCGCGTCTTCCGGGGCCTCGGGGCCGTACAGCACGGCATCCGCCGGCACTTCACCCCGGCCGGCATCTTCGCGATCTCGGTGGCCACGCTCGCGGCGGTCTTCGGGATCGACACCAACCAGAGCCTCGCCTACCGGATCTTCACCCTCCTCGTCGCGCTGCTCTCGGTCGCCTGGCTGGCCGGACGGCTCGCGCGCGGGCGCTTCGAGGTTCGCCGCGAGCTTCCGCGCGCCGTCGCGGCCGGCGAGTCGTTCACCTACCGCGTGCGGATCAGGAACGTGGGCGCAAGCGCCGTCGCCGGCGCCACGCTTCTCGAGAACACGGGCGACCCGCGGCCTGCCTTCGAAGTGTTCCGCGCGGAGGCGCGCTCGCCCATCTATCGCGAGTGGTGGCGCGTGCTCGAGGCCCATCGCGTCGCCTCCGTCGGAGCCACTGCGGTTCCTGCCGTCGACGCCGGCGGCGAAGTCGAGCTTCAGGTGACGGCGCGCACCTTCCGCCGGGGACGCCTGCATTTCGCCGACGCGACGATGGCGCTGCCCGATCCCCTGGGCCTCGCGTGGCGCGCCCATCGCGTCGAGGCGCGGGGACAGGTCCTCGTCCTTCCGAAGCGCTACGAGCTTCCGCCCCTGAACCTGCCGGGCTCGCGCCGCCACCAGCCGGGCGGCGTCTCGCAGTCCTCGTCGGTGGGGGACTCCGGTGAATTCATCGGCCTGCGCGACTACCGTCCCGGCGATCCCCTGCAGCGCATCCACTGGAAGAGCTTCGCCCGGCGCGGCGAGCCCGTGGTGCGCGAATACCAGGACGAGTTCTTCGAGCGCCACGCGCTCGTCCTCGACACGTTCTGCGCGCGCGGCCAGGAGCAGGCCTTCGAGGAGGCGGTCGCGGTGGCGGCCTCGCTCGCGGAGACGATCGACACGCACGAGTGCCTGCTGGACCTCATGTTCGTCGGCGCGGAGGCCTACACGTTCACGGCCGGGCGCGGGCAGATGCAGCCCGACGGCCTGCTCGCGGTGCTGGCGGGCGTGGCGCCGTGCCGCGGCCAGCCCTTCTCCGTCCTTCGCGACGCGGTCCGAGCGCGGCGCGCGGCGATGTCGGGCGCGGTCGCGATCCTGCTCGCGTGGGACGAGCCGCGGCGCGCTTTCGTCGACGAGATGCGCGCGCTGGGGCTCGCGCTGCGCGTGCTCGTCGTGAGCGCCGCGCCGGTTGCCGACGCCCCGCCCTGGCTCAAGGTCCTCGAGCCCGGGCGGATCCAGGAAGGCCTCGCGACGCTGTGAACACGCCGCCACTCCTCCTGGCCGCCGCCATCCTCCTGTGGGGATGGCTCGGCGACACGCTCGCCCTCGCGGTGCCGGTGGCCGTCGTCCTCGAGGGGGCGCGCCTCGCGAAGGGGCGCGTCGAGCTCACGACCGCGCAGCAGTTCCGCATCGCGGACCTTTCGACGCTGCTCGCCATCGCCGCGGGCCTCGCGTTCGCCGCGTCGGCCGGCTTCCCGAGGGCGGCGGTCCTCTTCTTCCAGTGGCTGCCGGTGGCGCTGCTGCCGCTCGCGCTGATGCAGGCGTGGGGCGCGGAGCGCGAGATCGACCTGCGGGTGCTCTTCTGGAGCATGCGCCGCCAGGCGCTGCGCGAGCCGGCGCGGCTGAACCTCGGGCACCCGTACCTGGCGCTCTGGATCGTCGCGGCCAGCGCCGCGCCGGGACGCGGCCCGGCGTTCGACGCGGGGCTCGCCGTCCTCGTCGCGTGGGCGCTCTGGTCCGTCCGCCCCGACCGGCGGCGCACGGCCGCCTGGGCGGTGCTCGCGACGATCGCGGGAAGCCTGGGATACGTCGGCGCCATCGGGCTGCACGACCTGCAGCTCTGGCTCGAGGGCGCGGCGCCCGAATGGCTCGGCGGCGGCGGCACCAGGGTGAGCCCGTACCGCGGCGTGACGGACATCGGGCGCCTGGGCGAGCTCAAGATGTCGGACGCGATCGTGCTGCGCTTCGAGGCCGAGGCTTCCCTGAAGACGCCGCTCCTGCTGCACCAGGCGAGCTACGTGGAGTACGAGGGAACGAACTGGATCGCGCGCGGCGGGACCTTTGCGGCGGTGCCCGCGGAGCGCGGCGGCGCCTGGCGGCTTGGCGAGGGCGATCCCGCGCGCTTCATCGCCATCCAGGAGCGCGCCGCGGGCGGCGATCCGGTGCTGAGCCTGCCGCCCGGAGCCGTCGTGGTGTCGGGCGCGGGCCTGCGCTCGCTCAAGGCGAATCCCCTGGGCGCGGTGCAGGCCGCCGCGGACCCCGGCTTCGTGGAGTACCGGGTCGGGATCGATCCACGGGCGGCGGACCGGCGATCGCCGACGCCCGAGGACCTTCGCCTGCCGAAGCGCGAGAAGGCGATGATCGAGCGGGTCGCGGGGGCCTGGGGGCTGGCGGGGCTCGCGCCGGCGGCGGCGGTCGAGGCGGTGCGCAGCCGATTCGTCTCCGGGTTCCGCTATTCCACCTTCCAGGAGATGGCGGGCGCGGGGCGCACGCCGCTCGCGGACTTCCTCGAGCGCACGCAGGCGGGGCACTGCGAGCATTTCGCCACCGCCACGACGCTGCTCCTGCGCGCTGCGGGAGTGCCGGCGCGCTACGCCTCGGGCTACTCGCTGCAGGAATGGAGCGACTTCGAGCGCGCGTGGATCGCGCGCGAGCGCCATTCCCACGCCTGGTCGCAGGCCTGGGTGGACGGGCGCTGGGTCGACGTGGACTCGACGCCGCCGTCGTGGTTCGAGCTGGAGGGCGGCGAGCGCCCGGCGTGGTCGGCGCTCGCCGATGCGTGGTCCTGGATGCGCTTCCGGCTCGATCGCTGGCATCGCGGGGCGGGCGCCGCCGAACGGGCGCTCGCCTGGGGAGCGCCGGCGCTTCTCCTCGTGGCCTTCTTCCTGTGGCGAATGGGGCGTCGCTGGCGGCCGGCCGCGCGCGCGGCCGCGGCCATCGGTCCGGCCCGCGGCGGAGGCGACTACGCGGGGTCCGAATTCGCCCGGGTGGCCGCGCGCCTGGATGCGATGGGCCACCCGCGCCGCCCCGGCGAGACGAGCCGCGACTGGATCGCGCGCCTGGGACCGGCGGCGGGCGATCCGGGCGCGATGGCCGCGCTCCTGGCGTTGCACTACCGGCACCGCTTCGATCCACGCGGCCTCGATCCGGAGGAAAGGCGCCAGTTCGCCGCCGCCGCCGATCGCTGGCTGGAGGCGGCCCCCGCGGGGCGGCGTTGGCACGCTTCTTGAGGTCCGCGGGCGCTTGACTTGGCGCGCGAATTGTCGCCGGACGACTACATGCGTCATGCGCTAACAGTTGGTCGGGTTCGCGACTGCGTATAAAATGGGCGTCTTTTCCGCGGCTCCCAGACCGATTACAAACGCCGTGAAGATCGGAAACGTCACCCTGAGGAACAACCTCGTCGTCGCGCCCATGGCGGGCGTGACCGACCGCCCTTTCCGCCAGCTCTGCAAGGCGATGGGCGCAGGGATGGCCGTGTCCGAGATGGTGGCCTCCAACTCGCTCCTCTGGGGCTCGGAGAAGACGATCCGCCGGGGCAACCACGAGGGGGAAGTCGAGCCCAAGGTGATCCAGATCGCCGGCTCCGACCCGGCGATGATGGCCGAGGCCGCGCGGTACAACGTCGACAAGGGCGCCCAGATCGTCGACATCAACATGGGCTGCCCGGCCAAGAAGATCTGCAACGTGGCCGCGGGCTCGGCGCTCCTCAAGGACGAGCCGCTGGTGGCGCGCATCGTGGAGGCGGTCGTGAAGGCGGTCGACGTCCCCGTGACCCTCAAGTTCCGCACCGGCTGGAGCAAGGAGAACCGCAACGCGCTCACGATCGCGCGCATCGCGGAGGAATCCGGCATCGCCGCCATCGCCCTGCACGGCCGCACGCGCGCCTGCATGTACACGGGCGAGGCGGAGTACGACACGATCAAGGCGGTGAAGGCGGCGGTATCCATTCCCGTGACGGCCAACGGCGACATCGACTCGCCGGAGAAGGCGAAGTTCGTGCTCGGGTACACGGGGGCCGACGCGGTGATGATCGGCCGCGCCGCGCAGGGCCGCCCGTGGATCTTCCGCGAGATCGACCATTACCTGAAGACCGGCGAGAAGCTGGCCCCGCCCGAGGTCGCGGAGATCCGCGACGTGCTGCTCGGGCACCTGGACGACCTCTACGCGTTCTACGGCGCCGAGCGCGGCTCGCGCGTCGCCCGCAAGCACATCGCGTGGTACACCAAGGGGCTCAAGAACTCCGCCCTGTTCCGCGCGCGCATGAACCAGCTCCAGACCTCCCGCGAGCAGCTCGACGCCGTCCGTGGCTTCTTCGACGGGCTGGCCGAGCGCTCCCAGCGCCTCGAATACGACGAAGAGGTGGCCCTTGCAGCCTAGAACCCATGCCCGGGCCGCGGCCCGCGCCGAAGCCGCCGAGCGCGAGAACGAGCTGTCCTCGACCGTTCGCAAGATGATGAAGCAGTACTTCAAGGACCTCGACGGGGAGAAGCCCTCGGGCATCTACAACATGGTCGTGAACTGCGTCGAGAAGCCGCTTCTCGAGGTGGTCATGTACCACGCGCAGGGCAACCAGACGCGCGCCGCCGAGCTCCTCGGGATCAACCGCAACACGCTGCGAAAGAAGCTCCAGGAACACGGCATCGACTGAAGCCGGACGTCCTCGCGGCGCACCCAGGGACGGGCCATGCAACACGACCAGATCAGGATCCAGCGGGCGCTCTTGAGCGTCTCCGACAAGGCCGGCATCGTCGAATTCGCAAGCGCGCTCGCCTCCCACGGCGTGGAGCTCCTGTCCACCGGCGGCACCGCGAAGCTCCTGGCCTCCTCCGGGCTCCCGGTGGTGGAGGTGGGCGACTACACCGGCTTCCCCGAGATGATGGACGGGCGCGTGAAGACGCTGCACCCGAAGGTGCACGGCGGCATCCTCGCGCGGCGCGACCTTCCCGACCACGTCGAGGCCATGCGCGAGCACGGCATCCCTCCCATCGACATGGTGGTGGTGAACCTCTACCCGTTCGCGCGGACCGTGGCCAGGCCCGGCTGCACGATGGACGACGCCATCGAGAACATCGACATCGGCGGCCCGACGATGGTGCGCGCCGCCGCCAAGAACCACGCCTTCGTCGCCATCGTCACCGACCCGGCCGACTACGCGCCGCTCGCGAAGAAGCTCGCCGCGGGCGGCGGCAAGCTCGGCCTCGCGGACCGCTACGCGCTCGCCGCCAAGGCCTTCAGCCACACCGCCGAGTACGACGGCATGATCTCCAGCTGGCTCACGGCGCGCGACGCGAAGGGAGCCGCGCGCGAGTTCCCGGACCGGCTGAACCTCTCCTTCCGCATCGCGCAGCGGCTCCGCTACGGCGAGAACCCGCACCAGCACGCGGCCTTCTACGTCGAGGCCGATTCCGCGAAGGGCACGCTCGCGCGCTTCCGCCAGGTGCAGGGCAAGGAGCTCTCCTACAACAACATCGCGGACGCCGACGCCGCCTGGGAGTGCTGCCGCAGCTTCGACGTGCCCGCCTGCGTGATCATCAAGCACGCCAACCCCTGCGGCGTGGCCATCGCGCAGTCGCCCCTGGAGGCCTACCGGCGCGCCTTCCTCACCGATCCCACCTCCGCCTTCGGCGGCATCATCGCCTTCAACCTGCCGGTGGACGGGCCCACGGCCGAGGCGGTCTCGAAGCAGTTCGTCGAGGTGGTCATCGCCCCCGCCTACGACGAGGCGGCGAGAAAGGTCTTCTCCGCCAAGCAGAACGTGCGCCTGCTCGCCATCGAGCCCGACAAGGAACTGAACCGCCTCGACATGAAGCGCGTGGGCGGCGGGCTCCTCGTGCAGACCTCCGACGCCTTCGACGTGGCGGAACTCAGGTTCGTCACGAAGAGGAAGCCCACCGAGGCCGAGATGAACGACCTCGTGTTCGCCTTCCGGGTGGCGAAGTTCGTGAAGTCCAACGCCATTGTTTTCTGTGGTGGTGGCATGACGCTGGGCGTGGGCGCCGGCCAGATGAGCCGGGTGGATTCCACGCGCATCGCCTCGATCAAGGCGAAGAACAACGGGCTCTCGCTCGCCGGGTCGGTGGCGGCCTCGGACGCCTTCTTCCCCTTCCGCGACGGCCTGGACGTGGTCGCGAAGGCCGGCGCCCGCGCCGTGATCCAGCCGGGCGGGAGCGTGCGCGACGAGGAGGTGATCGCCGCCGCCAACGAGCACGGCATCGCCATGGTCTTCACCGGCATGCGCCACTTCCGGCACTGAGCGTCATCCCCGCGAATGCGGGAGTCCGGACGGCGATCCGGTTTCATTTTATACCCCGTTTAGGTATAATTCTCCGTCATGGGCGACCTCAAGCCGCTGGTGTTTCTGGCGAGCAGCAAGAAGGACTTGCTCGCGCTGCCCGCGGCCGTGATCCAGCGATTCGGCTTTGCGTTGTACCTGGCCCAATGCGGAAAGAAGCACGATACGGCCAGCGTGCTGCGAGGCTTCGGTTCGGCCGGGGTGCTGGAGATCGTCGAGGATTTGCGCGGCAATGCCTATCGATGCATGTATACGGTCAAGGTCGCGGGAGTCGTGTATGTCCTTCATGTATTCCAGAAGAAGTCGAAATCCGGAATCGCCACACCGCAGCACGAAATGGACCTGATACGGGAGCGGCTCAAATTGGCGCTGTCCCGGAGGAAGGAGCCGTAGATATGGTGACCAAGACCAAGAGTGCCTATGAGCATCTGGGATTTCCCGATGCCGACGAGATGCTGGTGAAGGCGCGGCTCGTTTTCGCGATTTCCGAGCAGATCAAGCGCCGGCACCTGGTGCAGACGGAAGCCGCGGCGCTGCTCGGCTTTTCGCAACCCCGACTCTCGAATCTCCTCCGGGGCGAGTTTCGCGGCGTCTCGGAAAGGAAGCTCATGAACTGCCTCACCAAGCTGGGTCACGACATCGAGATCGTCGTCAGGCCCGCCCCGCGCTCGCGGCGCGAGGGACGCATTTCCATCGAATTGGCGCGCTGACCGGCGCATGCCCGAACTGCACTGGCTGGGCGACGGCGAGGCCAAGCGCGAGGCACGGCGCGTGCCCTACCGTTTGCTCACGCCCGTCGAGCAGGTGGGCGACCCGGCCGCACAGAACCTCCTCATCCAGGGCGACAACCTCGAGGCCCTGAAGGCGTTGCTGCCCTTCTACGCCGGTCGCGTGAAGTGCATCTTCATCGATCCGCCGTACAACACGAGGAGCGCGTTCGAGCATTACGACGACAACCTCGAACACAGCCAGTGGCTGTCGATGATGTATCCACGACTTGAGCTGCTGCGAGAGCTGCTTGCGGAAGGCGGTTCGATTTGGATGACGCTTGACGACAATGAGGTGCACTATCTCAAGGTAATCTGCGATGAAGTGCTTGGACGGAGAAACTTCATTGCCAATATGATCTGGGAGAAGCGCAAGTCACGGGAAAATCGCCGAGCATTCTCGTTCAACCACGATCACCTCCTCGTTTACGGCAAGGACAAGGAAGCGTTTGAAGCCAAGCGCAATCCGCTTCCATTGAGCGCCGAAGTCCTGTCGCGCTACACAAATCCGGACAAAGATCCAAGAGGCCCCTGGCAGTCGGTATCCGCGAATGCCCAGGCAGGACATGCGACTCCGAATCAGTTCTACAAGATGCCGCTACCCTCAGGCAGGATGATTGACCCCCCGAAAGGCCGGTGTTGGCTCTATACATGGGAGCGCATGAAGCAAGAAATTGCGGCGGGAAATATCTGGTTCGGTCCTACTGGCGACAATGCACCGCGCATTAAGAAATTCCTGGGGAGTGGCGAAGATAAGGGTCTTACACCGGAGACGATTTGGACCGCTGACGAAGTCGGCACCAATGATCAGGCAAAGAAGGATCTGATCTCGCTACTGCCTGACATTCCGGTGTTCGACAACCCCAAACCGGAGAGCCTCATTCAGCGCGTACTCGAAATAGCATCAAGCCCCGGCGAGCTCGTGCTCGACAGCTTTCTCGGCTCCGGTACAACCGCGGCCGTCGCGCACAAAATGGGTCGCCGCTATATTGGTATCGAAATGGGGGAGCACGCCGTTACGCATTGCCTGCCCCGTCTCAAGAAGGTCATCGAAGGTGAGCTCGGCGGCGTCTCGGAGGCCGTTAGCTGGACGGGGGGTGGTGGAGTCCGATTCATGAGACTGGGCGAGCCCGTCTTCCGCGAGGACGGCTGCATCAATCCCGCGGTACGCTTCGACACGCTCGCCTCCTACCTCTGGTTTCTCGAAACGGGCACGCCACATTGCACCGGCATCTTCACCACGCCACTTCTGGGCATCATGGGCGGCGAGACGAACGAAGCAGGAGTGACCAAGCCCCGCACCGCGCTCATCCTGCTCTACAACGGAATCCTCGGCGACCGCCGCCCGCATGCCGGCAATGTGCTGACCACGCCCATCTGGAACGGCATCCTCGCGCAACTGCCGCCGCACGACGGCCCACGCGTGATCTACGGCGAAGCCTGCCGGTTGTCCCGCGAGCGCCTGAAGTCGCTCAAGGTGACGTTCAAGCAGATTCCCCACGAGATCCGGATGCGTTGACATGGCGCTGACGCTGAAGGCATATCAGGAGAACGCGCTCAAGACGCTGGACACGTTTCTCGACGGCGCGCGTGGCGCGAGCACTCAGGCCGCGCTGCAAGGGGCTTTCGATGCGGCGCGGCGTCTCGGCTTTGGTGAATCGTCTCGCCCCGCCCCATATCGCGTGCTCGAATCGTCAATGCCGGAAGTGCCGCTGGCCTGTATCCGTATTCCTACTGGAGGCGGAAAGACGCTACTCGCTGCCCATGCCATCGAGATCGCGGCGCAGCGATACGTTGGTACGACGACGCCCGTGGTCTTGTGGTTGGTTCCGACTGAGGCAATCCGCTCGCAGACCATCGACGCATTGAAGAAGCCCGGCCACGATTATCGCGAAGCGCTGCTTCAGCACTATCCCGCCGATCGGCTCACGGTGCTCGACATCGGCGAGTGCGAGCAGCTGCGGGCCCAGGACTTCGGCGGGCGCGCGATCGTCATCGTCGCCACCATTCAGACTCTTCGCGTCGATGAGACCGCCAAGCGGGACGTCTACGCCTACAAGGAGGCGTTCGAGCCGCATTTCGCCGTCATATCCGACGAACCGTTCCTGGAGCGGATAGGTGAGGCGGATCTGGCCGAGCAGCCCTACCTGAATCGAAGCGACCTCGGCAAGGTGAAGCGAAGCCTGGCCAACCTGCTGGCGTGGTACCGGCCCATCGTGATGGTCGACGAGGCGCACAACGCGCAGACCGACCTCTCGCTGGAAGTGATGAAGCGCGTCCGCCCAGCGTGCGTCATCGAATGGACCGCGACACCGGCACGCACGCAGAACGTGCTGTTCCATGTGTCCGCACAGGCGCTGAAGGCGGAGAACATGATCAAGCTGCCGATCGTGCTCTCGCCGCACCCCAACTGGCAGGAGGCGGTGCGTGACGCGGTGCTCACGCGCGAACGCCTGGCCGACGCCGCACGATCCGAGTCGGACTACGTACGGCCCATCGTGCTGTTCCAGGCCGACAATGTGAATGGCGAAGTACCCGTCGAGAAGCTGAAACAGCACCTGATGGAGGCGCATCGCATTGAGGAGCGCCGTATCGCCGTGGCGACGGGAAGCCAACGCGAGCTGGAAGGCGTGAACCTGTTCGATCGAACGTCGCCGATCGAGTTCGTCATCACGGTGCAGGCGCTGAAGGAAGGCTGGGATTGCTCCTTTGCCTATGTGTTCTGCACCGTGCAACGCATCCGATCCGCGACTGCACTGGAGCAGTTGCTGGGTCGGGTGCTGCGCCTACCTTATGCCCGACCGCGAACCGACGAGCGCCTGGGGCGAGCCTACGCGCACGTGAGCGCCGACGTTACCGCGCAAGTGGCGAACGAGCTGACTGACAAGCTGGTCGCGATGGGCTTCGAGGAAATGGAAGCGGTGGTTTCCGTCGTGCAACCTGAACCCGGTGACCTCTTTGGTGATTCGCCCCAGGAACCCGCGACAATCGTGACGACCATCGAGGTCTCGGGAAAGACAGCTCGCCAGCTTCAGGAGGCAGCGCCCGATGTGGTCGGCGTGCAAGCGCTGGATTCAGGCGCCACCGTGGTGACGATCAGCGGTGACATTCCTCCAGCGCTCCGCGATTCCGTGACGAATATCCGGAATGCGAAAGAACGCGCTGTTGTCGAACAGCAGATCGATCGCCATTTGGCCCGGGTGCTCACGGCAACGGCCCCCTCTCAGCGTGGCGCCATTTTTGCGGCGGTTCCGCAAGTCTGCGCCCTGATACAGGGTGAGCTTATGCTGGTGGACGGTGATCTGATCGGCGAAATTGCCGACTACTCCCTCGCTGGCCAGCCGGTGGATTTGCCGAATTTCACCGAAGCGAATGAGGATCGCGCCTACCTCATCGATATCGAGCGGGGCAAGCTGCGCATCGAGCAGGACCGCCAGGCCTACCTGGTGGACCTCGACAGCGCGGTTGGCGGTATCAGGCGGGAAGATGTGATCAAGGCCCTTGCGGACAAGCTTGCCGACGGCACGATCGTTCGCTCCGACATGGTGGTGTGGATCGGCAAGGCGCTCGATGAACTGGAACAGCGCAACATTTCGCTTACGTATTGCGCGCGCCACATCAATCGTCTCGCGGATGCATTGCGTGACCGCTTGCGCGAGATTTTGGTGAGCGGAAAGGCACAAGTCTTCCGTCGTACGCTCTTCGGCGAGCATGCCATCGCGAGGCTCGATGACCACCACCAGTTCCGGTTCGGGCCGCTCTATCCCGCCTCGTGGTTCTATGGCGGGCGCTACCGATTCCAGAAGCACTTCTATCCGGCGCCGGGTGAGCTCGACGACGATCCGCTCGCCGAGGAGACGGCCTGTGCGATCGCGATGGACGAGCTCGGTGCGGTGAAGCACTGGGTGAGGAATCTCGAGCGCCAGCCCGAATCCTCGTTCTGGTTGCCCACCTCGTCGGACAGGTTCTATCCTGATTTCGTTGCCGAACTGGATGACGGCCGCCTGCTGGTAGTCGAATACAAGGGCGCGCACCTGTTCGACAATAACGACTCGAAAGAGAAGCGCGACGTCGGCGCCACGTGGGCACGGCTCAGCGAAAACCACTGCATCTTCCTCATGGCAACACATGCCGGCAAGGCGGGAAGTTCCGTCGCCGAACAGATCCGAAAGGCGATCACCGCAAAATGAAGATCCTCGTCATCGGCTCCGGGGGCCGCGAGCACGCGCTGGCCTGGAAGCTCGCGCGCAGCCCGCGCGTGTCGAAGGTCCTGGTGGCGCCGGGCAACGCCGGCACCGCGCGCGAGGAGGGCGTGGAGAACGCGGGCGCGACCGCGGTCGCGGACCTCGTGAAGCTCGCGAAGGACCAGGATGTCGCGCTCACCGTCGTGGGCCCCGAGGCCCCGCTCGCCGCGGGCGTGGTGGACCTCTTCCGCGCCGAGGGTCTCGCCATCTTCGGGCCCACGAAGGCGGCGGCGCAGCTCGAGAGCTCCAAGGACTTCGCCAAGCGCTTCATGGAGCGCCACGGCATTCCCACGGCGCACTACGCCACCTTCACCGACGCGAAGGCCGCGCACGCGCACGTCGACGAGAAAGGCGCGCCCATCGTCATCAAGGCCGACGGGCTCGCGGCCGGCAAGGGCGTCGTGGTGGCCATGACGCTTCCCGAGGCGCACCAGGCCATCGACATGATGCTCGAGGGCGGCGGCATGGGGGAGGCCGGCCACCGCGTCGTGATCGAGGAGTTCATGGCCGGCGAGGAGGCGAGCTTCATCGTGATGGCCGACGGCCGCAACGCCCTCGCCTTCGCCTCCACCCAGGACCACAAGCGGATCTTCGACGGCGACCGCGGCCCCAACACGGGCGGCATGGGCGCCTACTCGCCGGCCCCCGTGGTGACGCCGGAGGTGCACGGACGCGCCATGCGCGAGATCATCCTGCCCACGCTCCGGGGCATGGAGAAGGAAGGCACGCCCTACACGGGATTCCTCTACGCGGGCCTCATGATCGACGCCCACGGCGCGCCGCGCGT
>JAHCLE010000082.1 GCA_026125445.1 Burkholderiales bacterium
CCCGCGTCGCGCCCGCCGCGCACGAGCTGGAAGAGCTGCACGGCGAACTCGCACTCGCGGATGCCGCCGGCGCCCACCTTGATGTCGTCGCTGCGCCCGCGCCGGTTGGCCTCGGCCTGGATGCGCCCGTGCAGGTCGCGCAGCGACTCCAGCAGGCCGTAGTCGAGGTAGCGGCGGTAGACGAAGGGACGCACGATGGCGGCCACTTCCTCGCCGGGGCCGTTGAGGACGCGGCCCTTGAGCCAGGCGTAGCGCTCCCACGGCCGCGCCTGGCCGATGAAGTAGTTCTCCAGGGACGCGAAGGAGCTCACCAGCGGCCCGGAATCCCCGAAGGGGCGAAGCCGCATGTCGACGCGGAAGACGTAGCCGTCGGCGGTGGTCTCCGAGACGAGGGCGATGGCGCGCCGGCCCACGCGGGTGAAGAACTCGTGGTGCGACAGGGGGCGAGCGCCGTCCGTCTCGCCTTCGGCGGCGTGCAGGAAGACCAGGTCCACGTCGGAGGAGACGTTGAGCTCGCCGCCTCCCAGCTTGCCCATGCCGACCACGAGGAGGCGCTCGCCGCGCGCGGGCTCGCCGTGGACGGCGGCGAGCTCGGCGTGGGCGGCCGCCACGGCCGCGCCCACGGTCACCTCCGCCAGCGCGGTCACCGTCGAGACCACCTCGTCCAGGCTCGCGAGCCCGGCGAGGTCGCGGTGGATGAGGGTGAGCATGACGCGGGCGCGCAGCTCGCGCATCGCCCGGCCCAGGGCGGCGAGGTCGCCGGGGGGCACGACCGACAGGGCCGACTCGAGGTCCGCCCGGCCGAGGGCGGCCGCCCCGCTCGCGGCCAGGGCCTCGGCCAGCTGCGGGCGCGCGGCGGCCGTCCGCCTCGCGAAGGGCGAGAGCCGCAGGGTCCGCTCGAAGGCGGCCGGAAACGAATCGGGGGAAGTGCGGTCGATCATCAGGAAGGGGCCGCGGCCCCAGCCGCTACAATACCGCGAAACCCGGCGCGCCATCGCGATCGCCGATGCAGGCAGTGCCTGCGATCCCAACCGCTCCCGAGGACAGCATCAAGGCCCTAACCCGAACCGTCGCGCGCGTCGCGGCAGCCCTGGCCGTGGCGGCGCTCGTCGCCTTCCTGGCCGTGGTGCTCGCGCTGCGCTACGTCGTCTTCCCGCAGATCGACGACTACCGGGAGGAGATCGCCGCCTCCGTCTCGCGCGCCTCCGGCATGGCCGTGAGCGTGGACGACGTGGACGCGGGCTGGCACGGGCTGCGGCCGCTGCTGGCCCTCACCGGCGTGCGCGTCGCCGATCGCCAGGGCAAGGTCGTCTTCGAGCTGGAGCGGGCCGAGTTCTCGCTTTCCTGGTGGTCTCTCCTGGCGGGCGACCTGCGCTTCCGCGACGTCGACTTCTTCAGCCCGCAGCTTCGCCTGTACCGCGGCGTCGACGGCCTCATCTACCTGGCCGACAAGCCGCTGAACGGCCCCGCCGCCGGCGAGGACGACGCGTTCACGGCGTGGCTCCTGGCCCAGCCGAGGTTCGCCATCCACGACGCCACGCTCGCCTGGCGCGACGAGCTGGCCGGAGCGCCGGAGGTGGAGCTGCGCCAGGTGGAGATCGCCATCCGCAAGGAAGGGCAGCGGCATCGCATCGCGCTGGAGGCGCAGCCTCCCGCGGCCATCGCCGATCGCGTCGCCGCGCGCGCCGACCTGCGGTTCGAGCGCGCCGGGCGGGCGTGGGCGGCCGCCGGCACGATCTACGCGGAGGCCTTCGCGGCCGACCTCGAGCGGCTGCGCGCGCACGTGCCGGTGCCCGAGGCGCTGCGCACGGCCCGCGGCCACGTGCGCGCCTGGGTCGATTTCGATCCGGGGCGGGTGCGCGAGGTCACGGCCGACGTGAACCTCGCCCACGTGCGCGCCCAGCTCGCCGCCGACGTGCTGCCCCTGGATCTCGAGAGCCTGTCGGGGCGCGCCTGGTACCGGGCGCAGGAAGGCGGCTACGCCGCCGGCGCGAGCGACCTCGCTTTCCGCGCGCGCGAGGGGCTGGCGGCACGCGGGGCCGACTTCTCGCTGTCGGTGGCCCGCGAAGCCGGGCAGGCCCCGCGCGGGGAGATCCGCGCCAACGGCGTGGACCTCAAGATCGCCGCGGCCCTCCTCGACTACCTGCCGGTGCCGCGGGAGGCGAAGGCGGAGGCCAACCGCCTCGCCCCGCGCGGGCGCCTCCTGGATGCCTCGCTGGTCTGGACGGGAGAGAGCCCCGCGGCCGCCACCGCATGGCGCGTGAAGGGCCGTTTCGAGGACCTCGGCGTCGCGGCGGTCGAAGGCCGGCCGGGCGCCTCCGGCCTCACGGGCTCCCTCGAGGGCGACGAGCGCGGCGGCAAGCTTCGCCTCGATTCGCGCAACGTCGCCTTCGACTCGGGCCTCTTCCGCGCGCCGCTCGCGCTGGACGAGCTCGAGGCGCGCGCGACCTGGAAGCGCGCCGGCGCCGGCCTCGAGGTGGCGATCGAGAACGCACGCCTGGCCAACGCCGACGCCGAGGTCACGGTCTCGGGCCTGTGGCGCGCGCTTCCCGGTTCGCCCGAGAAGTCGCCGGGCGAGGTGGACCTCTCGGGGCGCGTGGTGCGCGCAAAGGCCGCGGCGGTGGCCAACTACCTGCCCAATGTCATCGCCGTCACGCGCGACTGGCTGGACAAGGCGGTGCAGGGCGGCGACGTGAGCGACGGGCGCTTCGAGCTGAAGGGCGACCTCTGGCACTTCCCGTTCCGCGACGGATCGAAGGGGCGCTTCTTCGTGGATGCGGCCATCGACGGCGGGCGCCTGCAGTACCACCCGGCCTGGCCGGGCGTCGAACGCGTGCGCGGCGCGATCCGCTTCGAGAACGCGCGCATGGAGATCACGGCGCGCGAGGCCTGGGTCTACGCGAGCCGCGCGCGGAGCGCGCGCGCCGTCATCGCCGACCTGGGGGAGCATCCGCCGGTGCTGCAGATCGACGCCGACATGGACACCACGGGCGGCGACAGCGTGCGCTTCCTGCGCGAGTCGCCGCTCGTCGACGGGCCCGGCGCCTTCACGCGCACGGTGGCGGTCGAGGGGCCGGCGCGGCTGAAGCTGCGCCTGAACTGGCCGCTCGCGGGCACCGAGCCCTTCCGCCTCGCGGGCGAGTACGCCTTCGCCGGCGCGAGCGCCAGCGTCGGGCGCAGCCTCGTGCTGGCGGGGCTGCGCGGAACGCTCGCCTTCACCGAGAAGGCCGTGCGCGCCCCCGAGCTCACCGGCACGATGTTCGGCCAGCCGGCGACCCTGCGCCTCGCCACGCAGCCGGACGGCTCGGTGCTCACGCAGCTCGACGGCCGGCTGGGCGCCGCGGCCCTGGGGGCCTTCATTCCCGAGGGATTCGCGCGGCGCACGGCCGGGTCGACGCCGTGGCAGGCGCGCGTGGTCACGGGCGCCCAGGGGACGGAGCTGCGCGTGGAATCCACCCTGCAAGGACTCGCCATCGGGCTTCCGGAGCCCTTCGCCAAGCGCGCCGACGAGTCGCGCCCGCTCGCGGTCACCATCCGCAAGCTGGGTGCGCCCGACGAGGAGACGGTGGCCGCGCTCGACGGCGGGGTGCACGCCCGCATCGGCCGGCTGGAGAGCGGCGCCGGGCCGGCGCGGTGGCATGCGGCGCTCAGGTTCGGCTCCCCGGTGGGCGCCGAGCCGGTGCGCGAGGGCCTGTGGCTCTACGGCGACATCGCGCGCTTCGACCTCGACGCCTGGCGCGAGGCGCTCTCCGCGCCCTCGTCGCCGGCGCCGGAGGCGCCTCCCGCCCTGGAGCTTCGCGGCCTGGACGTGAACTTCGGCACGCTGCGCTTCACCGGGCGCGACTTCACGCGGCTGGCCGCGCGCCTGGAGCGCCACGCGCCGGGCCAGTGGCGCGGCAGCCTCGCGAGCCCGCTGGTGGCGGGCGACGTGGACTTCGACCTGCGCGGCAAGGGCGCCATCCGCGCGCGGCTGGCGCGCTTCTCGATCGGCATGGCCGCCGCCGGGGCGGCGGGGCCGGAGCCGGCGCCGCCGGCCGAGCAGGAGGACCTCATGGCCCTCGACATCGTGGCCGAGCGCTTCGAGTTCCGCGGCCGCAGGCTGGGGCGCCTGGAGCTCCTCGCGCGTCCCGAAGGCCGCGACTGGCGCATCGACCGGCTCGACATCGCCAACAAGCACGCGAAGTTCGCCTCCTCGGGCGCCTTCCGCCGCACCGCGACGGGCCCGCTCACCCAGCTCGACCTCAAGCTGGAGACCACGGACCTGCACGCGCTCCTCGACCAGTTCGGCTACGGCGAGTTCGTGAACCGCGGCGAGGCGGGCCTGGAGGGCCAGCTCGTCTGGCCGGGCTTCCCCTACGAGTTCAACGCCGGGCTCCTGTCCGGGCGATTCACCGTGCGCGCGGCCAAGGGGCAGTTCGCCAAGATCGAGCCGGGGGCGGGCAAGCTCCTGGGGCTCATGTCGCTGCAGTCGCTTCCGCGGCGCGTGACGCTGGACTTCCGGGACGTGTTCAGCGAGGGCTTCGCCTTCGACCGCATCTCGGGCGAGGCGAAGCTCGCGCGCGGCATCCTCCTCACGCACGATTTCCAGGTGGCCGGCCCCTCGGCCCTGGTGAGCATGGCGGGCGAGGTGTCGCTCCCCCTGGAGACGCAGAACCTCACCATCAAGGTGGTCCCGGAGGTCGGCGAGAGCGCGGCCATCGCCGCCACGGTCCTGGGCACGCCCGTGATGGGGCTCACCACGCTCGTGCTCTCCAAGCTGCTGCAGAACCCGCTGGGACAGGTGGTTTCCTACGAGTACCTGGTCACGGGGTCATGGGATAATCCCTCGGTGACGCGCATTGGCGCGCCGACCCCGCCCCGGGAGCCGCCGAAGGCCGCCCCGGCCGCGGCCCCCAATTCCCGATGATCATCACCAAAAACTCGACCACGCCCGAGGCGTTGCGCGAAACGATGCTCACCACGCAGAGCATGTTCCGCGTGGCCGCCATCCAGATGGCCTCGGGGCCCAACGTGCAGGCGAACCTCCAGGAGGCCTCGCGCCTCGTCGAGCTCGCGGCCGCCACGGGGGCGAGGATCATCGGCCTGCCCGAGTACTTCTGCATCATGGGCATGAAGGACACCGACAAGGTGAAGGCGCGCGAGAAGGACGGGGAAGGTCCCATCCAGGACTTCCTCTCGGCCGAGGCGAAGCGCCACAAGGTGTGGATCGTGGGCGGCTCGGTCCCGCTGGAGGCCACGGTGCCCGACAAGGTGAGGAACGCCTGCCTCGTCTACGACGGCGACGGCAGGCGCGTGGCCCGCTACGACAAGATCCACCTCTTCGGCTTCGACATGGGCCAGGAGAAGTACAGCGAGGAGCGCACCATCGAGCCGGGAGCCGCCGTGGTGACCGTCGACTCCCCGTGGGGCAGGCTCGGCATCTCGGTGTGCTACGACCTGCGCTTCCCGGAGCTCTACCGCGCCATGGGCGAGGTCGACTTCATCTTCGTGCCCTCGGCCTTCACCGAGACCACGGGAAAGGCCCACTGGGACGTGCTCATCCGCGCGCGCGCCATCGAGAACCAGTGCTACGTGGTGGCGCCGGCCCAGGGCGGCTACCACGTGAACGGCCGCGAGACCCACGGCCACACCATGATCGTGGACCCGTGGGGAGTCGTCCTCGACCGCCTGCCGCGCGGCTCGGGGGTTGTGGTCGCCGGCGTGAACCCCACCTACCAGGCCAAGATCCGGCGCAGCCTGCCGGCGCTGAGGCACCGAACGATCGGGAATCCATGACGAAGAACGAACCGACGGCCTTCCAGCTGGCCGAGTCCTCGCTCCTTTCTCCCAACGGCATCGACGAGGCCGCGCTCGAGCGCGTCTTCGCCCTCGTGCGCGCCAACCGCGCGGACGACGCCGACCTCTACTTCCAGCTCTCGCGCTCCGAGAGCTGGATGCTGGAGGAGGGCGAGGTGAAGAGCGGAAGCTTCGCCATCGACCAGGGCGTGGGGGTGCGCGTCGTCTCCGGCGAGAAGACCGCGTTCGCCTACGCCGACGACATCTCGCCGGCGAGCCTGGAGGCGGCGGCCACGGTCACGCGCGCCATCGCCTCCCAGGGGGGGGACGCCTCGGCGCCCGCGGCGGCGCACCGCTCGGCGCGACCCCTGTATGCGCCCGTCGACCCGGTCTCCGCGCTCGACGACGCGGAGAAGGTGCGCCTGCTCGAGCGGCTGGAGAAGCGCGCCCGCGCCGCCGACCCGCGCGTGAAGCAGGTGATCGGGCGGCTGTCGGGCGAGTACGAGGTCGTGTTCGTGGCGCGCGCCGACGGCGTGCGCGCGGCCGACGTGCGCCCGCTCGTGAACCTCTCCATCACCGTGATCGTCGAGCAGGACGGCCGGCGCGAGCAGGGCTATTGCGGCGGCGGCGGGCGCTTCGGCTACGGCCACTTCACCGACGAGCGACTGGACGACATGGCGCGCATGGCCGTGAAGCAGGCGCTCGTGAACCTGGAGGCGCGCCCCGCGCCCGCCGGTCCCATGACCGTGGTGCTGGGCCCGGGCTGGCCGGGGATCCTGCTGCACGAGGCGATCGGCCACGGGCTCGAGGGCGACTTCAACCGCAAGGGCACCTCCGCCTTCGCCAACCGCATCGGCGAGCGCGTGGGCTCGCCGGGCGTCACCGTCGTGGACGACGGCACCATCGCCGATCGCCGCGGCTCGCTCTCCATCGACGACGAGGGCGAGCCCACGGCGCGCAACGTCCTCATCGAGGACGGGATCCTGCGCGGCTACCTGCAGGACCGCCTCAACTCGCGGCTCATGCGCGTGCCCGCCACGGGCAACGGCCGGCGCGAGAGCTACGCCCACATCCCGATGCCGCGCATGACCAACACCTGCATGCTGGGCGGCGACAGGGACCCGGCGGAGATCCTCGCCTCGGTCGACCGCGGCCTCTACGCCGTCAACTTCGGCGGCGGCGAGGTGGACATCACCAGCGGCAAGTTCGTCTTTTCGGCCGCCGAGGCGTGGTGGATCGAGGGCGGGAAGCTGCAGTATCCCGTGAAGGGGGCGACCCTCATCGGCAACGGTCCCGACGCGCTCACCCGGGTGTCCATGATCGGCAACGACATGTCGCTCGATCCCGGCATCGGCACCTGCGGCAAGGAAGGCCAGAGCGTGCCGGTGGGGGTGGGCCAGCCCACGATCCGCATCGAGGGCCTCACCGTCGGCGGCACAGGCGCCTAGGGCGGCCTCAGCCCGGGTGCAGGGCGTCGCCGGCGCGGGGCTTGGGGGCCGCGGCGGGGCGCGGCTTGCGCCGCGGGCGCTTCGGCCGGTCCGCGAGCCATCCCGCCAGGGCCACCGCGAAGGGGATGGCCAGCAGGAAGGCGAAATCCGCGGGCAGCGACTCCAGCCACATCAGCACGTCGTTGATGATGTTCATTTCCTCTTCTCCTCCTCCATCCCGGCGGCGCTCGGGCGCCGTCAGCGCAGGACCTTCAGGAACAGGATCGCCACCAGCGTCGGCGTGAGCGCCGCGGTGAAGAGTCCCCAGGGGTGGATCGCCTCGTCGTGGAAGCTGCGGCGCAGGATCGCGAAGCCCGCCGGGTTGGGCGCGTTGGCGATCACGGTGAGCCCGCCTCCGGCCACGGCGCCGGCGACCAGCGAGTACTTGAAGTCGTCGCTCAGCCCCTCGACCAGCGAGCCGAGGTAGGTGAGCGCCGCGTTGTCGGTGACCGCGGTGAGCGCGGCCGCCCCGTAGAAGACGGCGTCCGAGTCCATCCCGCGCAGCAGCGGCTCCAGCCACCAGCGCTGCTGGCCGCCCAGCACCACGAGCCCCGCGAGGAAGAACGCCACCAGCAGGCCCTCGCGCAGGATGATGCGGTCCTGGTACTGGGGGTAGGCGGTCGCGAATCCGAGGAAGAGCAGCAGCAGGCCGAGGAAGAGCGCCGGGTGGTGCGCGAACATCACGATCGCCACCAGCAGCCCCGCGTGCAGCAGGAGGACGGGCTTGGGAAGCCCCAGGCGGGCGGCCTCGGGCTTCACCTCGAGGGCGGCCAGCTCGCGGCGGTACATCCAGGTCACGATCGCCGCGTTGATGAGGACGGCGAGGCCCGCGCGCCAGCCGAAGGTGCTCATCATGAAGGACGTGTCCCAGCCCCACTTCGAGGCCACCATCAGGACCGGGGGCGCGGCGAACGAGGTCAGCGTTCCGCCGATGGAGATGTTCACGAAGAGCGTGCCCACGGTCGCGTACATGAGCCGGTTCGACAGCCCCGCGGCGAAGAAGCGGTCGCGCAGGATGAGGGCGGCGAGCGTCATCGCCGCCGGCTCGGTGATGAAGGAGCCCAGCAGCGGCACGAAGGCGAGCACCGTGAAGTACATGGCCGTCGCGCCCGCCATCGGCAGCGCGCCCGCCGCGATGCGCACGCTCGCGTTGGCGAGCTCCAGGATCGGGCGGCTCCCCGCGACCACCATGATCGCGAAGACGAAGAGCGGCTCGGTGAAGTCGCGCGAGTCGAGGTAGGTGGTGGCCGACTCGCGCCCGGCCACCAGCATCATCGCGAGGATGAGGGCGCCGGCCCAGACGCCGAAGACGATCTCGACCTCCCCCAGCAGGTGCCAGATCCCGGCGTGGTCGGGCGTGCGGTGCGCCAGGCGCTCGAAGAACTTGGTCGAGAACGTGTGCACCAGCGCGATCGCGAAGAGCGCGGCGCCGATCGACTGGATGAGGGTGGGCGAGGCGATCATGGGCGAGGCGTCGGCGCGGCCCGGCCGCCGCCCAGCTCCTCGCGCAGGGCGCGGCGCGTGCGGCGCCACAGGAAGGGCCCCGCAGCCACCGCGAGCAGCGGCACGGCGAGGACGAAGTTGGCGGTGGCCGCCGACAGCCGCTCGAGGAGGGCGAGCCCGTCGACGCCGTAGCGGGTGAGGAGGGCCACGGCCACCACGGCGAACCCGAGCCCCGCGAGCTCCACCCAGTCGAGCGGGCGGCGGCGCGCGCGCTCGAGCGCTCCGTCCCGTTCATCGGGAGCGAAGGCGGCGAGTTCCGGATAGAGAAGCGTGGTCAGGGCGGTCATGGCGCGGCCGGTCGCCGCGCGCGCGTGCGCCGGCGGTCCGTTCCTCCTGGGACGAAGGTTAGCGGCCGGGGGAGCGGAGGAAAATTCGCGGCGACCCGTACGGGCAATCCCGTACGGGTCAGGCCCGGTTGAGCAGCCGGATGAGGTCCACCACGTTCTTCGCCCCGAGCTTGGCGAGGATGCGGGCCTTGTGGACCTCGACGGTGCGCGGGCTGATCCCGAAGCGCGCCGCGACGTCGCGGTTGTGCAGGCCCTGCAGCAGGAGGTCCAGCACCTCGCGCTCGCGCGCGGAGAGCGACTCCAGGCTCGCGTTGCGCCGCCGCTCCTCGTGGCCCGAGGCGAGCCGCCGGCGCTCGCGCGCGAAGCACGCCTCCACCGCCGCGAGGAGGGCGGCTTCCTCGAAGGGCTTCTCGAGGAAGTCGACGGCGTCGCCCTTGAAGGCGGCGCGTGCGGAAGCCACGTCGCCGTGCGCGGTGACGATCACCGCGGGCAGCGCGATGCCGCGCTCCTTCATCGCCCCGAGGAGCGCCAGGCCGTCCATGCCGGGCATGCGGATGTCGACGACGGCGCAGCCGGCCCACTCCGGGCGCGCGGCCGCGAGGAAGTCCTCGGCGCTCGCGAAGACGGCGGTGGCGTGGCCGTTGAGGCTGAGGAGGAGCGCGAGCGAGTCGCGCACGGACGCGTCGTCGTCCACGACGAACACGGTGAGCGCGGCGGCGGGCTCAGTCATCGGCCGACTCTCCTGCCGGGAGCGTGAAACGGAAGCAGCCGCCGGGCCCGTCCTCCGCCCACAGCCGTCCGCCGTGGGCCTCCACGATGGCCCGCCCGATGGCGAGCCCCATGCCCATGCCGCTCGCGCGCGTGGTCGCGAAGGGCTCGAAGAGGCGAGCCCTGGCCTGCGCGGAGATGCCGGGGCCGTTGTCGCGCACGGTGAGGACCACGAAGGGCCCGCCGTCGTGGGCGACCTCCACGCGCACGGTCCGCGGCGCCGGCGTCGATGCGAGCGCCTGCACGGCGTTGGCCACGAGGTTTCGCAGCACGATCTCGACCTGCAGGGCGTCGGCCAGCACCTCGGGCGCCGGCGCGGCTTCCAGCACGATCTCCACGCCCTGCGCCTGCGCCTCGGCGCGGGTGGCGTCGACGACGGCGCGCGCCACCGCCTCGCAGCGCGTGGGCCGGAGGTCGACCGCGCCGGTGCGGAAGAAGTCGCGCATGCGCCGCACGACGAGGGCCGCGCGCTGCGCCTCGGCCACGAGCTTGTCGAGCGCTCCCCCGAGCGGCTCGCGCGCGGGCTCCGGGGCCGAGGCCAGGCGGCGGGCGGAGGCGGCGTAGCTCGTGAGGGCCGTGAGCGGCTGGTTCAGCTCGTGGGCGAGCGCGGCGGCCATCCTGCCGGCGGAAGCGAGGTGCAGCGACCGGCGAAGCTCCTCGCCCAGGCGCCGGCGCTCGTCGACCGTCATGCCGAGGAAGAGGCCGGTGATGGCCAGCGCGATCACCTCGGCCTGCAGCTCGAACACGGTGAGGCTCTCGTAGGCGCTGCCGTGAACCTCGATCGCGATGCCGGCCTGGACGATCCCGATGGCCACCGCCGCGCCCGCCAGCCCGTGGCGCGCGGCGATCCAGACCACGGGCAGGAACAGGAGATAGAAGTACTTCACCTGCTCTGAAGGAGGCCCCTTCAGCACGAACCAGAGCACGGCCGCGGTGACCGCGAGCTGGAGGAAGGATTCGCGCTGGGCCAGCGCGGCGCGAAGCTGGCCGCGGCGCGCCGGATCCACGAGCACGAGGATGAGAGGCAGCGTCACCACCAGGCCCACCCCGTTGCCGATCCAGAACTGCAGCAGCACCTCGGGCGCGGGGCCGGCGGGGGCGTATCCCGAGGCGATGAACGAGCCGATGAAGAGCGCGCCGGTGAGCAGCGTCCCGCCGGCGATGCCCGCCAGCAGCCTCGCGAGGTCCGCGTGCGAAGCCATGGGCAGGCGCGGCCCGTGGCGGCTCACCAGCCATTGCGCCGTGGCGGCGTAGCCGAGGGTGAGGGCGAGGGCCGCGAAGGCGGTGGCCGCGGCCGGCGCGGGGGCGCCCCGGACGACGATCTCGGACAAGACGACGGCCGCCAGCACCGCGGGGATCGCGCGCTGGCCGGCGAAGGCGAGGAGCGCGACGGCGAGCGCCGGCTGCGGGTTCCAGGGCGTGACGCCGAAGGCGTCGATGGCGTGGACGAAGCTCAGCCAGTCGAGGAAGAGGTAGAGCGCGACGAACGCGGCGACGACGGTCGCCGGGCGCAGGGCCGGGGAGAATCCGGGCAGGCCGACGGGGCGGTCGCGGGGCGAGGTGGCGCGGTCCATGGGGCGATTCTCCCATGGAGCGCGCGCAGCGCGAATCGCAATCCCCCCGCCGATTGCTCCGGGCGTACACTCGGCCTTCCCGCCGGGTGCGAATGAAGGAGGCCGCCATGGAACTTGCGGAAGGCAAGCCCTGCCCGTTGTGCGAAAGCCCCCTGGCTTCGAGGACGCTTCCCGACACCACCGGCGACGAGTCGCCGATGCGGGTCACGCTGCGCGGCTTCCCCGTCTTCTCCTGCGCCGCGCCCCACCGCTACTTCCTGGGCCAGCAGGTCCCCATCTGGCTCCTCGACGCGATGGTGGACGGCGAGCTCGGCAAGATTCCCGCCGGGGTGGAGAAGGGCCTTCTCTTCAGGAAGTACGCCTGCGGCGGCTGCGGCGCAGTGCTGCCGGCCGCGGCCGCGGAGACGCTGACCTACTCCTCGGCGCTCGCCTGGAAGGAGACGCCCGGCTTCGCGGTCGACGTCACCATTCCGGTCTATCGCTGCGGGGGGTGCGGGAGGGAGCAGGCGCGCTCCGGCCCCGAGCTCGCGAAACTCCTGCCGGCCGCGCTTGTCCATGCCTTCAAGGCCGCCGGGCTGAAAGCGCCGGGCTAGCCTTTCCGTTCCCCGCCCAGGAGTCCCGATGAAGCGCCGCCACTTCGTTGCCGCCCTCGCGGGCCTGTTCGCCGCCCACCGCGCCGCGCAGGCCGCCCCTGCCGATGCCGTGAAGATCGAGAAGGTCGTCCTCAAGCCCGAGGAGTGGAAGAAGCGCCTCACGCCCGAGCAGTACGCGGTGCTGCGGGAGGAGGGCACGGAGCGCGCCGGCTCCAGCCCGCTCGACAGGGAAAAGCGCAAGGGCACCTTCGCCTGCGCCGGCTGCGACCTGCCGCTCTTCACCTCCGACATGAAGTTCGACAGCGGCACGGGCTGGCCCAGCTTCTTCACCTTCATCCCGGGCCGGCTGGGCACCAGGACCGACTTCAAGCTGATCTACCCGCGCACGGAGTACCACTGCATCCGCTGCGACGGCCACCAGGGCCACGTCTTCGACGACGGCCCGCCGCCCACGGGCAAGCGCTACTGCAACAACGGCCTGGCCCTCAAGTTCATCCCCGCGTGAGAATGGAGTGGGGACAGGTTACAGACTCGACGGAATGTAACCTGTCCCCATTCCCTCCCCGCCTTTTCACTCCTCCGCGCCGAGCTTGCCGGTGATGCGGGTGGCGCCCTTCGCGGTCCACATCCAGCAGTAGTCCTCGGCGGCGGCGGCCGTGAAGCGGCCCTTGCCGTCGCGCTGCTGGTTGGCCTTGACCGGGTAGGTCACGTCGTTGCCGCGGTGGTAGTGGATGTTGAAGTCCACCGGGGCGCTCGCGGACCACTCGAAGCGGCGGGCCTTGCCCGCGGGCAGCCGCAGGCATTCCTCGGCGACGCCGCCGGGCTCGAGGTCGTGGGAGAACTCGCGCGCGTTCGTGCCGCCGTCCACGGGGGAAGCGAGGGCTGCGCAGGAGAGGAGGCAGAGGGGGAGGAAGGTCGTCTTCATGCGCCTATGGTAAGATACCGGCCCATGAACCGCCTCGCCCCGCACTTCTTCCACTACTGGTTTCCCACGCCCCAGGCGGTCGGGAGAGAGTAGCGCGAGCAAGGCCAGCGCAGATACCCGGAAAACCGCCAGCCCAGAACTGGCGGTTTTTTCGTTTTGGAGCACCCGCAGACGACCATGACCCACTACAGAACCGACGACGTACGCATCGAGCAGGGCGACGAGCTCCTCGCGCCCATGCAGGTGATGCGCGAGCTTCCCGCCACGGACGACACCGAGCGGGTCACCTTCGAGGCCCGTCAGGGAATCCACGACATCCTGCGCGGGGCGGACGATCGCCTCCTGGTGGTGGTGGGACCGTGCTCCATCCACGACATCAGGGCCGCGCTCGAGTACGCCACCCGCCTGAAGGCCGAGCGCGCGCGCCTGGCCGCCGACCTTCTCGTCGTGATGCGCGTCTACTTCGAGAAGCCGCGCACGACGGTGGGCTGGAAGGGCCTCATCAACGACCCGCACCTCGACGACACCTTCGACATGAACGAGGGCCTGCGCCTCGCGCGCAAGCTCCTGCTCGACATCAACGGCATGGGCGTGCCCTGCGGCACCGAGTTCCTGGACCTCATCTCGCCGCAGTACATCGCCGACCTCATCTCCTGGGG
>JAHCLE010000083.1 GCA_026125445.1 Burkholderiales bacterium
CGGCAGCGGCGCGACGAGGCTCACGCCCGGCGTGGCGAGGATCTCCGTGGTCTGGGTGCAGCCGATGGGATGGCGGCCGGCCTCCGAGAGCGCGCGCATCGCCGTCATGCCGTTGGGGTGCGGCCGCAGGCGCGAGGCCACCTCCTGCGCGATGCCGAGCTTCGCGAGGACGCCGGCGAAGTGGATTCCCGCCGTGGCCTTCTGCGGGTCCGGCAGGAAGATCTCGTCGGCCGCGAGCAGGGCGGCGCGCAACGCGCCCGGCGAGGAAACGTCGGGCTTTTCGTCCCCCGCGCGAACGGCCAGGGACGTGCGCACGGCGCCGAGGTCGGAGACGAGGTCCAGCTCCACGCGGTTGCGGGCGGTGAGCTGCGCGACCTGCGCGTGCGTGAGGATCAGGATGTCGCACGCCTCGCCGGCGAGGAACTTCTCGAGGATGCCGCCCACCGCCCCGAAGGTGCCGGCGAGCGCGATGCCCTCGTGGCGCGCGAGGGCGGTGGAAAGGCCCTGGGCCGCGCCGGCGCTCAGGATCCGCAGGGGCTCCATGGTCAGAGCGGCTTTCGCATGAGCATGTCGACGAACTCGTAGCCGATCTCCCGGTAAAGGCGCAGGGCGGCCTCGTTGAATCCGAAGACGTGCAGCCGCATCTCGCGGCAGCCCCGTCGCCTCGCCTCCCCTTCCGCGAGGGCCATGGCCTCGCGCCCCAGCCCGCGCCGGCGCCACTCGGGTTCGACGTGGACGAGATAGACGAAGACCGTCCCCGGCTCTCGCGCCGACTCCAGCTCGAGCCACAGCTGGCCCACGGTCTAGCCCGACCCGTCGGCGACGAGGTCGTAGAGCGCTTGGCCGGGCGTCCGCACGCCCTCCGGCAGGAACTTGGCGAAGTCCCGCCTGGCCCTGTCGAGAGCGCCTTCCGCGGGCCAGGAGGAAGACCTCACCTTGTCGCGGGCGTAGTCGGCCGAATGCCTCTCGACGAAGGCGGGGAAGTCGGCTTCGGCCATCGGCCTGAGGGTGATCATGGCTCGCGCTCGCGGCCGAATCAGCGATCCGCCTTCGCGCCCGAGAGCTTCACGACGCGCGCCCACTTCTCGATGTCCTCGCGCAGGTAGCGGCCGAACTCCTCGGTCGTCATCGCCATCACCGTGGCCCCCTGCCGGGCCCACGCCTCGCGCATCTCCGGCGCCGAGGTGATGCGCGTGATCTCGGCGTTGAGCCGCTCGACGACGGCCTTCGGCGTGCCGGCCGGCGCCAGCACGCCAAGCCAGATCACGGCCTCGTAGCCCGCCACGCCCGCCTCGCCAACCGTGGGCACCTCGGGCAGCACCGTGGAGCGGGCGCGCCCGGTCGAGCCCAGCGCCTTGAGCTTCCCGGAACGCACGTGCGGCGCCATCGTGGTGATGGCGTCGAACATCATCTGCACCTGGCCGCCCAGGATGTCGGTGCGCGCGCCGGAGCTGCCCTTGTAGGGGACATGCACGACGTCCACGCCCGCCATCGCCTTGAAGAGCTCGCCGGCCATGTGGTACGGCGTGCCGGGGCCCGAGGAGGCGTAGTTGAGCTTGCCCGGTTGCGCCTTCGCGAGGGCCACGAAGTCCCTCACGCTCGAGGCGGGCACCGAGGGGTGCACGACCATGAGGAGATCGGAGTAGTTGACCGGCGCCACGGGGACGAAGTCGCGCATCAGCGCGAAGGGCTTGTCCGGGATGAGCGACTCGTTGACGGTGTGGGTGTTGGACATCATGAGGAGCGTGTAGCCGTCCGGCGCGCTCTTGGCCACGATGTCCGTGCCGACGATCGAGCCGCCGCCGGGCTTGTCCTCGACCACGAAGGACTGTCCCAGGGACTGCGAGAGCTTCTCCGCGAGGGCGCGCGCGTAGATGTCGGCAGGGCCGCCGGCGGCGAAGGGCACGACGATCTTCACCGGCTTGGCGGGCCAGGACTGCGCCGTCGCGGCCCAGGGAAGGGCGAGGGCGAGGGCGGCGAGGGTGCGGGCAAGGCGTCGATGCATGGCTCCTCCGGGTCGTTCTTCGCTTCGTGTCGTGGCGCCATTATCCGCAAGCGCGAAAAAAGTCGCATACCCCCCTTGACGCGGACTTTTGCTGCATGGCAGCATCCGTTCCGTACGAACCACCGAGAGTTTTTTCGAGAGACATGGAACAGACCTTCATTTCCAAACCGACCTTCGCGCGACCGCGCGCATCCGGCCTTTGGCTGGATCACGCCGCCGTCGTCGCCATGGACGGCACCGTCTCCGGGAGAGCGATCGGGTAGAAGCCGCATCGTCAGCGAAGAATCCCTCGCGAAGCCCGGAGACCGAAAAATCTCCGGGCTTCGTGCTTTTGCGGTCCGAAAACGAAAACGAGGGAGACGACGATGCATGCGATCGATGCGGGAATGATGGCCTGGTGGCGGTGGAGGCCCGCCCGCGCCGTCCGCTTGAAACGCCCCGAGGCGGGCTACGCGCGCTACGAAGCCGAGCGGCGCGCGGGCCTGCCGGGGCGGGTGGCCAACGCGCACGCGCGCTTCGAGCTCGAGGCGCGGGCGGCGATGCGCGACTGGCTGATGCTCTGAGCAGGAACCGGCAACTTCGCGGGCTGTGCGCGGCCCGCCTAACGAGGATTTCGGGTTGCCGCCCGGGCCGCCGGGGAGGGACGCCTCCCGGCGGAGGACGGGTCAGACGACGGAGCGGCCGGCCCGATGGGCCGGCCGCGGTCGGAAATCGCGGGCAATCGGGGGCCGGGTCAGGCGGCGATCACGCGAACGGGATCGTCGTAGAGCTCGGAGCGCTTGTCGAAGAGCGGGATCGTGGTGCCGTTGATGCGGTTGTGGCCCAGCAGCGCGAGGTCGACGTCGGCCACCACGATCTGCTCGGCGTTCGCCACGCCCTCCGCCGCGACCCCGTCGCGTGCGAACGGGAAGTCCGAGGGCGCGATGATGGCCGCCTGGCCGTAGTGCATGCGCAGCCCGCTCACGCGCAGGTTCCCCACGGTCGAGGTCATCGCCACGTAGACCTGGTTCTCGATGGCGCGCGCGTGGCAGCAATAGCGCACGCGCAGGAAGCCCTGGCGGTCGTCCGTGCAGCTGGGGACGAACAGGATGTCCGCGCCGGCTTCCGAGACCTGGCGCGCGAGCTCGGGGAACTCCACGTCGTAGCACACGAGGATCGCGATCTTGCCGTGGGTCGTCTCGAAGAGAGAGAGCGCCTCGCCCGGGGTCGTGTCCCAGTGGTCCTTCTCCCAGCGCGTGCGGTGCAGCTTGTCCTGCTCGAAGACCTGGCCGGCCGGGTTGAACAGGTAGGCGGTGTTGTAGAGCCTGTCCTCGCGAAGGGTCGGGTGGCTGCCCGCGACGAGGTGGTAACCGTGCTTCTCTGCGTGGCGGCGCATGAGCCCGATGTAGCGCGGCGTGAACGCCGAGAGCTCCCGCACGGCCCGCCGGACGTCGGAGACGTCCATGAACGACATGAGCTGCGTGGTGAAGATCTCGGGAAGCACGACGAACTGCGGCCGGTACTCGGCCGCCGCGTCGAGCACGAAGTCCACCTGGCTCTCGAAGCCCTCCCAGTCGGGGATGTGGCGAAGGTGGTACTGCACCGCGGCGACGCGAACCCTCACGGGGCCGCCTTTCCAGCGAGCGCGGCCGGCCGCGGCGGGGCGTAGCGCGGGTTGAGCCAGACGATGAGCGCGGCGTGGCCGCACGAGGGCTCGTCCTCGGGCAGGTAGTTGTGGATCACGCCGCAGTAGTGGAAACCCTGCGAGAGCTGGAATCGCAGCACGGGGTCGGGGATGTCTCCCCAGACCACCCGCATGGCGTAGAGCTCCGGCGACATCACGTCCTTCACGTTGCGATACCCCGGAAGGCGACCGGCGGCGATGATGCGGCGCAGATTGAGGCGCTGGCAGAGCCGGCGGCGCGCCTGGTAGAGGGCGCGGCCGACCCCGTTGCCGCGGCGGCTGGCGTCGACGACCACCTCGGCGCCGTAGAGGGTGCGCCCGGCCGGATCGTGCGTGCCGAAGGTGCCCGCCCCGGTGATGCCCTTCCAGGTGTGGTCCACCGCGTAGTCGTCCCACATGACGACGAGGGAGGCCGAGGTGCCGATCACCTGCCCGCCCATTTCGGCCACCATCTGCCCCTCCGGGAAGGCGAGGAGCTGCGCCGCGAGCTGCTCCTCGGTCCACGGCGCGATGGCCGGGTAGGCCTTGCGCTGCAGCTCGCGGATGGTGGGGAAGTCCTCCGGGCGGGTCTGGCGGATCGCCAGCGCCTGGCGGCCAGGCTTCGGCTCCTTGCGCCAGACGTCGGCGAGGGTGGCCGTGGGAGGCATGGCGTTGCGCAGCGTTTCCTCGATGGTGTACATGGCGTTCCTCCTGGAGTTGGTTCTTCTCAGTGCACGACGAGCACCGGCAGGTCGCTGCCGGAGACCACGCGGGCGGTGATGCTTCCCGTGATGATCGAAAGCAGGTCGCCGTAGCCGTTCGAGGCCATGACGATGAGGTCGCAGCCCTCGGCCTCGGCGAGGTTCAGGATCGCGGCCGCGGCCTGCGGCGCGCGGATCTGGCGTGAATCGATCGCCACGCCCGCCTCGCGCGCGATGCGGCGGGCATCGGCGAGCGCCCGGTCGCGCTCGGGTGGCACGGGGTCGGCGGCGACGTCCAGCGGGACCGGCGCGCCGATGACGCCCAGGCCCGTCCAGGAAGCGGCCGGCACGACCGGCCCCACCACGTGCAGCGCGATCACCTGCGCGTCCGCGAGCCGGGCCAGGCGCGCGGCCGCGCTCACGGCGTGGCCGGCGGCCGGGGAGCCGTCGGTGGGAACGAGAATCCGGCGGAACATGGCCCGCTCCTAGGCGCTTCGCGTGAAGCCGGTCGCGGAGCACTTCGGGCACGGCGGAATCGTCGCCGTGTCGCGGAACTTCAGCGTGAACCCGCAGCCCATGCAGGCGAGCGTGCCGGAGGCGGTGATGTCGCCGGTTCTCCGGCGCCTGTCGGTCCGGTCGAGGTCGCGCAGCAGGAAGCCCGCGAGGCGCTCGCCCTGCGCCGGCGTCAGCGCGGCGGCAGCCACCAGTTCCTCCCGGGCCTTGGCCACCGCCATGCGCTCGGCGGCGCGGCCGCCGCCGCCGGCCTCGTCGAGGGCCTGGTGGAAGCGCTGCGAGAGCCGGTCGTAGAGCCCCTCCTGGCGGATGCGCACGACGGCCACGGCGGCGCGGACGCGTTCGAGCAGGCGGGCGTTGACGTCGCCGCGCGCCGGGCGCGTGGTGTCACCGCGGGAAGCGGCGCTGTCGGTGCTCCAGGATTCGGTGAACTTCATGATGCGTTCTCCTTTCTCGGTTCGATGGGCGCGCTCGCCCGCGTGCGCGGACGGCCGGCGTTGCTCGCCCGGCGGGAGCCGGGCCCGGAAAGGCGCCGCGCACAGACGGGGCGCGGAGCCGGGAATGCCGCCTCAAGGTGGTGCCCGCAGGGCGGCGCTGCGACGGGGCCAGCGCCCCGGTTCATTCTTCTCCTCGCGGAGATATCTGTCGGACTCCGTCGCGGCGGCCCGGGTTCCGGCCGCGGCGTCCCCATTTCGCGATGATTGTCATCGATGGAATCGATGACCGTGAGGAGGCCATTCGATGCAAGCGATGACTTTGGGGGTCATCGCGGCCACCGGCCCGGGGGGACGGCAGGCCCGGCGCCGGCAGGTTCGCGCTCCCCGCGGCCGCTCGGTTAAAATAGAGGGCTTTCCCGCTCCACCCCCAACGCCGAAAGTACCGCCATGGCGCAATACGTTTACACGATGAACCGCGTGGGCAAGATCGTCCCGCCCAAGCGGCAGATCCTCAAGGACATCTCGCTCTCGTTCTTCCCGGGGGCCAAGATCGGCCTGCTGGGCCTCAACGGCGCGGGCAAGTCCACCGTGCTCAAGATCATGGCCGGCATCGACAAGGAGATCGAGGGCGAGGCCGTGCCCATGCCGGGCATCAAGATCGGCTACCTGCCGCAGGAGCCGCAGCTCGATCCCACGCAGACGGTGCGCCAGGCCGTGGAGGAGGGCGTGGGCGAGATCCTGAAGGCGAAGACCCGCCTGGACGAGGTCTACGCGGAGTACGCCGAGCCCGACGCCGACTTCGAGAAGCTCGCCGCCGAGCAGGAGAAGCTGGAGAAGATCCTGGAGCACGCCGACGTGGCCTCGCTGGAGGCCCAGCTCGAGATCGCCGCGGACGCCCTGCGCCTGCCGCCGTGGGACGCGGTGATCGGCAACCTCTCCGGCGGCGAGAAGCGGCGCGTGGCGCTCTGCCGGCTGCTGCTCTCCAAGCCCGACATGCTGCTGCTCGACGAGCCCACGAACCACCTGGACGCCGAGAGCGTGGAGTGGCTGGAGCACTTCCTCGCGCAGTTTCCCGGAACCGTCGTGGCCGTCACGCACGACCGCTACTTCCTGGACAACGCCGCCGAGTGGATCCTCGAGCTCGACCGCGGCCGCGGCATCCCCTGGGAGGGCAACTACAGCTCGTGGCTCGAGCAGAAGAAGGAGCGGCTGCAGCGCGAGGAGTCGAGCGAGACGGCGCGCCAGAAGGCCCTCAAGAAGGAGCTGGAGTGGGTGCGCCAGAACGCCAAGGGCCAGACCAAGAAGAACAAGGCGCGCCTGCTGCGCTTCGAGGAGCTCAATTCCTACGAGTACCAGAAGAGGAACGAGACCAACGAGATCTTCATCCCCGTGGGCGAGCGCCTGGGCAACGAGGTGATCGAGTTCGTGAACGTCACGAAGTCCTACGGCGACCGTTGCCTCATCGACAACCTGTCCTTCAAGGTGCCCCCGGGGGCCATCGTCGGCATCATCGGCCCCAACGGCGCCGGCAAGTCGACGATCTTCCGCATGATCACCGGCAAGGAGAAGCCCGATTCCGGCGAGGTGAAGGTCGGGCACACGGTGCAGCTCGCCTACGTCGACCAGTCGCGCGACGCGCTGCCCAACGAGAAGAACGCCTGGGAGGCGATCTCCAACGGCCAGGACATCCTCGCCATCGGCAAGTTCGAGATCCAGTCGCGCGCCTACCTCGGCCGCTTCAACTTCAAGGGCCAGGACCAGCAGAAGCTCGTGGGCAACCTCTCGGGCGGCGAGCGCGGGCGGCTGCACCTTGCCAAGACGCTGCTGGCGGGCGGCAACGTCCTGCTGCTCGACGAGCCCTCCAACGACCTCGACGTGGAGACGCTGCGCGCGCTGGAGGACGCGCTCGCGGAGTTCGCCGGCGCGGTGATGGTGATCTCCCACGACCGCTGGTTCCTCGACCGCATCTGCACCCACATCCTCGCGGCCGAGGGCGACTCGCAGTGGTACTTCTACCAGGGCAACTACCGCGAGTACGAGGAGAACAAGATCGAGCGCCTCGGCGAGGAGGCCGCCCAGCCCCATCGCCTGCGCTTCAAGGCGCTCAAGTAGCCGCCGGCGGGGTGGACGGCGCCCCGCTACAATGCCGCGCATGCCGACCGCCGCCCCCGTCTTCGCCAACGTCGCGTTCCTGCGGATCCCGCGGTTCGACGAGCGCGCGGTCGTCGAGCAGGCGAGCCTCAAGGAGCGGCTGGAGGGACGCGTTCGCGAGGCCATCGCGGGGATGCCGGCCGCCGAGCGCATCGTGCTGGACGCCGCCGACGGCGTCGCGCTGGTGCTCTTCGGGGAGCCCGCGCGGGCCCTGGACCTCGCGCAGTCGCTGCGGGA
Organism: Burkholderiales bacterium; assembly: GCA_026125445.1. Classification (GTDB taxonomy): domain Bacteria; phylum Pseudomonadota; class Gammaproteobacteria; order Burkholderiales; family Usitatibacteraceae; genus FEB-7. The sequence continues at coordinate 7,687 of JAHCLE010000083.1, forward strand.
GGCACCGGGCGAGGCGTCCCTCAAGGTGGGCGTGAACCACGGCCCCATCGCGGTCACCGCGCGCGACGCCGGCGCCATGGTCTTCGGCGACGGCATCACCGCGGCGGCGGCCGCGGCCGGGTTCGCCGCCGCGGGCAGGACGCTCGTCACCGTGCCCTTCGCGAGGATGCTGGAGGCCACGCGGCCGGACCGCGCCGCCGAGCTCGCGCCGGCCGGCGAGTTCACCGACGCGCGCGTGCGCCTGCACGCCTTCTATGCGCCGGACCCGCAGCGCCTCGTCGCCAGGCGCAACCGCCTCGCCGCCTACGCGCTCGTGGGCATTCTCGCCATCGTCTCGCTGGGGATGGCCGGGCGCAGCGTGAACCGCTACCTCTTCCCGCCGCGGCCGGCGGTGATCGAGTTCGACGTGAAGCCGGGCGGCGACGTGGTGATCGACGGCCTTTCCTACGGGCGCGTGTCGCAGGCGCGCGAGGTGGAGCTCACGCCCGGCCGGCACCACGTGCAGGTGCGCAGCAAGGGCTATCCGCCGCTCGAGATCAAGGTGAACCTCGAGCCCGGCGAGCGCATGACCGTCTCGCACGCCTTCACGGGAAGCCCCCCGGCGCAGAAGCCCCCGGGCTTCTGGCGCGACCTGCGCCGCAGCCTGGGACTGTGAGCATGGGCGAGAACTCCCCGCGGCAGTTCGGCCGCTTCCGCGTCCTGGGCGAGCTGGGGCGCGGCGCCATGGGCGTCGTCTACCGCGCCGAGGATCCCGCGCTCGGCCGCGCGGTCGCCATCAAGACGATCACGCTCACGGGCACCGAGGAGGAGCGCGCCCACTTCGAGGCGCGCTTCCTGCAGGAGGCGAGAGCCGCGGGCGGCATCGGCCACCCGGCCATCATCACGATCTACGACGTGGGCCGCGAGGGCGACGTCGCCTTCATGGCCATGGAGCTCCTCGACGGCCGGGAGCTTCGCGACCTGATCCGCGGCGGCTCGCTCGCGCCCTCGGAGGCGGTGGAGATCGCCGCGCGCGTGGCGGAGGCGCTGGCCGCGGCGCACGAGCGCGGCGTCGTGCACCGCGACGTGAAGCCCGGCAACATCATGGTGCTCTCCGACGGCCGCGTGAAGATCATGGACTTCGGCATCGCGCGCCTGCGCGACCCGGACGTGAAGACCGCCACCGGCATGCTCCTGGGCTCGCCGCGCTACATGTCGCCGGAGCAGGTCTCCGGGGAGCCCTTCGACCACCGCGCGGACATCTTCTCGCTGGGCGTGGTCCTCTACGAGATGCTCACCGGCGTCACGCCGTTCTCCGGCGAGGACATCACGCAGCTCATGTACCAGGTGGTCAACGGCGCGGCCGTCCCGCCGAGCCACGTGAACCGCACGCTCCCGCCGGTGCTCGACTACATCCTCGCGCGCGCCCTCAAGAAGAAGCCCGGCGAGCGCTACGGCAGCGCCGCCGAGTTCGCCGCCGACCTGCGCGAGGCGATTCCCGAGGTGCTGCAGGCCGAGGCGGCGGTGCGCAGCCGCGCGGAGGCCTCCGGCGGCGACACGGTGCCCGACCTGGCGGGGGCGCAGAAGGTCGAGGGCGGCGCCCCGTCGCTCGACCGCGGCGACGAGGTCGTGGAGCTGCGCCCCTCGCCCCGGTTCGACTGCGTCGAGGGCCTCGCGCGGCTCGCGGTGCTGCCCGTGGATGCCGACGGGACGCGCTCGCGCGCCGGGTTCACCGTGCCGCGCGAGGTGAAGGCGCGCGGGGCGCTTCGGCGCCTGGACCTGCCTTTCGCGCTGGTGGTGGCGAGCTACGTCGCCGCGACCGTCGTGGCCGCGATCATCGTGCTGCGCTGAGGCCCGCGGCCGCGATGCCCGCGAGCAGGCACGCGGTGAACACCAGGAACGCCAGGGAGATCGCGCCCATGTTCGGCCCCTTGGTCGCGTGCGACCAGCCGCGCGCCTTCATGCCCGCGAGCGCGCGCCAGGAGACGGCGGCGGAGATGCCCATCGGCACGAGCGCCCAGGCAGGCAGCACGCGGAGCGCGAGGAGCAGCGCCACCGCCGCGTAGCAGGCCGCCACCAGGAAGTAGATCGGCAGGTGCGCCCGCTCCGGACCGAGTGCGATCGCGAGCGTGTGCCGGCCGGCGCGCGCGTCGCCCACGCGGTCGCAGGCGTTGTTGGTCGACAGGATCGCCGCGATGATCAGGCTGGAAGGCAGGCCCACGAGCAGCGTCGCGGCATCCAGGCGCTGCGTGTGCACGAAGGCCGCGATCGCGACCAGCGCGCCGCCCAGGAGCCCGCCCGCGAAGAACTCGCCCACGGGCGTGCGAGAGATCGGGTGCGGCCCTCCCGAGTAGAAGTAGGCGAAGACCATGCATCCCGCGCCGGCGGCCACCACGCCCCAGCCGGCGCGCGTGCCGATGGCGAGCCCCAGGGGGACGGCCGCGGCGAAGAGGGCGAAGGAAAGGTGCAGGGCGACGCGCGGGTCGATGTCGGCCTGGACGAGCGCCTTGAAGCGCTCCTGGTCGGACTCGCGCGTGTCCACGCCGGTCACGAAGTCGAAGTGGCTGTTGAAGCCGGTCGTCCCCATGTCGACGAGCAGCGTGGCGGCGGCCATGAGCGCGAAGAGCCCCCACGAGAAGCGATCCGGGGCCGTGGCGAGCGCCCACGCACTGCCGATGAGGAGCGAGGAGACGCTCACGATCTTGGTGCGGATGTCGACGATCTTGAGGAAGTCGACGAGCCCGGGTGCGGTGCCGCGGTAGGCCATGTTCGCCGTGGCGGCTAGAGCCGGCGGTCCATGCTGCGCAGGCGCTCGGCCATGACGCGCATGATCTCCACGGCGAAATCGGGGCTCTCCTTCACCAGCGACCTGAAGCGCAGCGCGGTCACCGGCACGAGGGTGCAGGCCGTGAGCGCGGTGGCGGTCGCGCTGCGGGGGGCGGAATCGATGAGCGCCATCTCGCCGAAGACGCCTCCCTTGGCCACCTTCTCGAGGGTGCGGCCGGTCACCGACAGGCGCACGGAGCCCTCGAGCACCACGAACATGTTCCGGCCTTCCTCGCCCTCGACGAAGATGGTCTCGCCGGCGGCGAAGCTGCGGGTGTCGCCTTCGTTGCGGAAGAGCGCGAGCGTGGACATGGGCGCGCCCCTCAGTCGATGCGCGAGAGGACGGCGCGAAGCGTGTCCACCATCCGGGCGATGTGGGATTCCTCGACGATGAGCGCGGGGGCGAAGCAGACGATCTCCCCGGCCTGGCGCACGAGGACGCCCTCCTCCCAGCAGCCGAGGTAGGCGTCGAAGGTCCTCGCGCCCGGCGCGCCGGGCCGGGGCTCGAGCTCCACCGCGCCGACGAGGCCGCCGTTGCGGATGTCGATCACGTGCCGCGTGCCCTTGAGGGAATGCAGCGCGTCCTCCAGGACCGGCGCCATCTTCCGCGCGCGCGCGAAGAGGTCCTCGTCCTTGTAGAGCTGGAGCGTGGCCACGCCCGCGGCGCAGGCCAGCACGTGCGCGGAATAGGTGTAGCCGTGGAAGAGCTCGATGGCGCCGGGCGGGCCGACCATGAACGCGTCGTGGATGGCCGAGGATGCGAGGACGCCGCCCATCGGCACGCTCCCCGAGGTCACGCCCTTGGCGAAGGTCAGCATGTCCGGGACCACGCCGTAGACCTGCGAGGCGAAGGCGCCGCCCAGGCGCCCGAAGGCGGTGATGACCTCGTCGAAGATGAGGAGGATGCCGTGCTTCCTCGTGATCTCGCGCAGGCGCTCGAGATAGCCCTTGGGCGGGAAGAGGACTCCGGTGGACCCGGCCATGGGCTCCACGATCACCGCGGCGATCGTGGAGGCGTCGTGCAGGGCCACCAGGCGCTCGAGCTCGTCGGCGAGGTGCGCGCCCCACTCGGGCTCGCCGCGGGTGAAGGCGTTGCGGGCGAGGTCGTGCGTGTGCGGCAGGTGGTCCACGCCCGCGAGCATCGTGCCGAACATCTTGCGGTTGGCCACCATCCCGCCCACCGAGATGCCGCCGAATCCCACGCCGTGGTAGCCGCGCTCGCGGCCGATGAGGCGGGTGCGGTGCCCTTCGCCGCGCACGCGGTGGTAGGCGAGCGCGATCTTGAGCGCGGTGTCCACGGCCTCGGAGCCGGAATTGCAGAAGAAGACGCGGTCCAGTCCCTCGGGAGCGATGTCCACGATGCGGTTGGCGAGCTCGAAGGCGAGCGGCTGGCCCATCTGGAAGGCGGGCGCGTAGTCCATCGTCGCCGCCTGCTTCTGGATCGCCTCCACGATGGGCTTGCGGTTGTGCCCCGCGTTGCAGCACCACAGGCCCGAGAAGGCATCGAGGACCTGGCGTCCCTCGGGAGTCCAGTAGTGCATGCCCTCGGCCCGGGCCACCATGCGCGGCGCCGACTTGAACTGGCGGTTGGCGGTGAAGGGCATCCAGTAGGCGCCGAGCTGGTCCGGGTGCAGGCGCATCTGGTCGGAAAGGAGCGTCATGGTTTCACCGTCTGGGCCGGGCTGGAGGGACGCCTATTTTGCACCGGGGCGCGGGGGCGCGTCTTGCCCCCGCCCGCCGCGGGGAACACAATCTCCGGTTCGAGGCGCCATGCAGACACCCGCAACTCCCGGCAGGACATCCCCATGAGACTCGTCACCTACAGCGTCGGGCCGGCCGGCCCGGCCCGCGCCGGCGTTCGCGTCGGCCACCGCATCCTCGACATCGAGGCCGCCTCGCGCGTCAACGGCGAGCCGCTGCCGGCTTCCGTGAAGGCGCTCCTCGCGGCCGGCCGGGGCGCGATGTCGCGCGTCCAGGCGCTCGTGAAGGCGGCGACCACCGGGGCGAAGTCGTTCTCGCACGCCCTGCACGAGGAGCGCGCGGTGCGCCTGCTGCCGCCCGTGCCCGACGCGGACAAGTTCCTGTGCGTGGGCAAGAACTACCGCCAGCACCTCGACGAGCTCGTGAAGAGCGACCTGCTCAAGGAGATCCCGCAGGAGCCCACGGCCTTCGTGAAGCTCAATTCCTGCCTCGTGGGCCAGGACGCGAAGGTCGTGCGCCCGGCCGGCGTCGTGCGCCTGGACTACGAGCCCGAGCTCGTGTTCGTGATCGGCCGGCGCGCGCTCGGCGTGAAGAAGGTGGACGCCATGGACTACGTGGCGGGCGTGACGATCCTGAACGACCTCACCTGCCGCGACCTGCAGAAGCGCGAGGTGGCCTCGGGCTCGCGGTTCTGGACCGCGAAGAACATCCCGGGCTTCGGCCCGCTGGGGCCGGAGATCGTCACGATGGACGAGATCGCCGACCCGTACGACCTGTGGATGACCTGCTCGGTGAACGGCCAGGAGCGCATGCGCGTGAACACGCGCGACCAGATCTGGAAGCTGCCCGACATCCTCGAGCACTTCTCGCGCTACATCCCCATCGAGCCGGGCGACCTCTTCTCCACCGGCGCCCCCGGCGGCGTGGCCGTGGGCAAGCCCAACGCGGCCGAACTCTTCCTCAAGCCGGGCGACGTGGTCGAGTGCTCGATCGAGGGCATCGCCACGCTGCGCACCACGATCGTGGCCCCCGGGGAGGCGTGATGGGAATTCGCGGCCGCATCGTCGCCGCGCTGGCGCTGCTCGCGCCGCTCGCGCTCCTGCAGGCGCCGGTCGCCTGGGCACAGTCGTTCCCGTCCAAGTCCGTGAAGATCGTCGTGCCCTTCCCGCCCGGCGGCGGCGCCGACACGCTCGCGCGCATCATGAGCCCGCACCTCGCGAAGGCCTGGGGCCAGCCCGTGGTGGTGGAGAACAAGCCCGGCGCGAGCGGCCACATCGGCGCGGAGATGGTGGCGCAGTCGCCGCCGGACGGCTACACGCTCCTCATGGCCTCCAC
>JAHCLE010000084.1 GCA_026125445.1 Burkholderiales bacterium
CTGGTCGTTGGCGGTGTCGTCGAACTCGAGCAGGTGCTTGCGGATGTCGAAGTTGTGGGCCTCGACCTTGCGCTGCGCCTTCTCGATCTGGCGGCTGACCATGCGGTCCTGGATCGCATCGTTCTCCTTCATGCCGAACAGGCGCATCATGCGCGCCACGCCCTCGCCCATGAAGATGCGGATCAGGTTGTCTTCGAGCGACAGGTAGAAGCGGCTCGAACCGGGGTCGCCCTGGCGGCCGGAACGGCCGCGCAACTGGTTGTCGATGCGGCGCGATTCGTGGCGTTCGGTGCCGAGGATGTGCAGGCCGCCGAGCGCGACCACCTCGTCGTGGCGCTTCTGCCATTCGGCGCGCACGCGCGCCTTGTCGGCCTCGCCGGCGTCCTCGCCCAAGGCGTGCAGTTCGGCCTCGAGCGAGCCGCCGAGCACGATGTCGGTGCCGCGTCCGGCCATGTTGGTGGCGATGGTCACCGCCTTCGGGCGGCCTGCGTTGGCGACGATCTGCGCCTCGCGCTCGTGCTGCTTGGCGTTGAGCACCTCGTGCGGGATCCTCTGCTCGCGCAGGAAGTTCGACAGCAGCTCCGACACCTCGATCGAGGTGGTGCCGACCAGCACCGGCTGGCCGCGCTCGTGGCAGTCCTTGATCTCGTTGGACACCGCGCGGTACTTGCCGTTGCGGTTGAGGAACACGGCGTCGGGGTGGTCGATGCGGATCATCGGGCGGTGCGTGGGGATCAGCACCGTCTCGAGGTTGTAGATGTGCGAGAACTCGAAGGCCTCGGTGTCGGCCGTGCCGGTCATGCCCGCGAGCTTGCCGTACAGGCGGAAGTAGTTCTGGAAGGTGATCGAGGCGAGCGTCTGGCTCTCGTTCTTGATCGTGACGCCCTCCTTCGCCTCCACCGCCTGGTGCAGGCCGTCGGACCAGCGCCGCCCCTGCATCATGCGGCCCGTGAACTCGTCGACGATCACCACCTCGTCGTTCAGCACCACGTAGTGCTGGTCGCGGTGGTAGAGCGCGTGCGCGCGCACCCCGGCGTAGAGGTGGTGCATGAGCATGATGTTGGCCGGGTCGTACAGGCTCGCCCCCTCGGGCAGCAGCCCCGCCTGCACCATGAGCTCCTCGGCGTGCTCGTGCCCCTGCTCGGAGAGGGTCACGTTGTGCATCTTGAGGTCGACCCAGTAGTCGCCCGGGCCCTTCTCGTCCTCCTGCTTCACGAGCGAGGGGATGAGCGCGTTGATGCGCCGGTAGAGCTCCGTGGAGTCCTCGGCCTGGCCGGAGATGATGAGCGGCGTCCTCGCCTCGTCGATGAGGATGGAGTCCACCTCGTCGACGATCGCGTAGTTGAGGCCGCGCTGGAAGCGCTCCGCGACCTGCGTGGCCATGTTGTCGCGCAGGTAGTCGAAGCCGAACTCGTTGTTGGTGCCGTAGGTGATGTCGGCCCGGTAGGCAGCCTGCTTCTCCGCGTTGTCCATCTGCGGGACGACCACGCCGACGCTGAGGCCCAGGAAGCGGTGGATGCGGCCCATCCACTCCGAGTCGCGCCGCGCGAGGTAGTCGTTCACCGTCACCACGTGCACGCCCTTGCCGGTGAGCGCGTTGAGGTAGGACGGCAGCGTCGCCACGAGCGTCTTGCCCTCGCCCGTGCGCATCTCCGCGATCTTGCCCTGGTGCAGGGCCAGGCCGCCCACCAGCTGCACGTCGAAGTGGCGCATGCCCAGCACGCGCTTGGAGGCCTCGCGCACGACGGCGAAGGCCTCCGGCAGGATCTGCTCGAGCGGCGTGCCCGCGGCGACCTTGGCCTTGAGCTCCGGCGTCTTGCCCGCCAGGGCCTCGTCGGAGAGCTTCTCGATCTCCGGCTCGAGGGCGTTGATGACGTCGACGGTCTTCCGGTACTGCTTCAGGAGGCGGTCGTTGCGGCTGCCGAAGATGGCCTTGAGGACGTTTGCGAACACGGGGGGCGGGGGCTCGGGCGGGGACGGATGCGAAACCGGCCCCAGGGGGGCCGGAACGAGGCGGAATTATAAGGTGAAATGGGGGGGGCCTGCCGGAATGCAACCCCCTGGCGGGCGGGCTACTTGCGCAGGGCGACCGGGATCGGGCCTTCCTTCCTGTCGAGCGCGAAGAACTTGTTGGGATTGAGCGGAACGCCCTTCTCGCGCACCTCGAAGTGCAGGTGCGGGCCGGTGGTGCGGCCGGTGTTGCCCACCTGCGCGATGAGCTGGCCCTTCATCACCACGTCGCCCACCTTCACCGAGCTCTTGAGCAGGTGCGCGTAGCGCGAGGTGAGGCCGTTGTCGTGGTCGATGTCGACGATGTTGCCGTACTCGGGATGGAAGGCGACGGTGGAGACCACGCCGCCGGCGGCGGCCACCACGGGCGTGCCGGGCGTCGCGATGATGTCCACGCCCGTGTGCAGGGCCGAGCGGCCGGTGATCGGGTCGATGCGGTAGCCGTAGTTGGACGAGTAGTAGCCCTGGGCCACGGGGAGGGTGGTGGGGATGGACTTGCGGGCGAGCCGGTCGTCCATGAACACGGAGTCGAGCACGCCCATCTTGTCCGTGCGGTCGTCGAGGACCTTGGAGATCTCGTCGAGCATCTGGCGGAATTCCGGCAGCGTCAGGTCGCGCGTGAACGCGGGGGACGGGGCCGCTCCGCCCTGGCCGGGCTTCTCGTCGAAGCGGAACTCCGTGGGCTTGATGCCGGCGGCCTTGGCCAGGCGCTCGCCGAAGGCGTCAAGGCGCAGGATCCGGGCCTGCAGCTCGCCGACCCGGACCGCGAGCGAGTTGAGGGTTTCCTTCATCTCCGACTCGCTCTTGCGCAGCTCTTCCTCGTGCAGGGCCGAGACGAGCGAGCGCAGGTAGGGGTTGCGCATGTCGGTCGAGAACTTCATCGTGACGACATAGGTGGCCATCGCCAGGAAGAAGCCCGACATGAGGATGCCGAGCGCCACCAGGATCACCTGCGTCTGGGACAGCGTGACGCTGCGGCTCTTCGCCAGGCTGTCCGAAACCAGAATAATGTTCATCCGTCACTCCCTGTCGCAACGATGCCCACCGAACGGCTAGGCCGACTGCTCCGCCAGAACCCCGACCTCGCGCCGGTACGCGACCGGCTGGAACTCGTCGGGCGCCTGCAAGGGCGCTATCGGTCCGTGGTACCCGTTGAGCTCGCTTCCTCGAGCCGGGTGTGCGCCGTTGATGGAACGACTGTTGTGGTTCGCGCGGATAACGCGCCGGTCGCCGCCGCCCTGCGGGCCTTGGCGCCGAGACTGCTGGCCGGGCTCAATGCCGCCGAGCCGCGATCCGGGAAAAACTCGTTGAAAATCAAGCGGGATCAAGAGCTTACCGCATTGCGGGTGGAAGTTCAAGTCGCCGCCCCGCCCCCCTCCCGCCCGCCGCGGGCGCGCGGCCCGCTGCCCACGGAGAAGCTCTCCGAGGTCGCCGCCGGGCTCTCCGACTCCCCCCTGAAGGAGGCGCTGGAGCGCATCGCCGGCCCTCAGGCGAAGAGCAGCACCCGCTCGAAGAGGTAGAAAAGCGCGAAGGCGACGGCGAGCAGGGTGAGCACCTGGATCGTCCGGCCCGCCAGGCGCAGGTACTTGCGGTCCTTCGTGGCGAGCCAGGCCCCGACCAGGGCCAGCAGGAAGAGCAGGGCGAGGAGGAAGACCGCCCGCAGGACGAACATGGCGGTTGCCGGCCTCAGGCCGGCTGCAGCTCGATCCGGGCGAAGGCGGCGGGAAGCTCGCGGGCCTCGCCGAAGGTCACTTCCTCCCAGGCCGTGGCGTCGTCGAGGAGGGCGCGCACCAGCAGGTTGTTGAGGGCGTGCCCGGACTTGTGGCCGTGGAAGGCCCCGATCAGCGGGTGTCCGGCGAGGTAGAGGTCGCCCACGGCGTCGAGCGCCTTGTGCTTCACGAACTCGTCGTCGAAGCGCAGCCCCTCGGCGTTGAGGACGCGGAAGTCGTCGACCACGATGGCGTTGTCGAGCGAGCCGCCGCGGCCCAGGCCGGCGTTGCGCATGGCCTCGACGTCCTGGGTGAAGCCGAAGGTGCGCGCCCTCGCCACCTCCTTCACGAAGGAGACCTCCCCGAAGTCGATGTCGACCGTGGTCTCCGACTGCTCGAAGACGGGGTGGCGGAACTCGATGGCGAAGCCCACCTTGAAGCCGGGAAAGGGCGCCAGGGACACGCGCTTGTCGCCCTGCTCGATCGCGAGGGGCTTCACCACGCGCAGGTACTTCTTGGGCGCGGCCTGCTCCTCGATGCCGGCCTGCTGCAGCAGGAAAACGAAGGTCGCCGCACTGCCGTCCATGATGGGCACTTCCTCGGCGGAAACGTCCACGTAGGCGTTGTCGATGCCCAGGCCGAAGAAGGCGCTCATGAGGTGCTCGACGGTGGACACGCGCGCGCCGTCCTTCTCGAGGACCGTGGCCATGCGGGTGTCGACGACGTTGTGCGCCCGGGCGGGGATCGCGGGATTGCCCGGCAGGTCCGAGCGGCAGAAGACGATGCCCGTGTCGGGGGGCGCCGGCCGCAGGACGAGCGTCACCTTGTGGCCGGTGTGGACGCCCACGCCGGTGGCGCGGACGGAGGATTTGAGCGTGCGCTGGCGGATCATCGCGTAAGCCCGGGGCGGCTCGTGGCTGCCCGGCTGTGCCAAAAACGCAATTCTATCATCGCCTTAGGAACCGCGCCCCGGTCATTTCGCCGCGCGCCCGACCTCCAGCTCGCGGATGGCGTCGAGAATGCCCGCGAAGCGCTCGCCGAAGTCGGTGAGCGAGTACTCCACGCGGGGCGGCACCTCGGGAAAGCTCTCCCGGGCGAGGATCCCGAACCGCACGAGCTTGCGCAGGCGCTCGTTCAGGACCTTCTGCGAAAGCCCCGGGACCGCGTGCTCGATGGCTCCAGGGCGCCGAACGCCCGAGCGCACCTGGTCGATCACGGTGAGCGACCACTTGCAGCCCACGATGTTCTCGACCATGCCGTGGACCGTCCTTGCGGCCCGCGGCGCCGAAATTCTTTTCTGCTTCGTCGTCGCCAAGTTGCACCGTTTGGTGGGTAGGAAACCGGTTCGTGCCCGCTTTTTCGCCGGCCGCCGACCCGCTAGATTGCGCCGCGGCACCCCACCTTTCAAGGAGACCGGAACGTGAAACGCCTCGCCCTCGCCACGCTCGCCGCACTCGCCCTCCCCGCGCTCGCCGCCGACGTGGCCTATCCCGACGGCTACCGCGACTGGCACCACGTGAAGAGCATGGTGATCCAGCCCGGGCACGGCCTGTACGAGGCCTTCGGCGGCATCCACCACCTGTACGCCAACCGCAAGGCGGTCGAGGGCTACCGCACGGGGAAGTTCCCGGACGGCGCCGTCATCGTCTTCGACCTGCTGGAAGCGCCCGCCGAGGGCGGCGCCATCACCGAGGGCCGGCGCAAGGTGGTGGGCGTCATGGCCCGCGACGCCCGCAAGTTCGCGGCCACCGGCGGCTGGGGCTTCGAGGGGTTCAAGGGCGACTCGCGCACCGAGCGGGCCGTCGGCGCCGATGCCGCGAAGGCGTGCTTCGCCTGCCACGCGCCGCAGAAGGACCGCGGCTACGTCTTCAGCTCGCTGCGGAAATGAAAAAGGCCCGCTTGCGCGGGCCTGAAGGAAGGCGGGCACGGCCGCCGGGAGACGGTCGGCGGCCGCGTGCTGCCTGGTCCCCGCCCTCCGGTGAAACCGGACGGGCGCGGCGACGATTGCCGGAGACGGGGCTCGTCGCCCCGCGCCCGGGAGGCGTCAGTCCGCCTGCTTGCGCAGGAAGGCGGGGATGTCGAGCGTCTCCATGCCGGAGTGGCGAAGCGCGTCGACCGTCTGGTCGCGGCGGCGCCGGAACGCGGCGGGCTGCTCGAGCTCCTCGTAGTTGACGGCCAGGGGCTCGTTGTCGGTGCCGGTGCGCTGCACGATCGAGATCGTGGGCTGGCGCTGCGCGGCGGCGCCGCCCAGGCCCGTGGCCACGATCGTCACCCGCAGCGCGTCGCCGATCGACTCCTCGATCACGCTGCCGTAGATGATGGTCGCGTCCTCGGCGGTGAACGAGCGGATGGTGTTCATCACCTCGTGCACCTCCTTGAGCTTGAGGCTCTTCGAGGCGGTGATGTTGACCAGCACGCCGCGCGCGCCGGAGAGGTGGATGTCCTCGAGCAGCGGCGAGTGCACCGCCTGCTCGGCGGCCATCTGCGCGCGCTCGGAGCCGGAGGCCATCGCCGAGCCCATCATCGCCACGCCGTTCTCGCTCATGACCGTGCGCACGTCGGCGAAGTCGACGTTCACCAGGCCCGGGCAGTTGATCACTTCCGCGATGCCGGCCACGGCGCCGTTGAGCACGTCGTTGGAGGCCCGGAAGGCGTCCTCGTAGGTCACCTCGTCGCCCAGCACCTGCATGAGGCGCTCGTTGGGGATGATGATGAGGGAGTCGACGTGCTGCTTGAGGGCGTCGATGCCCATCAGGGCCACCTTCTGGCGCTTGCCCTCGAAGTCGAAGGGCTTGGTGACGACCGCCACGGTGAGGATCCCCATCTCGCGCGCGATGGAGGCGACCACGGGCGCCGCACCCGTGCCCGTGCCGCCGCCCATGCCGGCCGTGATGAACAGCATGTCGGCCCCGCTCACCAGCTCCTCGATGCGCGAGCGGTCCTCTTCCGCCGCCTGGCGGCCGACCTCGGGGTTGGCGCCCGCGCCCAGGCCCTTGGTGACGCCCGTGCCCAGCTGCAGCGTCGTCTTCGCGAGGTTCCTCTTGAGGGCCTGGGCGTCGGTGTTCATGGTGATGAACTCCACGCCCTGCACCCCGTTGTTGATCATGTGGTCCACGGCGTTCCCGCCGCAGCCCCCGATCCCCACCACCTTGATCACCGCTTCCGGCGATTGGGCTTCAAGCAACTCGATCATGTGTCGTCTCCTTTGTTGTGACTGCAGTTGCACCGGCGCGGCGATGCTGCCCGCCCGCCGATCCTAGAAATTGCCCTTGAACCAGTTCCTCATCTTCTCGAGCACGTCCTTGAAGCCCGTGCCCGCGATCTTCGCGTGCTGGTCGCGGCGGACCTGCTCCAACCCCGCCGCGAGCAGCCCCATGCCCGTCGAGTGGCGCGGGTTGCGCACCACCTCGGCGAGGGCGCCCGAGTAGTTCGGCAGGCCCACGCGCACCGGCATGTGGAAAACCTCCTCGCCCAGCTCCACCATCCCCTTCATGAGCGCCGAGCCGCCGGTGATCACGATCCCGGAGGACAGCAGCTCCTCGAGCCCGCAGGAGCGCAGCTCGCGCTGCACCAGCGAATAGAGCTCCTCGACCCGCGGCTCGATGACCTCGGCCAGGGTCTGGCGGGAGATCTCGCGCGCGGCGCGGTCCCCGACGCCGGGCACCTCGATCATGTCGTTCACGCTGGCGAGCTGGCGCAGCGCCACGCCGTGGCGGATCTTGAGCTCCTCGGCGTCCTTGGTCGGCGTGCGCAGCGCCATCGCGATGTCGTTGGTGATCTGGTCGCCCGCGATGGGGATCACGCTCGTGTGCTTGATGGCCCCCTCGGTGAAGACGGCGAGGTCGGTCGTGCCGCCGCCGATGTCGACCAGGCACACGCCGAGGTCGCGCTCGTCGTCCAGGAGCACGGCGTCCGCGCTGGCCAGCGGCTGCAGCATGAGGTCCCTCACCTCGAGGCCGCAGCGGCGGACGCACTTCATGATGTTCTGGGCGGCGGAGACGGCCCCCGTGACGATGTGGACCTTCACCTCCAGGCGCATGCCGCTCATGCCCAGCGGCTGGCGCACGCCGCCCTGGCCGTCGATGATGAATTCCTGCTCCAGGATGTGCAGGACCTGCTGCTCCATCGGGATGTTCACCGCGCGCGCGGTCTCGATCACGCGGTCGATGTCGTACTGCGACACCTCCTTGTCCTTGATCGCCACCATGCCGTGGGAGTTGAAGCTCTTGATGTGGCTGCCGGCGATGCCCGTGATCACGTCGCGGATCTTCACGTCGGCCATGAGCTCGGCCTCCTCCAGCGAGCGCTGGATGGCCGTCACGGTGGACTCGATGTTGACCACGGTCCCCTTCTTCAGGCCCCGCGAGGGGTGGCTGCCCATGCCGATGAGGTTGAGCGTGCCTTCCGGGGTCACCTCGGCCACCAGGGTGACGATCTTCGAGGTGCCGATGTCCAGGGCCACCAGCACGTTGCGGGCCTCGCGGCTGCGGTTCACGATCATCTTGTCGCCTTCTTCCTCATGCGCGCCGTCCCTTGGGCGCGTTCCTGCGTTCCTGCGCCGCCCCGCCGCGCAGCGCGAACCCGTTGGGGTAGCGCAGGTCGGCGTGGGTGGCGCTCCCGGCCTGCGCCGCGACCTGCGGCCATGCCGCGGCGAAGCGCGCCAGGCGCGCCTCGACGTCGCCGCGGCCCAGCTCGATCGTGAGCCCCGAGGCGAGCTTCGCCTGCCACGCGCGCCGCTCGGAGAGCGCGAGCTGCGTGACGGGGCTGCCCAGGCCGGCGGCGGCACGCCCGATGCGCGGCCATTCCGCGGCCATCTCGGCGGCCGCTCCCTCGGGCCCGCTGAAGCGCGGCAGCGCCTCGTCGGTGTCCGCGGCGAAGACCTCGCCGCGCACGCTCACGAGGTGCGTGTCGTCCCAGCGCGCGAGCGCCTCGTGCGCCTCGACGGCGATCTCGATCGTCGCGGGGAAGACGCGACGCACCGCGCTCTCGCGCACCCAGGGCAGGCGCCTCGCGGCCTCGCGCACGTCGGCGAGCGAGACCTCCCGCCACACGCGCCCGCGGATCCCGGAAGCCAGCCGCTCGAGCTCGACCGCGCCCACGCGCGTGGTGTCGCCGGTGAAGCGCACCGCGGCGATCGGCCGGCTCGCGGCCGCCTCGTAGCCGTACCAGCCGCCCCCCGCGAGGACGGCGGCGGCCGCCAGGGCGCCGGCGCCGCGAAGCGCAGCCGCGATCCCGGGCCTCATGGCCGCGCCTCCGTGGCCGCGCCCTCGAGGATGCGAAGGCAGAGATCGGGATAGGCGATGCCCACCGCGCGCGCCGCGATCGGCACGAGGCTGTGGCCGGTCATGCCCGGCGAGGTGTTCATCTCGAGGAAGGAGAAGCTGCCGTCGGCGCGCAGCATCACGTCGGCGCGCCCCCAGCCCCGGCAGCCCAGGACGCGGAAGCTCGCCAGCGCCGCGCGCCGGATCGCCTCCTCGAGGTCGGCGCGGATGCCCGACGGGCAGTGGTACTTCGTCGCGTCGGTGAAGTACTTGTTCTGGTAGTCGTAGTTGCCCTGGGGCGCCTCGATGCGCACGAGGGGCAGCGCCTCCTCGCCCAGGATGCTCGCCGTGAGCTCCTGCCCGGCGACGAACTCCTCGGCGATCACGAGGGGATCGTGCCTGGCGGCCAGCGCGTGCGCAGCGGGCAGGTCGGCAACCGCGGCCGCCTTGGTGATGCCGAGGGTGGAGCCTTCGCGGGCGGGCTTCACGATGAGCGGCAGGCCCAGGCGCGAGGCGAGTCCCGCCCAATCGGTGGCCGCGGTGACGACCTCGTAGCGCGGCGTCGGGATCCCGGAGGCCAGCCACACGAGCTTGGTGCGCCACTTGTCCATGGCGAGCGCCGAGGCCATGACGCCGCTGCCGGTGTAGGGGATGCCCATCACCTCCAGCGCCCCCTGCACGGTGCCGTCCTCGCCGAAGCGGCCGTGCAGCGCGACGAAGGCTCGCGCGAAGCCCTCGCGCTTCAGGTCGAAGAGCTCGCGCTCGCTGGGGTCGAAGGCGTGCGCGTCCACGCCCTTCTCGCGCAGCGCCGCCAGCACGCCGTTGCCGGAAAGGAGCGATATCTCCCGCTCGGCGGAAGGCCCGCCCATGAGCACCGCGACCTTCCCGAGGGCGCGCGGGTCAGCCACGGGCCCCTCCCGCCGTTCCGACGATCCGCACCTCGCGCACGAGCTCCACGCCGGTCGCCGCCTTCACGGCCGCCTGCACGTGCTCGACGACGGCCTCGATGTCGGCCGCGCTCGCCCCGCCCAGGTTCACGATGAAGTTGGCGTGCTTCTGCGACACCTGCGCCCCGCCGACCGTGAAGCCCTTGAGGCCGCAGGACTCGATGAGCCGCGCGGCGTGGTCGCCCGGCGGGTTGCGGAAGACGCTGCCCGCGTTGGGCCGGCTCAGGGGCTGGGTGGCCACGCGCTTGACCAGGAGCGCCTTCATGCGCGCCATGGCGGCCGCCTCCTCGCCCGCGTCGAAGGCGAAGGTCGCGCCCACGAACCACTCCTCGGCGCCGGAGAGCGCGCGCACGTGCCGGTAGCCGATCTCGTAGTCGGCCGCCGTGCGCGTGTGGATCGCGCCGCGCCGGTCGATGGTGCGCGCCGAGACCACGTGGTTCCAGGTCTCGCCGCCGTAGCAGCCCGCGTTCATCGCGAGCGCCCCGCCCACGGTCCCGGGCACGCCCGCCATCCACTCCGCGCCCGCGCCGCCGTGCCTCGCGACGAAGCGCGCCAGGTGCGGCGCCGGCACGCCCGCGCCCGCCACGAAGACGAGCTTCGGCCCCAGGGGCGGCGCGGCCTCGATCCCGGTGAGCGCGCGGTGCGTGTAGACCACGCAGCCGTCGAAGCCGCCGTCGCGCACGAGCAGGTTGCTGCCGAGGCCGACGAAGAGGACGGGCTCGGGCGCGGGGCGCGAGGCGAGGAAGACGCGCAGGTCCTCGAGGTCCGCGGGCTGGAAGAAGACCCGCGCCCGCCCCCCGGCCCGCCAGCTCACGTGCTTCGCCATGGGCTCCTCGTGGCGCAGCGCGCCGCGCAAGACCGGTGCGAGGCGGGTGGCTTCGCTCATGTCCATGCCCTCACCCCCTGCCCTCCCCCGTCGCCGCCCGCGCGAGCTCCGGCGCGAGCCCCGCCACGGAGCCGGCCCCCATGGTGACCACGACGTCGCCGTCGCGCGCCACCGAGAGCACCGCATCCTTCATCTGCGCGACCTGCTCGCAGAACACCGGCTCCACCTTGCCGGCCACGCGCACGGCGCGCACCAGCGCGCGGCCGTCGGCCGCGACGATGGGGGCCTCGCCCGCGGGATAGACGTCGGCGAGCACCAGGGCGTCCACGCTCGAGAGCACGCGCACGAAGTCCTCGAAGAGGTCGCGCGTGCGCGTGAAGCGGTGGGGCTGGAACGCGAGCACGAGACGGCGCCCCGGGAATGCGCCGCGCGCGGCGGCGATGGTCGCCGCCATCTCCGCGGGGTGGTGGCCGTAGTCGTCGACGAGGGCGAAGTGCCCGCCGCGGGCGAGCGCCACCTCGCCGAAGCGCTGGAAGCGCCGGCCCACGCCCGTGAACTCCGAGAGCGCCTTGGCGATGGCCGCGTCGGGCGCGCCCACCTCGCGTCCCACGGCGATGGCCGCGAGCGCGTTGAGGACGTTGTGCTCGCCGGGCAGGTTCAGCGTCACCTCGAGGGGCGCGGCGCCGCCGTTCACGGCGCGGAAGCGCATGCGCCCGGATTCCCAGCGCACCTGCTCGGCGCGCAGGTCCGCGTCGGTGCGGATGCCGTAGGTGACCATCGGCCTCGACACCTGCTTCATGATGGCGCGCGCGTGCTCGTCGTCCTTGCACACCACCGCGAGCCCGTAGAACGGCAGGTGGCCCAGGAACTCGACGAAGGCGCCCTTCAGGCGCTCGAAGTCCTGGCCGTAGGTCTCCATGTGGTCGGCGTCGATGTTGGTGACCACCGAGATCACCGGCTGCAGGTAGAGGAAGGAGGCGTCCGACTCGTCGGCCTCCGCCACCAGGAAGTCGCCCTTGCCCAGGCGCGCGTTCGTGCCGATGGAGTTCAGGCGTCCGCCGATCACGACCGTGGGATCGAGCCCCGCCTCGCCCAGCACGGCGGAGACGAGCGAGGTCGTGGTGGTCTTCCCGTGCGTGCCGGCCACCGCGATGCCCTGCTTGAAGCGCATGAGCTCGGCCAGCATCATCGCGCGCGGCACCACGGGCACGTGCGCCTCGCGCGCGGCGACGACCTCCGGGTTGTCGGCCTTCACGGCCGAGGAGGTGACGACGGCGTCGGCGCCCGCGACGTGGCGCGCCTCGTGGCCGATGGCCACCGCGATCCCCAGCCCGCGCAGCCGCCGGACCACCGCGCTCTCGGCGATGTCGCTGCCGGTCACCGTGTAGTCCAGGTTCGCGAGCACCTCGGCGATGCCGGACATGCCGGAGCCGCCGATGCCCACGAAGTGGATGTGCCGGACCTTGTGCTTCATGCGGCGAGCCTTTCGCAGAGGTCCGCGCAGCGCGCGGTGGCGTCGGGCTTGCCGAGCGCGCGGGCGGCCGCGGCCATCGCGGCGAGCTTCTCGCGCGTGAGGCCGGCGAGGAGCGAGGCGAGCCCCGCCGGCGTGGTCTCGAGCTGCGCGAGGCGGATCGCCGCGCCGCGCGACTCCAGGAAGCGGGCGTTGCCCGCCTGCTCGTCCGCGACGAACCACGGCAGCGGGAAGAGGATGGCGGCGACACCCGCCACGCCGATCTCGGCCACGGTGATGGCGCCGGAGCGCGCGATGAGCACGTCGCACCACGCGTAGCGCGCGGCCATGTCGTCGATGAAGGCGACGAGCTCGGCCTTCACGCCGGCCTTTCCGTAGGCCTCGCGCAGCGCCTCGAAGTTGCGCTCGCCCGCCTGGTGGACCACTTCCGGGCGATCGCCCTCGGGCATCGCCGCGAGCGCGGCCACCACGAGCTCGTTGAGCGTCTGCGCGCCCAGGCTTCCGCCCACCACCAGCAGGCGCAGGGGTCCCGAGCGCCCGGCGTAGCGCTCCCCGGGGGCGGGCACCCGCGCGATCTCCTCGCGCACCGGCGTGCCGAGCCAGTCGACGCGACCGGGCCTCGGGATGCGGTCGCCGATCCCGTGGCCCGTGCGGGCCTCGAAGGAGCCCTCCATTCCCGCCACGACGCGGTCGGCCACGAGGGCGAGCGCGCGGTTGGCGAGACCCGCGGTGGCGCCCGGCTCGTGCACGACCAGCGGCCGGCCCCAGAGCGCGGCCATCATCCCGCCG
This sequence comes from Burkholderiales bacterium, assembly GCA_026125445.1. GTDB lineage: Bacteria > Pseudomonadota > Gammaproteobacteria > Burkholderiales > Usitatibacteraceae > FEB-7. The sequence goes on from JAHCLE010000084.1 coordinate 13,014, forward strand.
GGAAAGGCGACGTAGCCCCCCATGGAGAGGACCACGTCGGGACGCACGCGGAAGAGGATCGCGCTCGCCTGCCAGAACGCGACGAGGAGCCGCACGGGCAGGAGGAGCCACGCGAGCGCGCCCTTGCCGCGCACGCCCGCCATCGACACCGTCTCGAGGGGATGGCCCGCCTGCGCGACGAGCTTGCGCTCCATGCCCGCCGGAGTCCCCATCCACACGATCTTCCAGCCGCGCTTCGCGAGCTCGCCCGCGATCGCGAGGCCCGGGAAGATGTGCCCCCCGGTGCCCGCGGCCATGATGAGGATCGTCCGGCTCACAGCGAGCCCCCGCGCATGAGGTAGCGGTTCTCGAAGTCGATGCGCAGCAGGATCGCCACCGACACGCAGTTCATCACGATGCCGGTGCCGCCGAAGGAC
>JAHCLE010000085.1 GCA_026125445.1 Burkholderiales bacterium
GTGCCGAAGGCGACCGCGTTGAGGCGGGCCGGCGCGCTCGGGTTCGTCGGTGTGGTGGTCGTGCCCAGGACGTTGCGCGAGTAGATCGTGCCGCCGTCGCCCACCACCATGGTGAGGTAGGTGTTGAGGGCCGCGCCACCGGCGCCGCTGGCCGCACCGTTGAGGCTGCCGGTGCCCATGGGCTCGCCCGCGCTCCAGTTGCCGCCGGCGAGCTGCGGGGTGGCCACCTGCGTGGGCGCGCCGTCGCCGCCGGGCCCGCCGTCCTTGCGGCCGTTGATCGTGAAGGAATAGACCTGGCCGTTGGTGAGGCGCGTGAGCACGTACGGGGAGGTCACCTTCGCGATCGCCGAGCCGCCCTGGGACACCCAGTTCGTGGTCGTGATGTTCGTGCCCCTGCCATAGAAGAGCCAGTACTCGACTTCCGGCTCCGCCGTCCAGGTGATGACGACGGCGGTGTCGCCCGCGGTCACCTTGAAGTCCTTCGGGTAGTCCGCCGGGCTGCCCTTGCTGCCGCCGCATCCGGCGGTGACGAGCGCGAGGGCGAGGGAAGCGAGCAGGGCGGCGAGTTTCTTCACGGAGGATCCTTGCGGCAGGGCGGCCGCGTACGGGTCGGCAATTATCCCACAGTCCGGGTAGCCGATCGCCCGGGGCACTTGCGGCGTCCGGGACGAAGCATCACCATCCGCGGATCGCGCGCGAACGCCCGGGAGCTGCCGATGAAGCCCGACAAGATCGTCGTGACCAACCGCGCCGCCCTCGAAGGCAAGTATGGCCCGGGTGCCGGCCAGGTCCTGCGGGCCGTGGACCGGCTGGTCGCGGCGGACGCGCAGCGGGGCATCGCGACGGCCGTCGTCGGGCTAGACCGGCGGGAGGACCTGGCGCCCTTCGGCGCCACGCCGGTGAGCGATGCCCGCGACGAGGAGGGCGCGAAGCGGGCGATCGACGCGATCGACGAGGCGATCCGGCCGCACTACTACCTCCTGCTCGGCGGGCCGGACATCGTGCCCATGCAGCAGCTCGAGAATCCGACCGGCCTCGTCACGAAGATGGCTCGCAGCGGCGACGCGGACATGAACGTGCCGAGCGACATGCCCTACGCGTGCGACGCGCCCTACTCGAGTCATCGGGACCCCGCCGACTTCCTCTACCCGTCGCGCGCCGTGGGACGGCTTCCCGACCTGCTGTGGGCGAAACGCCCCACCTACCTCGTGGAGCTGCTGCGGCTCGCCGCGGCCGCCCGTCCCCTGCCGCGCCAGGCCTACCGGGACTGGTTCGCGCTCTCCGCGGCCCGCTGGAACGGCTCGACATCGAAGACGGTGAAGAAGCTGTTCGGCGGCACCTCGCGCCTCGTCCTGTCGCCGCCGGCGGAGGACTCATGGCCGGCCTCCCTGCTGAAGCCGCGCGTTCACCTCATCAACTGCCACGGCGGCAACATGGACGACGGCTTCAACGGGCAGGACGTGGACGACGAGGACGGCAATCCGGGCGAGCAGTCCCTGGCGATCACCGCGCGCAGCCTGCGGGGCAGGGTCACGCCGGGCACCGTGGTCGCGGCGGAGTGCTGCTACGGCGCCCAGCTCTTCGACTCCACGAACGTGACGAACCCGCTGGTCCAGCGCGACTTCGCGGAGGTGCAGTGGCCCACCCGGGGCAGGGCCGGCATCGCGCTCGAGTACCTCCGGCAGGGAGCGCACGGCTTCTTCGGCAGCACCACCGTGGCGTACGGGCCGACGGACACCGTGGCGCATGCCGACGTCATCTGCCGGGTTTTCCTCCAGAAGGTGCTCGAGGGATGCTCGCTCGGGCGCGCGGCCCTGGAGGCGAGGATCGCCTACGCGCGAACGGTGAAGTGGGCGAGCCCGGTGATGTGGAAGACGCTCGCGCAGTTCCACCTGCTGGGCGACCCGTCGGTGCACCCGGTGGCGGGAGGGCGCGCCGAGCGCCACCGCGCGATCACGGCCGAGGCGGTGCGCGAGCAGGAGCGCGCGCGGCGACGGCGGCGGCGGGAGCGCCAGCACCAGGAGGCGAAGGCGCTGGAAATGGCCCGCGAGGTGTACCAGCTGGACGAGCTGGTGCCCCCGCAGCGCATGGAGGAGTTCTTCGCGCTGGCGGACAGGTTCGGCGTGCGCAACAAGTTCGTGCGGGCCTTCACGCTGCTCGCGGGACGGGCGAAGGTGGCGCAGGGCGACCCGTCTCTCGCGGCCCTGCGGCAGTCGAACCAGGTCCTGATGCTCACCGACGTCTACCAGGAAGAGCGGCGACGGCTTCGCGGCCGGGAGCCGTTTCCCCGTTTCGCGGTCGCCGTCGCCCATTTCCGCAACGGGACCCTCGTGGGGAAGGAGAAGCTCGAGAGCCGCTGAACGCGGAGCGGCTCAGGGCCGGGGCGCGGCGAGCAGGTGCGCGAGGAGGCTGCGCAGCTTCGCCGGCGGCACCGGCTTGTGCAGCAGCGGGAAGCCGCTGTTCCCGATGCGCGCGATCTCGGCGGCCGACGATTCCCCCGACACGATCACCACCGGCACCTCTCCCCCCCACGCGAGCTGCAGCGAGCGCGCGGCTTCGAGGCCGGTGGTGTCGGCGGCGAGGCGGTAGTCGACGATGAGGAGCGCGGGCGGCGGGCCGCCTCCGATCGCCCGCCGGGCCTCCTCCGGCGCGGCGGCGGCGATCACGTCGCATCCCCACGCGCGCAGGATCGCGGCCATGCCGTCGCGCGCGTCGACGTCGTCGTCCACCACCACGGCGCGCCGGCCGGCGAAGGAGCCCTCGGCGACGGCGGCCGTCGGGCCTCTCGCGGACGGCGCCTCCCCGGCCTCCTCGAGCGCGATCCGGAACGTCGTTCCGCGCCCGGGGCACGAGGCGAGCGAGATCCCGTGGCCGAGCAGGTCGCACAGGCGCCTCACGATCGAGAGTCCGAGCCCGAGCCCCTGCCGGCGGTCCCGCTCGGCGTTGCCCACCTGGTAGAACTCGTCGAAGACGCGCGCCTGGTGCTCCTCGGGGATGCCGATGCCGGAGTCGCGCACCTCGAGCACCAGCCGGCCGTCGCGCGGCCGCACGCCCACGAGGACGCCGCCCGACGGGGTGTAGCGGATGGCGTTGGCCACGAGATTGCGCAGGATCCGGTCGAGGAGCACCGGGTCGGAGCGCACCGCGCGCGAGGTGGGCACGAACCGGAGCGCGAGGTTCTTCTCCTCGGCCGACGGGGACAGGTCGTTCGCGAGACGGTCGAAGAGGGGCTGGAGCGCGACGGCGCGCGGATCGGCCTTCACGGCGCCGGCATCGAGCCGCGAGACGTCGAGCACCTCGCTGAAGAGCGACTCGAGCGCCGCGATCGAGTCGTTGATCCGCCCGGTGAGCTCGCGGCTCTCGGCATCCTGCGTGCGCTGGTTGAGCGCGGAGGCGAAGAGCCCCATCGCGTGCAGGGGCTGGCGCAGGTCGTGGCTCGCGGCGGCGAGGAAGCGCGACTTCGCGAGGTTGGCGCTCTCGGCCTCGCGGCGCGCCTCGGCCTGCCGCCGCGCCTCGACCTCGAGCGCCGCGGACTTCTCGGCCACGCGCCGCTCGAGCTCGACGTTGAGCTTCGCGTACTTGGCCAGCGTGCCGGCGAAGCGGTCGATCATGATCCAGCCCACGAAGGCGAAGAAGGCGAGGGCCACGTACGGCACCAGGTACATGGGACGCAGGTTCGCCGGGTCCTGCGCGGCGAGCCAGTCGCGCGCGCCGACGGCCGCCGCCAGGGCCGCCGTGGCGAGGAGCATCCAGCTCACCGCGTCGCGCTTGCGCAGCGCGTTGTCGATCACGGCCAGGAGCGCGGCGGCGGCGGCGGCGATGGCGCCCAGCCGCGCAGCCGCGGCGGCCGGGCCGAGGACGCCCGCGGCGGCGGCGGCGTAGAGCGCCGGCACGCAGGCCGCGGCGTAACCGAGCGCCCAGCGCTCGTAGCGCGGCCAGCGCATCCGCGTGAAGCGCACGCAGAAGATGCACAGGAGCACGACCCACAGGACGTAGACGGCGTTCCACCAGATGGCGAAGTGCGGCGCCGGCAGGGGAGCGTGCGGCAGGAGCGTCACGGCCGTGTGCAGTCCCCACAGGATGGTGGCGGCCGCGAACACGAGGTACTCGACGTCGTCGCGGATGCGGATCCACAGGATGAGGATGAAGCCGCCGAGGGCGAGCAGCGTGAGGCTCGCGGCCGACGGGCCGATGGTGTGGCCGAACTGGTCGGCGAGCTGGCGCGGGTAGAGCGCGCTCCACGGGCCGAACAGCGCCGGGCCGATGCCGCCGGCCGAGCCGGGCGGCACGTGGATTCGCAGGTCGAGGGTGTTCTCGCCCGCCCGAAGCAGCGTGCCCGGCACGGCGAGCAGCTGCACGGCTTCCCAGCGCTCCGGCGGGTCGCCGCGCAGCTCGCCCGACTGCCCGGCGAGCACCCCGTTCGCGAAGAGCTGGCCGTTGGAGAGCGTGGCGGTGAGGTAGAAGCCGAAGTCGCGGCCCTCGGGCTTCGGCACCACGACCGTGAAGCGGTACCAGCCGGATCCCGAGGCGCCGGGACGGCTCGCGCGCCAGTCGTCCGGCAGGTGCTGCGGCTTCCACGGGGCGTCCTCCGCGGGCGGTCGCGTGTCCGGGGAGGCGAGGAAGCGCGCTTGCGCGAGCTCCGTCACCTCCGCAGGTCGCGTGCCGCAGGCGCCGAGCGCGAGCAGCGCCAGCAGGGCGGCGGCCGCGATGGCGCCCGCGCGGGCAGGCGTCAGCTTCGTCACGCGGTCCCCTCGTCCCTGACGTCCATGGCACCTCGCCGGCTCGCGTCGCGGGCGCTCACGGGGGCGCCCGGCGGCTATTGTATGTAGTATTTGCGCGCAACCGCCTCCTCCCGCGCCGCCGACTCTGTCCCGGGGAATGGACCATGAAGCTCCTGCTGGCCGACGACCACGAGATGGTGCGAGTCGCCCTGAAAGTGGCGCTCGGGCCGCTTGCCGCGCAGGTCGCCTTCGTCGAGGCGAGGACGGCCGAGGAGGCGCTCGCCGCCGCCGCCGCGCATCCCGACCTCGACCTCGTCCTCATCGACGTGAACATGCCGGGCATGGGAGGCGAGGAAGGGGTGCGCCGTCTGCGCGCGGCGCACCCGGAGCTTCCCGTCATCGCCTGCTCGGCGGCCGAGGATCCCGCGCTGGTGAGGAGCCTTCTCGCGCTGGGCGTGAGCGGGTTCATCCCGAAGTCGGACCCGACGCCGGTGATCCAGCAGGCGGTGCGGCTGGTCCTCGCCGGCGGGACCTACGTTCCGCCGCGCCTGCTGCAGGGCGCGCCGGCGGCCCCCGAGGCTCCCGCGCCGCTCGCCTCGCTCACGCCGCGGCAGCAGGACGTCCTGCGGCTGCTGGCCGAGGGCAAGCCCAACAAGCTCATCGCGCGCGACCTGGACATCAGCGAGGCGACGGTGAAGGTGCACCTGCTCGCCGTCTTCCGCGCGCTGGGGGCGCGGAACCGCACCGAGGCCGTGGTGATCGCGCAGCGCCTCCTCGCGGGCGGGGAAAAAGGCGGGGCGGGCTGACGCTGGCAGCCGCGCCCCGCAATGCCCGGAGGAGACGGGCATCCGGTCACCGCCCCGCGGCGAGGCGTCCCTCGTCGCGCTCGCCCACGACGAAGACCTGCTCGTAGCCGTGCTCGCGCATCAGCTCGGCGGCGAGCCGTCCGTGCTCGTCGGAGCGCGCGAGGACGATGACGGGGTCGCCGTGGCGAAGGCCCGTCGCGACGAGGGCCGCGTCGAGCCGCGCGAGCATTGCCCCGCCCGGCTGGAAGGCGCGGATGTCCGCGAGCAGCACGCGCTGGCCCAGGTCGGCCTTCATCTGAACGGCCTGGCGCGAGGTGATCGGGATGGCGGCCGGCAAGGCGTCGGTCGCGCCTTCCGTCGAGGCGGGCTGCGGCGCCCGCTCGCCCTCGCAGGTGAGGAACGATTCGTTGTCGAGCGCGCGCACGCCGCAGGCGCCGTCGCCGGAAACGGTCGGCGCCGCGTGGGAATGGCCCAGGAGCGAGAGCGCCGTGGCGAGGAGCAGGGAGGTCGTCTTCATGGCCGCGCTCCTAGAAGGTGGGCGGTTGCGATTCGTCGCCGGCCGCCGGGAAGGCGACGGACGAGGCCTCCGGGACGCCGTGCGGGCCGGCCTGCGTCGGCGCGGCGACGGTGGCGCGCGGCTCGTCGGCCGCGGCCGGCGCGCAGGCCGAGGGGATCTCGGACACCGCGTCGGTGAGCGTTCCCGTGGCGGCCGGGTCGTAGGCGCAGTTGAGCGTCACGTACCGGCGCTCCGGCGCCTGGGCGCCGATGGCCGCGAGACCGGCGAGGAATCCGGCGAGGACGACGGCGCCCACGGCGCCGCGGATGACGCGGTAGCGCTTCACTTCAGGATCGTCGATGGCGTTCATGGTTGCCTCCTGGGTCGAGTGCCGACAGGGCACGGGAGGCAGTCTCGGCGCGCGCGGCCGGCGCGCCCATCCAGCGGGCGGCTTAGGCGGGGGCCGCCAGGCGGACTAATCCGAATGGATCAGGACGAGATCAGTCCACGAACAGCATCGCCGGGCACTCGAGCAGGCCGCGCAGCGCTTGCACGAACTGCGCCGCCTGCTGCCCGTCCACCACGCGGTGGTCGAAGGAGCAGGACAGGTTCATCAGGAGCCGCGGCACCACGAGCCCTCCGCGCATCGCGGGGCGCTCGACGATGCGGTTCACGCCCACGATGGCCACTTCCGGCGGGTTGATGACGGGCGTGGTGACGATGCCGCCCAGCGGTCCCAGGCTGGTGATCGTGATCGTGGAGCCCGAGAGCTCCTCGCGCGTGGCCTTGCCCGCGCGCGCCGCCTGCGCCAGGCGCGCGATCTCCGCGGCGCAGGCCCACGGGTCCTTCGCCTCGGCGTGGCGGACGACGGGGACCATGAGCCCGCCCGCGGTCTGCGTGGCCACCCCCACGTGCACGGCGCCGTAGCGGGTCACCACGCCCTTCGCATCGTCGAAGCGCGCGTTCATCTCCGGGAACGAGGGCAGGGCGTTCGCGAGGGCGCGCACGATGAAGGGCAGCAGCGTCAGGTGGCCGCGAGCCGCGCCGCGCTCGGCGTTGAGGCGAAGCCGCAGCGCCTCCAGCTCGGTCACGTCGATCTCCTCGACGTAGGTGAAGTGCGGGATGCGGGAGTTGGCCTCCTGCATGCGCTCGGCGATCTGGCGGCGCAGGCCGATCACCGGCACCGCCTGCTCGCCGTGGCGCTCGGCGTAGCGCGCGGCCTGCGGCGCACCGGTCGCCGCGTGCGGCGCCTTCTGCACGAGGTCCTCGTGCAGGATCCTTCCCTCCGGCCCCGAGCCGCGGACAGTGGCGAGGTCGATGCCGAGCTCGCGCGCGTGCCGGCGCACCGACGGGGATGCGGCCGGCCTCGCGCCCGGCGCCGGCTCCGGATGGGCGAGGACGGGGGCCGCGGGAGCGGGCTGCGCCTCGCCGGCGCCCCCGATCGCGAGCCGCAGCAGCTCGCCTCCCACCGCGAGCCTGGCGCCTTCCTCGCCGCCCAGGGCGAGCACGCGGCCCGCGACGGGGGAGGGCACCTCGACGGTCGCCTTGTCGGTCATCACGTCGGCCACCACCTGGTCGGCCGCCACGGCGTCGCCGGGACGCACGTGCCAGGCGACGAGCTCGACTTCCGCGATGCCCTCGCCGATGTCGGGGACCTTCACCACGTGCGTGTTCATGCCGCCTCCGTCGCGCGCCTGAGGGCCGCGCCCACGCGTTGCGGGCCGGGGAAGTAGGCCCATTCCTGCGCGTGCGGGTACGGCGTGTCCCACCCGGTGACGCGCTCGATGGGCGCCTCGAGGTGGTAGAAGCAGTGCTCCTGCACCAGCGCCGCGAGCTCGGCGCCGAAGCCGCTGGTGCGCGTGGCCTCGTGCACGATCACGCACCGCCCCGTGCGCGAGACCGATCCCACGATCGTGTCCAGGTCCAGCGGCCAGAGGCTTCGCAGGTCGATGATCTCGGCGTCGATGCCGGTCTCGCGCGCCGCCGCCTCCGCCACCCACACCATCGTGCCGTAGGTGAGCACCGTCACCGCCTCGCCGGGCCGGAACACCGCCGCCGATTCCAGCGGCACGGTGTAGTGGCCCTCGGGGACCTCGGAGAGCGGGTGCGCGGACCACGGGACCATCGGCCGGTCGTGGTGGCCGTCGAAGGGACCGTTGTAGAGGCGCTTGGGCTCGAAGAAGATCACCGGGTCGTCGCACTCGATCGAGGCGATGAGCAGGCCCTTGGCGTCGTAGGGGTTGGAGGGCATCACGGTGCGCAGGCCGCACACGTGCGTGAAGAGCGCCTCCGGGCTCTGGCTGTGGGTCTGCCCGCCGTAGATGCCGCCTCCGCAGGGCATGCGGATCGTGATCGGGGCCGTGAAGTCGCCCGCCGAGCGGTAGCGCAGCCGCGCCGCGCCGGAGACGATCTGGTCGTAGCCGGGGTAGACGTAGTCGGCGAACTGGATCTCCGCCACCGGGCGCAGCCCGTAGGCTCCCATGCCGATCGCCACGCCGACGATGCCGCCCTCGGCGATGGGCGTGTCGAAGACGCGCGGGGTGCCGTACTTCGCCTGCAGGCCGTCGGTGCAGCGGAAGACGCCGCCGAAGTAGCCCACGTCCTCGCCGAAGACGACCACGTCGTCGTCGCGGCCCAGCATGACGTCCATGGCCGAGCGGATGGCCTGCACCATCGTCATCGTGGTCATCGCGTTCCCCCCGCCTGCCCGCGCTGGCGCTCCAGGTGCGCGGGCATCTCCTTGTAGACGTCGTCGAACATCGTCGAGGCGTCGTGGACGTGGCCGGAGGCGAGCGTTCCGTGGCTCTCGGCCTCCCGCTGCGCGGCGAGGACCTCCTCCTCGACCTCCTTCAGGGTCCGGGCGTGCTCCTCGTCGGACCACGCTCCGACGAGCGCGAGGTGCCTGCGCAGGCGCTCGACCGGGTCGCCGAGCGGGAAGCGCTTCCACTCGTCCGCGGGACGGTACTTCGACGGGTCGTCGGCCGTGGAGTGGGCGCCGCCGCGGTAGGTGATCCACTCGACGAGCGTCGGCCCCAGGTTGCGGCGCGCGCGCTCGGCCGCCCACCGGGAGGCGGCGAGGACGGCGAGGAAGTCGTTGCCGTCCACGCGCAGCGAGGCGATGCCGTTTCCCACCCCCCGCGTGGCGAAGGTGGCCGCCTCGCCGCCCGCGATGCCCTGGAACGACGAGATCGCCCACTGGTTGTTCACGACGTTGAGGATGACGGGCGCGCGGTACACGGCCGCGAAGGTGAGCGCGTTGTGGAAGTCCGCCTCCGCCGTCGAGCCGTCGCCGATCCAGGCCGAGGCGATGCGCGTGTCGCCCTTGATGGCCGAGGCCATGGCCCAGCCCACGGCCTGGACGAATCCCATGCCGAGGTTTCCCGCGACGGAGTAGAAGCCGTGCGCCTTCGAGGAGTACATCACGGGCAGCTGCCGGCCCTTGATCGGGTCGCGCTCGTTCGAGTAGAGCTGGCACATCATGTCCACCAGCGGGTAGCCGCGCGCGACGAGGATTCCCTGCTGGCGGTAGGTCGGGAAGCACATGTCGTCCGGCTCGAGGGCGAGCGCCTGGCCGATGCCCACGGCCTCCTCGCCGAGGCACTGCATGTAGAACGAGATCTTCTTCTGGCGCTGCGCGACGAGCATCCGGGCGTCGAACGCCCGCGTGAGGAGCATCGCGCGAAGCCCCCGGCGCAGCAGCCCCGGATCGGCACCCGGGTCCCAGGGCCCGACGGCGCGGCCCTCGTCGTCGAGCACGCGCACGAGGAGATCGACGATGTCCTCGGTCTCGATCGGCCGCACGTCCACGGGCGGCCGGCGCACCGCGCCGGCGGGCGAGACCTTCAGGTACGAGAAGTCCGTCTCGCGCCCGGGCCTCCCCGAAGGCTCCGGCACGTGCAGCTCGAGCGGCGGGTACCCACTCATCTTGTCCTCCTCCAGTCTCTCGCCACTGCAGCAATCAAGATGTTGCGCTTTCCTCCGTTCCCTCTGCGTCCTCTGCGTCCTCTGCGTCCTCCGTGTTCAATTCACCGCATCCTTACACAGCGACATGAAGAGACGCGCCGAATTCGACACAGAGGACGCAGGGGACGCAGAGGGAACGGAGGAAAGGCGTCATCGGAACCTCATGTGGTCCAGTCGAGGATGACCTTGCCGCTCTGCCCGGAGAGCATCGCGGCGAAGCCGGCCTCGTACTCGCCCACCGGGAAGTGGTGGGTGATGATGGGCGAGAGGTCGAGCCCGCTCTGCAGCATCGCCACCATCTTGTACCAGGTCTCGAACATCTCGCGCCCGTAGATGCCGCGGATCTCCAGGCCCTTGAAGACCACGTGGTTCCAGTCGATCGCCATGCCCGGCGGGGGGATGCCCAGGAGCGCCACCTTGCCGCCGTGGTTCATGTGCTCGAGCATCTGCGAGAACGCCTGCGGCGAGCCCGACATCTCCAGGCCCACGTCGAAGCCCTCGGTCATGCCCAGGTCCTCCATCACCCCGCGCAGGCTCTCGCGGCCGACGTTCACGGCGCGCGTGGCGCCCATCTTCGCGGCGAGCCCGAGGCGGTAGTCGTTCACGTCGGTGATCACCACGTGGCGCGCGCCGACGTGGCGGGCGATCGCCGCGGCCATGATGCCGATGGGCCCGGCGCCGGTGATGAGCACGTCCTCGCCGACCAGGTTGAAGGCGAGCGCGGTGTGCGTCGCGTTGCCGAAGGGGTCGAAAATCGAGGCGAGGTCGTCGGGGATGTCGTCCGGGATCCTGAAGGCGTTGAAGGCGGGGATCACCAGGTACTCGGCGAAGGCCCCCTCGCGGTTCACGCCCACGCCCACGGTGTTGCGGCACAGGTGGCGACGGCCGGCGCGGCAGTTGCGGCAGAAGCCGCAGGTGATGTGGCCCTCGCCGGAGACGCGGTCGCCGACCTTGAAGCCGCGCACCTCCACGCCCATCTCCACGATCTCGCCCACGTACTCGTGGCCCACGTGCATCGGCACGGGGATCGTCTTCTGCGCCCAGTCGTCCCACTTCCAGATGTGGACGTCGGTGCCGCAGATGGCGGTCTTGCGGATGCGGATCATGACGTCGTTGTGCCCGACCTCCGGCTTCTTCACGCGCGTGAGCGTGAGCCCGGGGCCGCGTTCCAGCTTGGCGAGTGCCTTCATGGCTCGATGGCTCCGTGGGCGCGCCCGACCTTCGCGAAGGCCGCGGCGGCGCGGTCGATCTGCTCCGGCGAATGCGCGGCGCTCATCTGGGTGCGGATGCGCGCCTTGCCCTTGGGCACCACCGGGTAGGAAAAGCCGATCACGTACACGCCCTCGGCGAGCAGCGCGTCGGCCATTCGCGTGGCGAGCGCCGCGTCGCCCAGCATCACCGGGATGATGGGGTGGCTGCCGGGGACCAGGTCGAAGCCGAGCGCGGCCATCTCGCGGCGGAAGCGCTCGCCGTTTTCGCGCACGCGGCGGCGAAGCGCGATGCCCTCGTCGCTGGCGAGCAGCCGCAGCACCTCCAGCGACGCTCCGGCGATCGCGGGCGCGAGCGAGTTGGAGAAGAGGTAGGGGCGCGAGCGCTGGCGAAGCAGGTCCACGATCTCCCTGCGCCCCGCGGTGTAGCCGCCCGAGGCCCCGCCCATCGCCTTGCCGAGCGTCCCGGTGAGGATGTCGATGCGTCCCTCGACGCCGCAGAGCTCCGGCGTGCCGCGGCCGCCCTCGCCCACGAAGCCCACGGCGTGGGAGTCGTCGACCATGGTGAGGGCGTCGTGCCGGTCCGCGAGATCGCAGATGGCCGGCAGGTTGGCGACGATGCCGTCCATCGAGAAGACGCCGTCGGTGGCGACGAGCTTGAAGCGCGCGCCGGCCGCATCGGCCTCCTTCAGCTTCGCCTCCAGGTCGGCCATGTCGTTGTTGCGGTAGCGCAGCCGCTTCGCCTTGCACAGGCGGATGCCGTCCACGATGCTCGCGTGGTTGAGCTCATCGCTGATGACCGCGTCCTCCTCCCCCAGCAGCGTCTCGAAGAGCCCGCCGTTGGCGTCGAAGCAGCTCGAGTAGAGGATGCAGTCGTCGACCTTGAGGAAGGCCGACAGGGCGGATTCGAGCTCCTTGTGCACCGTCTGCGTGCCGCAGATGAAGCGCACCGAGGCCATGCCGTAGCCGTAGCGCTCCAGCGCGGCCTTCCCCGCGGCGACCAGGCGCGGGTCCCCCGCGAGGCCCAGGTAGTTGTTGGCGCAGAAGTTGAGGACCTCGGCGCCGCCGGCGAGCCGAATGGCCGGGGCCTGCGGGCTCGCGATGACGCGCTCGGCCTTGTGGAAGCCGTCGGCGCGGATCTGCGCGAGGGTGCTCCTGACGTGGGACAGAAAGCGGTCGCTCATGGCGGGCCTGTCCTTCCCCGGGGGTGGTGGGTTGCCGCGTATCTTATTCCGTCGTTGCGGCGCAGCAAGTTGCGATAACTCAAGATTTCGGCCGGTGGCGCGGGACGGTAAGATGCGTTGCCTCCAAGATACGCCTGGCGCACATGGCAAGGACCAAGAACCATATCCGCTTTCCCGGCCGCATCCTCATCGTCGGCTTCGGCTGCATCGGCCGCGCCGTGCTGCCGCTGCTGCTGCGTCACACGGGGCTGGGCCCGGACCGCATCCGCATCGTCACCGACAAGTCGACCCACCGCGACATCGCCGAGGAGTACCGCGTCGGCATCCGGGTCGAGAAGGTGACGCCCGAGAACTACCGCCGCATCCTCTCCGAGGAGCTCAAGGCCGGCGACTTCCTGCTCAACCTGTCGATCGGCATCTCGAGCGTCGAGCTCATCTCCTGGTGCCGCGAGGCGGGCGTGCTCTACCTGGACGCCTGCATCGAGCCCTGGGAGGGCGGCTACTACGACACCTCGAAGACGGCCTCGCAGCGCTCCAACTACGGGCTGCGGGAGGAGGCGCTGGCTCTCCGCCGGCCCGGGCCGGGGCCCACGGCCGTGCTCACCCACGGCGTGAACCCGGGACTCGTCTCCCACTTCGTGAAGCAGGCGCTGCTCGACATCGCCCAGGCCACGGGCGGGCTCGCGGGCGGGGAGCCGCACGACCGCGCCGGCTGGGCGGGGCTGGCGCACCGCCTCGGCATCCGGGTGATCCACATCGCCGAGCGCGACACGCAGGTCTCGCACACGGCCAAGCGCCCGGGCGAGTTCGTGAACACCTGGTCGGTGGAAGGCTTCGCGGGCGAGGGCTGCCAGCCGGCGGAGCTGGGCTGGGGGTCGCACGAGCGCCACTTCCCCGCCGACGGGCACCACCACGGCTACGGCTGCGACGCCGCGATCTACCTCGACCGGCCGGGCGCGGGCACGCGCGTGCGCAGCTGGACGCCGCTGGAGGGCCCCTACCACGGCTTCCTCATCACGCACGGGGAATCGATCTCGATCGCCGACT
>JAHCLE010000086.1 GCA_026125445.1 Burkholderiales bacterium
GTGCAGAAGGGATAGTTCTCGGCCGCGATGCCGGCCTTGGTGAGCGCGTTGAAGAGGGTGGACTTGCCGACGTTGGGCAGGCCCACGATGCCGCATTGCAGGGTCATTTCTCGTCCTTCTTGGGAACCGGCTTTCCGGTGTCGACCGGAATCTCGATTTCAGGCTTCGGGATCGTGTGAAGCCAGGTGGTGGCGTCGGTCATGCGGCCCGTGGCGATGCGGGAGAGCAGCCCCAGGCTGCGGTCGAAGGCGGGATCGATTGCTTCCCGTTCCTCGCGCCGCGCCTCGTGCAGCACGTAGTCGGCCACGATGTCCTTGTGGCCCGGGTGACCGATGCCGATGCGAAGCCGCCAGAAGTCGCGCGTGCCCAGAACCTCGTCGATGTCGCGCAGGCCGTTGTGGCCGCCGGTGCCGCCGCCGAACTTGAGCCTCACCGTGCCCGGGGGCAGGTCCAGCTCGTCGTGGACGACCAGCATCTGCGGCACCTCGATGCGGTGGAAGCGCAGGAAGGCGCCGACGCTGCGGCCGCTTTCGTTCATGTAGGTGGCGGGCTTGAGCAGCCAGAAGTCGCGGCCGCCCTCGGTCACGCGCGCCACCCACCCGGAGAACTTCGACTCCTTCGCCCACCGCCCGCCGCGCTCGTGCGCGATCGCGTCCACCCACCAGTAGCCGGCGTTGTGGCGCGTGCGCTCGTATTCCCTGCCGGGATTGCCGAGGCCGACGATGAGGCGGATGGGTTCGCTCATGGCTGGAGCCGGGGCCCCCAAACGAAAGCGCCCGCCGGCGGCGGGCGCATCCGTGAGGCTCGCTCGAGGCGCCCCGGGCGGTCTTTACTTCTTTTCCTTCTTCTCTTCCTTGCCGCCCTTGCCTGCTTCCTTGGCAGGCTCCTCCTCCTTCACCTTCTGGGCCGTGGTCGGCACCTCGGCCGCCGACGGCGCGACCGCCGCCGCCGCCGCTTCCGCCGCCTCTTCCTCCGGCGTCATCGCGCGCGTGATCACGATCGTGGCCACGGTGATGTCGTCGCCCTTGCCGAGCGCCACGGACTCCACGCCCGGGGGCAGCTTGAGGTGCGAGACGTGCAGCGAGTGCCCCGCGTGCAGGTCCTTGAGGTCGACCTCGATGAACTCCGGCAGGTCCTTCGGCAGGCAGGTGATGTCGAGCTCGTTGCGCACGTGCTGGACCTGGCCGCCGGCGAGCTTCACGCCGGGGGCGATGTCGCCGTTCAGGAAGTGCAGCGGCACCTTCATGTGGATCTTGCGGTCCGCGGCCACGCGCTGGAAGTCGGCGTGCAGGATCTGCTCCTTGAACGGGTGCATCTGGTAGTCGCGCAGCAGGACCTGGGCCTTCTCCTTGCCGATCTCCATGTCGAGGATCGAGGCGTGGAAGGCCTCCATCTTCAGCTTGAAGAAGAGGTCCTTGTGGTCGAGCTGGATGGGCTGCGCGTCCTTGCCGGCGCCGTAGAGGATGCCGGGCACCTTGGACTCGCGGCGCAGGCGGCGGCTCGCACCCGTTCCCTGCAGGCTTCGCGGTTCGGCTTTGATTTCGATCTTCATGTTCACTCCAGTATTGGCGGGAACCCGCGACCAGGCTTCCCGCCCTTCGAGGGGGAAACGGCCCCCTCACCCCGTTGCCCCGCCCCCGTCGCCGGGCGCGGAGCGGATTCGTCACTCCACGAAGAGGGAGCTCACCGAGCTCTCCTCGCAGATCCTTCGCATCGTCTCGGCCAGCAGCTCCGAGACGCTGATCTGGCGGATCTTCTTGCAGGCCTCCGCCTCGGGGCGAAGCGGGATGGTGTCGGTCACCACCAGCTCGTCGATCACCGAGGCCTCGATGCGGCTCACCGCGGGGCCCGAGAGCACCGGGTGCGTGCAATAGGCCACCACGCGCTCGGCCCCGTGCTCCTTGAGCGCCCTGGCGGCCTCGCAGAGGGTGTTGGCGGTGTCGACCATGTCGTCCATGATCACGCACGTGCGCCCGTCGACGTCGCCGATGATGTTCATCACCGTCGCCACGTTCGGGCGCGGCCGGCGCTTGTCGATGATCGCCAGGTCGCTCTCGAGGCGCTTGGCGATCGCGCGGGCCCGCACCACCCCGCCCACGTCGGGCGAGACCACCACCAGGTTCCGGTACCCGTGCTTCCACAGGTCGCCGAGCAGGATCGGCGTCGCGTAGATGTTGTCCACGGGGATGTCGAAGAACCCCTGGATCTGGTCCGCGTGCAGGTCCATCGTGAGCACGCGGTTCACGCCCACCGAGGTGAGCATGTTGGCCACGACCTTGGCCGAGATCGCCACCCGGGCGCTCCTCGGCCTGCGGTCCTGGCGGGCGTAGCCGAAGTACGGCATCGCCGCCGTGATCCTCGCCGCGCTGGACCGGCGCAGCGCGTCCACCATGATGAGCAGCTCCATCAGGTGGTCGTTCGTCGGCGCGCAGGTCGACTGCAGCACGAAGACGTCCTTGCCGCGGACGTTCTCCAGCAGCTCGACCATGATCTCGCCGTCGCTGAACTTCGAGACGCTCGCCTTGCCCAGCTGGACGTTGAGGTGCCGCGAAACCTTCTGCGCGAGCTTCGGGTTGGCGTTGCCCGTCATCACCATCAGGTTGTCGAAAGGCATCGCCCGGACTCTCGTCTCGCTCGGCGCCCCGTCACCGGCGGCGCATCGGAAAAGGTTGGCAGGGGAGGAAGGATTCGAACCCTCGAATGCCGGAATCAAAATCCGGTGCCTTAACCAACTTGGCGACTCCCCTTGCGCCCGCGCCCGGGACTTCCCGGCCGCGGGTGTTACCCGTCAAATGCCGCGCAGGGGGTGTTCCTCGAGGCCCCGCGCGACGAATCCCGTCATCGACCGGGGGAGCGCCTTCAATTCCCGCTCGGCCGACGCCCGGTCCTCGAACCGGGCAAAGACGCACGCGCCGGACCCGGTGAGCCTCCCCCCGCCGTGGCCGGAAAGCCACTGGAGGTGCTCCCGGACGGCGGGGTACCGGGCTGCCACGACCTTTTCGAGATCGTTCCGGAACCGCCCCCCGACTGACTCGTGCGCCGAAAAGTCTTCCATTTTAAGGGGTTCCGTATTCCGGGTCAATTCAGGCGCCGCGAAGATCTCCCCCGTGGGGACCGCCACCGGGGGCACCAGGACCAGGTACCAGGTTGGGGGCAGCTCGAGGGGCGCCAGGCGCTCGCCCACGCCCTCCACCCAGGCGTTGCGGCCGAAGATGAAGAAGGGCACGTCCGCGCCCAGCCTCGCACCGAGGGCCTGCAAGTCGGACCGGGAAAGCCCGGTGCCCCAGAGGCGGTTGAGCGCCAGCAGCGTCGTGGCGGCGTCCGAGCTTCCGCCGCCCAAGCCGCCACCCATCGGCAAGTGCTTCTCCACCTCGATGTCGGCTCCCCGGGCGGTGCCCGTCTCGGCCTGCAGCAGGCGCGCCGCCCGGACCACCAGGTCCGATTCCGCCGGCACCCCGGGCAGGTCGCTCACCCGCCGGATCTCGCCGTCGCCTCTCACGGCGAAGCGCAGGCGGTCGGCCGCATCGATGAGCGCGAAGGCGCTCTGCAGCAGGTGGTAGCCGTCCGGCCGCCTTCCCACGACGTGCAGGAAGAGGTTCAGCTTGGCCGGCGCGGGATAGTCGGGGCCGTCGAGTCGCATGGTCCTACCAGGGTCCCGGCCGGTATTCGTCCACCACGAGCTTCACGACGACGTCGCCCTGGGAAGCCGTGATGCGCCGCGCGAGGTCCCGGTCGCCGAGGCGCTGCGACTCGTCGATGGAGACTTCCCAGCCGCCCGGGCCGCCCACCGGCCTGCCGTGCAGCCACGCGACGAGCGAGCGCTCGTCCAGCGCCGCCCCCAGGAGATCCTGCGTGAGGTCAGAGAAGCTCGCGGCCGTGATGGGCTCGGCGCCGGGCCGCAGCGCCGCCAACCCCCAGGGCCGTCGCTCGATGCGGGCGACCTCCGTGCCCACGGGCGTGGCGAGCACCCAGGTGTCGGCCTCGGGACCGTGGCTCCAGCGGATGCGGAGGATCTCGCCACGCCCGGATTGCGCAACCGACAGTCGCCCGCCCATCTCGAAGGTGGCCGGCAGGCCCTCCAGCGACACCGGGGCCGGCGGCACGGCGGCGCAGGCGGCCACGAGCATCGCGGCCAGCAGGGCGAGTCGGGACAAGGCGTTGCCCGGGTCGGTCCGCGCCCGGTCAGGGCTGGAACTTCTGGATCACCGCGAGCAGCGTCTCGTGGCCCGGATGCTCCACGAGGGCCGTCTTCCAGACCTTGCTCGCCTCGTCCTTTCGGCCGAGCTTCCAGAGCACCTCGCCCAGGTGCGCGGCGATCTCCGGATCGGGCCGCGTGTCGTAGGCGAGGCGAAGGCTCTTGAGCGCGTCCTCGAGGTTCCCGCGGCGGTATTGCACCCACCCGAGGCTGTCGAGGATGAACGGGTCCTCGGGCGAGAGCTTGAGGGCCTTCGCGATGAGCTCGTAGGCCTCGTCGATGCGATCCGTGCGGTCGGCGAGCGTGTAGCCCAGCGCGTTGTAGGCGTGCGCGTAGTCGGGCTTCATCTCGATCACGCGGCGAAGGTCGGATTCCAGCACGTCGAGGCGGTCGACGCGCTCGGCCGCCATGGCGCGGTCGTAGAGCAGCTCGAAGGAATCGGGGAACTTCTCCACGGCGCGCGTGAGGACGTCGTAGGTGTCCTGCCACGCCTTGGCGTCGCGCAGCAGCTGCGCCTCGACCTGGATCATCTGGATGCGCTCGTCCTGCGTGCGCGCGTCCACGCCCTGCAGGTAGGCGCGGCCCTTGTCGAGGCCGTCGCGCTTGGCGATGAGGGAGGCGATGCGCATCTGCGCCCGCACGCGGTCGCCCGCGTCCACCTTGCCGTACCAGTCCAGCGCCTCGTCGGTGCGCTTGGCGAGCTCGGCGGCCTGGCCCAGGCCGAGGTAGACCGCGCCCGGGTCGGGATGCCCCAGCCCGAGGGCGCGCCGGAAGGAGGCCTCCGCGTCCTCGGCATCCTCCAGCTGCAGCGAGAGCAGCCCGATCGCATAGGGCACCTGCGGGTCCGACCCGCCCATCCTCTCCACGGCCTTGAACTCGCGCCTCGCCTCGGCGTTGCGGCGCGCGCCGGCGTACTCGCGGGCGAGCTGCAGGCGCACTTCCCTCGAATCCGGGTATCGCTCGACGAAGGACTGGTAGAAGGCGATCGCCTCCGTGGGCGATTCCTTGCGCAGCACCTGGGCGTGCAGGATCGCCCCCTGCTGCCAGCCCGGCTTGAGCATGAGCACGGCCAGGGACTCGGCCTTCGCCAGGTCGTTCTGCCCGGCGATGAGCGCCGCCACGCCCACGGCGTAACGAGCCTCCGGGAGGCCGGGGAATTCCGCCGCGAGGGCGCGCGTGGCTTCCAGCGTCGCCGCCTTGTCGGGGTACTTCCCGAAGAAGTAGGCGAGCTGGGTGAAGAGCAGCGCCTTGTCGGGGCTCGACTTCAGGAAGGCCGAGAGCGTCCCGCGCGCCTTGGCGACGTCGCCGCGGCTGGCGAGGATGGAAGCCACGAGGTCGCGCCCCAGGGTGGAATCGGGCTCCAGCTCCACCAGCAGCATCGACATCTCGAGCGCGGGCTCCATGGCCCGGGAGCGGATCGCGATCTCCACGGTGCGCCGCGCGATCTGCGGGTCGCGAAGCTCGCGCGCGAGCCGGCTCATCGTGGCCACGGCCTCGTCCGTCTCCCCCCGCTGCGCCGCGACTTCCGCGGTGAGGAACTCCGCCATCAGGGCCTCGCGGGTGGGAGGCGCGGCCGTGCCGCGTTGCGCCGCGGCCGCGGGAACGAACGCAGCCGCGGTGAGTGCCGCCGCCAGGATTGCCAGGCCCTTCGCCATCGATCGCTTCTCCCGCATGTTCGGTGTGCAGCGCCTCATCGCGCCCGTCCATCATAGAGGTTTTCGGCGGACCCTCCATCCGGCGGCCCGGCGGGTTGGACAGCGCCGCGGCCCGGAGGTTTACCCCCGTGGCCTATAATCCTGCGGCAAAGGCCTTCCCTTCCCAATGCCGGAACTTCCCGAAGTCGAGACGACCCGCCTGGGTCTGGTTGCCCGCGTCGTGGGGCGGCGGATCCGCGACGTCGTGGTGCGCGAGACGCGCCTGCGCTGGCCGGTGCCGCGCGACTTCGCCTCCCGCGTGCGCGGCGCGCGCGTCCGCGACATCCGTCGGCGCGGCAAGTATCTCCTCTTCGACCTCGGCGACGGCCACCTCCTCGTGCACCTGGGCATGTCCGGCAATCTCACGGTGGTCCCCGGCGACCGCCCCGTGCGGCGGCACGACCACGTGGACCTCGCCCTCGACAGCGGCGAGGTGGTGCGACTGAACGACCCGCGCCGCTTCGGCGCGATGCTGTGGGTGCGCGACCCCGCGCGGCACGCGCTCCTGGACGGGCTCGGCATAGAACCCTTCGACGAGTCCTTCGGCGGCGAGTACCTGCACCGGGCCTCGCGCGGAAAGCGCGCGCCGGTGAAGGCCTTCCTCATGGACGCCCGCGTGGTGACGGGCATCGGCAACATCTACGCCAACGAGTCCCTCTTCGCCGCGCGCATCCACCCCTCGCGCCCCGCGGGCCGCGTCTCGCGCGGGCGCTACGATCGCCTCGCCGCCGAGGCGCGCGCCACGCTCTCGCGGGCGCTCGCCGCCGGCGGCAGCACCCTGCGCGACTTCGTGGGGAGCGACGGCGAGCCCGGGCACTTCCAGCTCGAGTACGCAGTGTACGGACGCGAGGGCGAGCCTTGCCCTGCCTGCGGGCGGGCGCTGCGCGCCGCCCGCCACGCCGGGCGGGCCACCTTCTACTGCGGCTCCTGCCAGCGATGAGCCGCCCCGTCACGGCCATGGACCACCGCGCTTTCGAGCCCAGCCTCATCGACCTGAAGGAATGGCGCGAGGACATGATCGAGGCCCTGAAGGGCCTTCGCCGCTGGGCCCTCACGCACCGGCTGAGCGACGAGCAGTCCGCCGCCCGCATCGCCCACCTCGAGCGCCGGCTCGCCTCCGACCGCCTCTCCATCGCCTTCGTGGCCGAGGTCTCGCGCGGCAAGAGCGAGCTCGTCAACGCGCTCTTCTTCGCCGACCTGGGCGTGCGCCTGCTGCCCTCCGGGGAGGGGCGCACGACCATCTGCCCGATGGAGATCCTGCACGACCCGTCTCGCCCGCCCTCCATCCGCCTGCTTCCCATCGAGACGCGCGAAAGCCCGCGCGCGCTGCGCGAGTTCATCGCCGAGTCCGCCGGCTGGAAGGAGGTCGCCCTCGACCCCTCGCACCCCGAGGGCCTTGCGCAGTCCTTCGACGTGCTCTCCGAGACCCAGAACGTCACCGCGGGCGAGGCCCAGCACCTGGGGCTCGGCGGCGAATCCGGCGGCCGCGTCGAGATCCCGCGCTGGCGCTACGCCATCGTGAACTTCCCGCACCCGCTGCTCGCGATGGGCCTCACGATCCTCGACACGCCGGGGCTCGACGCCCTGCGAAACGAGCCCGAGCTCACGATGCACCGGCTGCAGGAGGCCGACGCGGTCGTCTTCATGCTCTCCGTGGACTCCGGGGCCACCGACACCGACCTCGCGCTCTGGCGCGAGCACATCGAGCCCATCGAAGGGCTGGGCCACACGCGCTACGTGGTGCTCAACAAGATCGACGGCCTGCGCGACGGGACGAAGCCGGAAGGCGAGGTCCTCTCCGAGATCGACCGGCAGGTGCGCCGGACGGCGGAGACGCTCGACGTCGACCCGACGCAGGTCTTTCCGCTGTCGGCGCGGCAGGGGCTCTCGGCGCGCATCGCGGGCGACGGCGACGCGCTGGCCAAGAGCCGCGTCTACCGGCTCGAGCAGGCGCTCGCGCGCGGGCTCGTCCACGCGCGCCGGCAGGACCACGCCACTTCCATCCGGGCGGAAGTGCGCTCCCTCCTCGCCGAGTCCTTCGCCCTCCTCGAGAGCCGCCGCAGCTTCGTGGAGGAGCAGGTGGCGGAGCTGGGCCAGCTGCAGGGCAAGAACCAGAAGCTCGTCGACTCGCTCGGGCGCAAGGCGGCCGACGAGCGTTCGCGCATCGAGGAGGCGCGCACGGCGCTCGCGGGCCTGCGCGCGGTGCACAACCGCCACGCCGAGGAGCTCGCGGTGCTGCTCGACCCGGCGACCGCCCGCGAGGCCGGGCTGCGCGCGCGCTCCGCGGTGCTGTCGACCAGCTTCAGCGCCGGCATCGGCCAGGCCGTCGACGCCTACTTCCGCGAGGTGCGCGGCCGCATCGCGCGCGCCGTCGAGGTGATCGGCGAGGTGAAGGCGATGATGGCCACGGTGAACCGCCGCTTCGCCGACTCCTGGGGGCTCTCGCCCGTCGAGCTGGCCCCCTTCTCCACCGACCGCTTCCCGCTGGAGCTCGACCGCCTCGAGGAGCACTGCTCGCGCGACTTCCGCAGCGCCACGAGCCTGCTCACGCGGGGCCGGCGGGCGCTCGCCGCGCTCTTCTTCGACACCGTCGCCACGCAGGTGATCCACGTCTTCGAGATCGCCGACCGCGAGGTGCGCACGTGGATGAACTCCTTCATCCGGCCCCTCGAGGCGCAGGTGAGCGCCTTCCAGGAGCAGGCCAACAGCCGCATCGAGGGGATGGCGAGGATCCGCGACGCCGAGTCGGGCCTCGTCGGGCGCATCGACGACATGCAGGCCTTCCTTCGCGAGTGCGAGGAGCGCGCGAAGGAGTGGGAGTCGCACGACGCGCGCTTCGCGAGGCTCCTCGACATCGAGGGCCCGGGCGTGGTCGCGACCGGCCGCTAGGCCGCGGGCTTCCTCGCCACGCCGGCGGCCAGGAGCCGCTCGTACTTCGCGCGCAGCTCCTCCTGCGATTCCTTCCACTCCGGGTTGAGCGGGATGCAGTCCACGGGGCAGACCTCGCGGCACTGCGGCGCGTCGAAGTGGCCGACGCACTCGGTGCACTTCGCGGGGTCGATCACGTAGATCTCCGGCCCCGGCGAGATGGCGCCGTTGGGGCACTCGGGTTCACAGACGTCGCAGTTGATGCAGGCGTCCGTGATCATCAACGCCATGGCCCCGCTCCTCAGTCGTCGGCGGCGCCGCGACCGATCTTCTCCGCGATGCGCTTGGCCGTGACCGGGTGGACGAAGGCCGCGATGTCGCCGCCCAGCACCGCGATCTCGCGCACGATCGTGGCCGAGAGGAACAGGTAGCGGTCCGACGGCGTGAGGAAGAGCGTCTCCACGCCGGGGGCCAGCGTGCGGTTCATGCCCGCGAGCTGGAACTCGTACTCGAAGTCGGACACGGCGCGAAGCCCGCGCAGGATCACGCCCGCCTGGTGCTCGCGCACGAACTCCGAGAGCAGGCCCGCGAACCCGAGCACCTTCACGTTCGGGTAGGTCGACAGCACCTCCTTCGCGATGCCCACGCGCTCCTCGAGCGAGAAGAAGGGGCGCTTGGCCTGGCTGTGGGCCACGGCGACGATCACCTCGTCGAAGAGCCGCGAGGCGCGCTGGACGAGGTCCTCGTGCCCGTTGGTGATGGGGTCGAAGGTGCCGGGGTAGACGGCGCGCTTGTTGGTCATGGGTCGCTTTCCTGTGGGGGCTTCCCGCCGGCCGCGCCGGCGAACTCGTAGAGGGCGAACTTCACCGCGCCGGCCGCACCTTCGCGCAGCCTGCGCCAGGCGGGCGACGGCGGCGCGGCGCTCGCGGGCGCCTCGACGTAGACGCGCGCCCCGGGGTTGAGCCGCCCCTCAAGCGCGGCCATCGCCGGCACGGCGAGTCCCGAGGCGTAGGGCGGGTCCACGAAGGCCACATCGTAGCGCTCGCCGGGCAGGGCGAGCCAGGCGAGCGCGTCGGCGTTCACCACCTCGAGGCCGTCGCCGGGCTCGAGCTCGGCTGCGGTCCTGCGTAGCTGCTCGCAGAACCGGCGGTCGCGCTCCACCAGGACGACGCGGGCGGCGCCGCGGGAGCGCGCCTCGAAGCCCAGGGCGCCGCTGCCGGCGAAGAGGTCCACGCACGCGAGCCCGGTCAGGCGCTGGCCGAGCCAGTTGAAGAGGGTCTCGCGGACGCGGTCGGGGGTGGGGCGAAGGCCGGCCGCGTCGGGGAAGCGCACGATGCGGCTTCGCCACAGGCCGCCCACGATGCGCAGGCGGTTGGCCCCGGCGCCGGTACGGCCCGGCTTCGTCTCGCTCGGGATGCGGCGCGCGGCGGTCATCGCGGGCGATGATACCGTAAAATATTCGCGACTCTTCCCCTCGCGGCGCACCGGGCCGCAGCCCATGTTCTCCCTCGGATCCAAGAAACCGGACGACGGCGCCGCGTCCGACTGGAAGTCCCGCCTGAAGCGCGGCCTCGCCCTCACGGGCGAGCGCCTGAAGAAGGTCGCGGGCGTCTTCCGCGCCCACCCGAAGATCGACGAGGCGCTCTACGAGGCGCTGGAGTCCCAGCTCCTGGCCGCCGACGTGGGCGTGCAGGCGACCACCCACCTGATCGACAGCCTGCGCAAGAGCGCGCGCGACAAGCGGCTGGAGGACGGCGCGCAGCTCGAGGCGGAGCTCAAGGCCGCCATCGGCGCCCTGCTCGCCCCGCTGGAGAAGCCCCTTCCCGGCGAGTGGCCCCGGCCCTTCGTGATCCTGCTGGCCGGCGTGAACGGCGCCGGCAAGACCACCACCATCGGCAAGCTCACGCGCCTCTTCCAGTCGCAGGGGCGAACGGTCCTTCTCGCCGCCGGCGACACCTTCCGCGCCGCCGCCCGCGAGCAGCTGCAGTCCTGGGGGGAGCGCCACGGCGTCACCGTCGTCTCGCAGCACGGCGGCGACTCGGCCGCCGTCATCTTCGACGCCATCCAGTCGGCTCGCGCCAAGGGCATCGACGTCGTGCTCGCCGACACGGCGGGGCGCCTGCCGACGCAGGCGAACCTCATGGAGGAGATCCGCAAGGTGAAGCGCGTCATCGCCAAGGCCGACGCCTCGGCGCCGCACGAGACCTGGCTCGTGCTCGACGCGAACACGGGGCAGAACGCCGTGGCCCAGGTGAAGGCCTTCGACGCCGCGCTCGCCCTCACGGGGCTCATCGTCACCAAGCTCGACGGCACCGCCAAGGGGGGCGCGCTCGCCGCCATCGCGCGCGAGCATCCCGTGCCCATCCGCTTCATCGGCATCGGCGAGAAGCCCGACGACCTGCGCCCCTTCGCGGCCGCCGACTTCGTGGACGCCCTCTTCGAATGATCCAGTTCTCCGCCGTCGCCAAGCGCTACCCGGGAGGGCACGAGGCGATCCGCGACGTGAGCTTCGAGGTGGCCGCGGGCGAGATGGTCGTCGTCACGGGCCACTCCGGCGCGGGCAAGTCCACGCTCCTCAAGCTCGCCTCGGGCATCGAGCGCGCCACCCGGGGAAGCGTCGTGGTGAACGGGCAGAACCTCTCCTCGCTGGGCGAGACGGCGCTGGCCGTCCTTCGCCGCAACATCGGATTCGTATTCCAGGACCACAAGCTGCTCTTCGACCGGCCCGCGTGGGAGAACGTCGCCCTGCCGCTTCGCATCGCCGGGACGGGTGCCGGGGAGACGGGAAAGCGCACGCGCGCGGCGCTCGACAAGGTGGGACTCCTCGCCAAGGAGAAGGCGATGCCCATCACGCTCTCCGGCGGCGAGCAGCAGCGCCTGTGCATCGCGCGCGCCATCGTGAACCGGCCCGCGATCCTGGTGGCCGACGAGCCCACGGGCAACCTCGACGCCGGGTCCTCGCGCGAGATCCTGGACCTCTTCCTCTCCTTCAACCGCGTGGGCGTGACGGTGCTCCTGTCGACCCACGACGAGTCCTCGCTCGCCCAGCTGGGCGGACGCCGGCTCGCGATCGCCGACGGCCGCCTCGCGCCATGAGCGCCTGGCTTCGCGTGCACCGCCTCGCCCTGGCCGACGCCGCGCGCCGGCTGGCGGCCCAGCCCCTGGCGAGCGTGCTGTCGATCGCCGTCATCGCGCTGGCGGTGGCCCTTCCCGTGCTCGCTTCCGCCTTCGTGCAGAGCGTGGCCCGCGCCACGGCCGTCCTGGACACCGACCCGCACGTGAACGTGTTCCTCGCCCTCGATGCCACCGACGAGGACGTCCGTCGCGTCGAGGCGGCACTCAAGGCCCACCCGGAGACGGCCTCGGTGCGCTTCGTGCCGCGAGCGAAGGCCCTGGAGGAGCTCAAGGCCACCACGCACCTGGCGGAGCTTCTCGCCAACCTGGACCGCAATCCCCTGCCGCACGCCTTCTCCGTGCGCACCCGCTCCAGCCAGGCGGCCCGCCTGGCCGCCGCCCGCGCCGACTGGTCGAAGCTGACCAAGGTCGACCAGGTGTCGGCCGAGTTCGAATGGGCCGAGAAGATCTCGCACTGGACGAGCTTCGCCCACCGGGCCCTGGCCGGACTCGCCCTCGTGCTGGCGGCGGCCGTGCTCTTCATCGTCGGCCACCTGATCCGGCTGCAGGTGCTCACCCGGAAGGAGGAGATCGAGGTGAGCCAGCTCATCGGCGCCACGGCGGCCGACGTGCGCCGCCCCTTCCTCTACCACGGGTTGCTGCAGGGCCTGGCTGCGGGACTGGCCGCCGTGGGCCTCGCGGCCCTCGTCATCGCTTGGCTTAACGTCGAGTTGTCAGCGCTTACTTCGTCGTATGCCTATGAAATAAAACTTGTTTTCATGGGCTATGAAGCGATGGCCGGCGTCATCGTGGCGGTCGGCGCCCTGGGAGTCACGGGAGCCTGGGTCTCGGTATCCCGGGAGCTGAAGCGGTTCTCGGTCGCGGGATGAAGGGAACCCGGACGGCCCCTTAGCACTCCAATCGCACGAGTGCTAAAATTCGCCCCGGAGGATTGCCCGATGACGACTGCGCTGCTGCCCGCCCTTTCACCCGTTTCCAGCCTGGAGAACTACATCCAGGCCGTGAACGCGATCCCGCTGCTCAGCGCGGAGCGCGAGGTGGAGCTCGGACGGCGCCTTCGCGAGAAGGAAGACCTCTCGGCCGCCCGCGACCTGGTCCTTTCCCACCTCCGGCTCGTGGTTGCGGTGGCCCGCAATTACATGGGCTACGGCCTGCCGCAGGCCGACCTCATCCAGGAAGGCAACGTCGGCCTCATGAAGGCGGTGCGCCGCTTCGACCCGGGCCGCGGGGTGCGCCTGGCCTCCTTCGCGATCCACTGGATCAAGGCCGAGATCCACGA
>JAHCLE010000087.1 GCA_026125445.1 Burkholderiales bacterium
CCCACGGGGATGCCGCGGCCGTCGTCCTCGACGGAGACGGACTTGTCGGCGTGCAGGGTGACGGTGATCGTCTTCGCCGCGCCGGCCAGCGCCTCGTCGGCGGCGTTGTCGATCACTTCCTGGATGATGTGCAGCGGCGTGTCGGTCCGGGTGTACATCCCCGGGCGTTCCTTGACGGGCTCGAGGCCCTTCAGGACGCGGATGCTTCTTTCGTCGTAGCGGGAGGCCATGCGGGAGGGTGGTTGCAGCGAATCCGCCATTCTAAAGAAAAAGGGGACGGTTTCCGGAACCGCCCCCTTTTCCGATGCGCCAACGTGCTCGCCAACGCGTCCCGGAAGCCGGCGCGTCTAGAACTGCCGTGTCGCCAGGCGCTCCCAGGCGCCGGTGGGCTTGCACTGGCCACCCCGGAGCGCTTCCGTCCCGAAGCCCGCGAACGCCGCGGCCCCCTTGGAAGCGAGTTCCGCGGGCGCCACCGTTTCCTTGACCCGGTCCGCCAGGCAGCCGCAGAACGCCTCGGCGCTGGCCTGGAACTGCTGCTGGGGGAACGCCCCGGCGCGAGGCTCCGAAGCCGCCACGCGCTCCCACGTCGCCTTCCCGTCGCGCATCACGCTCTCGAGGCAGTCCAGGCGCAGTTGCGCGAGCGGGTCCCCGGCGGTCGCCGGCGTGGCGGTCGGCGCGTCGGGCTTCGGCGAGGCGGGGCCCTGCGCCGGCGGCTGTTCCTGCGACGGCGACGGCGCGCGCACCGTTTCCCCCTTCGCGCCCGGAGGGCACGCCGTTTCCTGGTAGGTCACCTTGCCGCTGGCGTCCAGGCACTTGAAAACCTGCGCGTGTGCCAAGGGCGTTCCCAGGA
Source organism: Burkholderiales bacterium (assembly GCA_026125445.1). Taxonomy (GTDB): domain Bacteria; phylum Pseudomonadota; class Gammaproteobacteria; order Burkholderiales; family Usitatibacteraceae; genus FEB-7. Next base: position 851 of record JAHCLE010000087.1, read on the forward strand.
GGCACAGGGCGGCCAGAATTCGCGTCGTGTTCTTCATGCCTTCTAGGCTACTCCCTCGCGGCGACTCCCGCGAACTCCCGCCGCGTGCGAGGAGCGTCGAGCGCCGGGGCGCCTCAGCGCTGGACGTCGATCACCTTGACCTTGATCTTGCGCTCCTTGCCATCGCGGACGACCGTGAGCTCGGCCATGCTGTCGATGCCGGCGCGGTCGAGCTCCGCGGCGAAGGTGCCCATGGCCTCCACCGGGCGCCCGTTCACCGCGACGATCACGTCGCCGACGTCGCCCGTCTTGCGGTCCACGCCGACGAGTCCCGCCCTGGCCGCGGGAGAGCCGGCGACGACCTGCGCCACCACCACGCCCGTGAATCCCGCCCGCGCGGCGAGGTTCGGGTCGACGGCCCGGATGCCGATTCCCGGCAGCGGCGCCTTTCCGCGCGCGATGAGCTGCGGGACGATGCGGTTCACGAGGTCCACGGGGATCGCGAGGCCCACGCCCGCCGAGGCGCCGGACGTGGAGCGGATGGCGGTGTTCACGCCGATGAGTCGCCCGGCGCTGTCGAGGAGCGGCCCGCCGGAGTTGCCCGGGTTGATGGCCGCGTCGGTCTGGATGCCGCCCGCGATCTCGCGGAACTCGCTGGTGGGCAGGTGGCGGTCGAGCGCGCTCACGATGCCGGTGGTGAGCGTTCGCGTGAGGCCGAAGGGGTTGCCGATCGCGTACACCGACTGGCCGATGCGCAGGTCGCGCGAGGTGCCCAGCGGGATGGGCTTCAGGCCCGCCGGGGGGCTGACGAGCTTCACCACCGCCAGGTCGTAGTCCTCGGCGAACCCCACCACCTTCGCGTCCATGGGCTTGCCCGCGTCCAGGCTCACGGAGACGCTGCGCGCCCCGGCGATCACGTGGAAGTTGGTCACCACGTGGCCGTGCGCGTCCCAGACGAAGCCGCTGCCCGCGCCCTGCGCGACCTCGGCGGTGAAGAGCCCCGTGCGCGCCAGGCGCTCGGTGGTGATGTAGGCCACGGACGGCGCGGCCGACTCGAACAGGCTCGCCAGCGCCTGCTCCTGGGGCATGAGCGGCCCGCGCGGCGCGACGGCCCTGGGCTCGGGCACCGGGCCCTTCTGCGCCCACGGAGCCAACGCGGTCACGGCCGAGATGGCGGCCGCCACCAGGAGGATGGACTTCTTCATGGATCGCATTCCGGAAGGAGGGACTCCCCCAACATCGTGGCGGTTCCCGCCGGCTTCAAGGGGGCCTGTCCCCCAAGGGGCTGGGACCCGATCGCCGGGAAGAACTGCGGGTTCTGACCTCAATACTCCCACTCCTCGTGCCGCACCGGCAGCCGATTGAGCATTTCGCGCCGTTGCTTCCAGCCGGGAAGGTGCCGGTCCAGCAGGGCTAAGAAGGCCGGACCGTGCGTCGGCTCGACGAGGTGCGCGAGTTCGTGAACGAGGATGTACTCCAGGCACTGGCGGGGCTTGCGCGCCAATTCGGTGTTGAGCCGAATGTTCCCGGCGCCGGCATTGCAGCTACCCCAACGCGTGCGCATTCGCTGGACAAAGAGCGCTTTCGCCTGAACTCCCAATCGATCCTGCCAACGGGCCAGGAGCGGTAACGCCTCGGCCCTCAATTGCTCCCGATACCAGGCATCGAGGAGTTCAGCGCGCCGGGTGGATACCGTTCCAGACCGCACGGACAGGACCAGCCGCCCGGGCCGCCACTCCACCGACGGGGAAGCGTCGCACTCAATCACTCGAAGCAGGCAGCGCTGTCCCCACACGAAGTGCGTCTCCCGGTCGATGTACGAGAGCGGAATCTCGCGTTCCTGCTCGCGCAGCTTCGCCCGCTGCCGCCGGATCCAGGCGAGCTTGCCGATGGCGAAGGCCCGGATGGCGTCGTCGCTGAGGCGGCGCGGCGCGGCGATGCGCACGCGCCCGGCCGGAGGATGCACGGTCAGGTGGACATGGCGGATGTCCTTGCGCACGACCTCGATGCGAACCTCTCCCAACTGAAACGCGGCCACCGTCAATACTCCGCCTGCGCCTTGATCACTACAAAAAGCCTTTCCACGAGTGCCTCATCCAGGGCCACCTGGAAGACCAGCCGCTTCACCTCCCGTTCCTTCGCCGGAACGCCGCGCCAGCCGTCCGGCGCCCCGCTCCGCAGCGCCGCATCGATCCGTTGCGCCATCTCCAAAGTCGCACCCTTCCCGCCATAGCTGCCCCTCGCCTCCGCCACGCCAGCCGGTTGCATCCGTGCCGCGAGAAGCAGGTTGTAGATCGCCCGCAAGCCGGCACTCTTGCGCAACGGCTCGGGCGCATCGTCCGCCCTGCCCGCATGCACCTGCGCCGCGAGCGCGGCAATGCGCTCGAGGAATGCTTCGTAGTCGATGCGCTGCGCCTTGAGGTCCGCCAGAACCTCGGCGAGCAGGTTCGACATCCGGTCGTAGAAGGCCGGATCGCGCACGTGCTCGCGAATGATCCGGCTGCGCACGTTGTTGGCGATGGTCTCTGCCACCGCGCTGCGATCACCCTGGACGCCTTTGGGCAGAGCCGCGATCGCCGCAGCGATTCCGCTGCGGACGATAAGGTCGAGCAGGCCGACATTGCCGAAGTCGGAGATCGTCCGCGACTCGTCCGCCTGGATGTAGGTGTCGATCAGGTGGCGCATATCGGCCTCGTACGCCTTGAGGTCGAGCGTCTCGCCGCTGGCCCGGCGGATGGTCTCGCGCAACTCCACGGCCCGGTTGACCTCCTTCTCGAGGACCTTCGCCTCACCTGGCGAATAGCCGGCTTCGCCAAGATCGTCCGCGATCGCGGCGAATCCGCGAACGAGCGCCGCCACCGCCTTGTACAGCGCCACACGCTGCGGTTCGTGATCGGCCAGGTCGTCTGCGATTTCGGTATTGCCGCAGAAGTAACGGATGTGCTCCAACTCTCCCCGGGGCGGTTGTACCGGCTCGCACAGGAGCGCCAGCGCCTCGCGCGCCGCCTCCAGCCGCTCGCGCCCGGCCTTGAGCCGGTCCTGCAGCAACACTTCGGGACCGCCGCCGCCGGCACTCGCATCCAGTTCGGAGGTGTAAACCGCCATCGCGCCCTGAACCTTCTTGAACAGGTCCTTGTAGTCGACGATGTAGCCGAAGGGCTTGTCCTCGCCGTCGAGGCGGTTGGTCCGGCAGATGGCCTGGAAGAGGCCGTGGTCCTGCATCGACTTGTCGATGTAGAGATAGGTGCAGGGCGGCGCGTCGAACCCGGTGAGCAGCTTGTCCACGACGACAAGGAGCCGCATTGCCGCCGGTTGCTTCACGAACTTCTCTTTGGCTTCGTCCTCGTAGGTCTCGGTCCTCGACTTGCCCGGCTTCGGCGTCACGTCCTTCAGCAGCGCGGTATAGGCGTTGTAAAGGAACTGCATTTCCGTCTCGGTGTTGGCGCCGGTGTCCTCCTTGGTCACGTCCTGCGCCTTCGGGTCGTAGGAGGTCACGACCGCCGAGCGCCCCTTGAAGGCCGTCTTCTCGAACAGCTCGAAGTAGCGGCAGGCCTCGTAGATGCTGCCCGCCACCAGCATCGCGTTGCCGCGCTCGCTCGCCAGGCGCGGTTTGACGCTGAAGTCGAAGACGATGTCCTCCACCACCCGCTCCATGCGCGAGCGCGACGAGAGAACCTTCTGCATGGTGCCCCACTGCTCGCGCAGCGCCGCCTTCTGCCAGTCGTTGAGGCCGCGGGTCTTGGCCTCGAACCACTGGTCCACCTTCTCGCGGGAGCCCAGCTCCTGCGGGATGTCGCGCGCCTCGTACACGAGGTCGAGCACCACCCCGTCGGCCACCGCCTCGTCGAATTTGTAGGTGTGGATGTAGCCGCCGAAGACCTCGCGACTGGTCTGGGCGTCGGCCTTGAGCAGCGGCGTGCCGGTGAACCCGACGAACACCGCCCCGGGCAGCAGCGCCTTCATCGTCTTGTGCAGCTTGCCGCTCTGGGTGCGGTGGCACTCGTCAACGAAGACGAAGAGCTCCCCCACCGCGGGGCTGGGCTGTCCCTTCAGTTCCTCGATGAAGGCATCGAAATCGTCCACGCCCTTGCGGCCGAACTTGTGCACCAGCGAGCAGAGAAGCCGCGGCTTGGCCTGCGCGAGCTGCGCCATCAGGTCCGCGCCGCTCCGGGTGCGGTGGATCGCCTCGCCACCCTCGCGGAACACGCCCTCGATCTGCTTGTCCAGCTCGTCGCGGTCGGTGACGATCAGCACCCGTGCCTTGGGCAGGTGCTCCAGGATCCAGCGCGCCAGCAGCACCATCACCAGGCTCTTGCCGCTGCCCTGGGTGTGCCAGACGATGCCACCGCGGTAGTCGCGCACGTGCGCCTGGGCGGCCTTGACGCCGAAGTACTGGTGCACGCGCGGCAACTTCTTCACGCCGCCGTCGAAAAGCACGAAGTCGTGCACCAGTTCGAGCAGCCGCGCCTTTTCGCAGAGCCTGGCCAGGTACTTGTCGAGCTTGTAGCCGCTGTCGTCCGCCTCGTCCTCCTTCCACGCGAGGAACATCTTCTCCGGAGTGCCGACGGTGCCGTAGCGCAGCCCTTCGCTGTCATTGCCGGCGAAGACGATCTGCACGGTGGAAAAGAACCACGCGTTGAACTCCGGCCGCTGGTTGGAGATGAGCTGGCGGATGCCGTCGCCAATGGAGACGGCGCTGCGCTTGAGTTCAATCACCCCGACCGCCAGGCCGTTCAGGTAGAGCACCAGGTCGGGCCGCCGCTCGTGAGCGCCCGGCTGTCCGCTGGAAAGCGTCACTTCCTCGGCGAGCGCGAAGTCGTTGGCCTCGGGCTTTGCCCAGTCGACGAGCCAGACGGTCTCGGTCTGCTCGCCGGCCGCGGTCTTCACCTTCACGCCGTAGCGCAGCAGGTTCCAGACGGCATGGTTGTTGTCGTAGAGGCTGCGGGTGGGGTTGTTCGCTTCGGGGAGCAGCACATCCAGCACGCGCCCCACCTGCTCCGGCGTGTGGCCTCGAAGCAGGAGCCAGCCCCGGAGCAATTCTTCCTCGACGTGACGGTTGCTTCGTTCGCTCCAGTCGCCGAGAAAGCGGTAGCCGAGCGTCTCGCGGAACAGCCGGATGACGCGGTCCTGCGTCGCCCGCTCGGGCTTGCCGATGGCGCTCATGAGCGGGCGCCCCGGCCAGGCAACGTCGCCGCCACCTCGCGGCCCTTGGCGGTCAGCCGGTACTTCTGCAGGCGGCTCGTCGGCTTTCCGGGAATCGTGTGCTCGATGAGGCCGAGTGCAAGGGCAGGGGCCATGTAATGCTCGCGCAGGTGCGTCCGGTCCTTCAGGCCCAGGCGGTCGCGAATCTCGGCATTCCCGAGTTCCCCCGCCTTGGCGAGCAGGCGCAACAGCGCCGCGACTGGTGGGGTGACTGGTGGGCCGACTGGTGGGGCGACTGGCCGGGTGACTGGCGGGGTCGGGGCCGGCACCGGCCGCCACAGGGTCTGGATGAACTGATCGCCGTCCTGCCGGAAAGCCGGCTCCTTGAGCCCCGCTTCCCTGGACCTGGCGATCATGTCGAGCGTGCCGGTCCCTGCCTGCTCGATGTAGCCGGCGAGGAACAGCGGCCCCGCCAGCAGGGGATTGCGCGGAATGGAGGCGTGCGGCCGGGTGAGCCGGTCAGGCGTGAGCGCGGCAGGGAGTTCGCCGGGATTCCACACTTCCAGCCGGTCGGCGAAAAGCATCACCTGCACCGCGGCGTTGGAGGCGTAGTCGCGATGGGCGACCGCGTTGACGATCGCCTCGGCCACAACCTCGCGCGGCACCTCGTAGGAGATCGGCACCACATTGCCTTCGGAGCGCGTGCCCACGGCGCGGCCTATCTTGGACATCACGAAGTCGACGGCCTGGTCCACCACCGAGAACACCGTGCCGCGATATTCCTGGTGCGAAGGGATGGGCTTGCGAACCTCCGTACCATGGAAATGCAGGCACTTCACAATTGCGGTTGGCAACCAACGCTGCGGGTCGCGGCCAAAGAGAAGGACCGCAGCCCGGCTCGGCGCGCCGCTTTCGAGCAGGTTCAGATGCACCAGCGCCGCAGGCAGTGGCGTTCCTGGCCCCAGCGCGAACCCGCGCGTGATCTGCGCCCGTTCCAGGAATGCCCCGAGCGCCGCCGGGTCGAGATCATTCACCGTGGCGCCGGCCGGTGCGGCAGCATCGAAGGGCACCGCTCGTAACTGGCCGCGCTGCCCGAGGAACTCTACCAGGCTCGCATACACCGCGGCGTTGAGGTCGGCGACCGAAACGAACCGCCGCCGGACAAGCTGGCTCGCCGCCTTCGCGATCAACGCCTTCGCCTCCGGCTGCCGGTGCGCATCGTCAGTCCCCTTGAGATAGACGAAGCGTGGCTTCCCCAGCGCCGTGGCGCGATCGAACTCGCGTTCCGTGGGCGACAGCCCGGCAGCATCCGTGGACCCATACTCATCGCCGAGCAACCCGAGGTAGATCGCACATCGCTCGACCTCGGCGAGATAGACCGCGTCGGCCCGCCGATCCATCGCCGGCAAGTCCTCGAAAAGGAACACGTCGAAGAACTGCCCGAGCAGCGGATCGCCGACGATGTAGTCCTTCAGGGCGCGCCGCTCTCCGGCGAATTCCCGCTGCACGCTGCTGAGGAAGATGCGGAAGGGCTTCACGGGTGGGTCGGGGCCGGGCATTCCTTCATACGAGGCGCGTCTTTCCCGTGAGCAGCTCCTGCATCATCGCCAGTTTGAGCGCGCTGGTCTTGTCGCGACGGGCTTCTAGGGCGGAGATCTCGGCGTCCATGTCCGAGAGCACGGTCGCAATGGCGGTTTGCTCTTGAATTGAGGGCAGGCACAACTCAACGCTCGCGATGTGAGCACGGTTCGTCGCGTACACCTTGGTCCCTGCAGCAAGGCGTCGAAGGTGTGTTGCGAACGTAGGACAGAACTGCAGGTAGCCCTTGAAGCCATCGGCAAGCACAGAGTTGTCAAATCTCACCGCAATCGTGTGCAGCCCTGCAACTACCTCGCTGCTGCCTACGCCTCGTACCTCGACCGACTTGGATACGCCGACGGTATCCTCCGAGGCGTCGGCCAAGACCAGGTCGCCATCCTGCAAGCGCTCAAGAGATGCAGCCTTGAGCTCCGGAAGGCATGGCAGTGACGCCGGCTGCAGCCAGACATCCTTGCAAGCGTGCACATCTCCATAGTGGAGGTACTTCACTTTTCCCTCCTTGAGAAGCTCTGCTCGCGGGTTCACCCCATTGCGCAGAAATGTCGCATGCTCGCCTAGCCGCCTCACTTTCCACTCCTCTCGAAAACCTGGAAGGCGAGTCTGGCCGGTCAGGAGTTGCCGCATAGCGGCCAGCTTGAGGTCGCGTTTCTTGGCGATGAGCCGGTCCAGTCCACCTAGCAGCTCGTCCACATCACTCAACGCCGCCGCGATGGCGCGTTGTTCCGCCTCCGTAGGTGGGGCGGGAACGACGATCTTGCGCATCTCCGACTTGTTGAGCTTCGCACGTGTGCCACTCGCTAGATACGGAAGGATGTTCTTGTGGACGAGCGAGAAGAACAAGAAGCCTTGATCGTGCCCCGGTTTGGCCTTCAGAATGTGTGCATGGTTGTTGACCCAACACTTGCCACGCATGCGATATGCGATTGGGCGTAACGCATACTCATCGAAGTATCCGCCGTCTTCAGCCATGAGGATGATGTCATCGTCAATAATGAAGTCATTCACGAAGTCGAGAACGCCATTCGCCCCACAGTAAGGAACATCGCCCTTCATTTTCCGGCGTTGAGCCTCATTTAGGGGTACTCGCACATTGTCGAGACAATCAGCGACCTCAAATAACGCCGAGGTGCCCCAGTCTATTGGAATGATGCCCAACTCTGTTCGCTTGTACTCGGATCTCACTTCCATGACACCCCCATCTGCGCGAGGTGTTTCTCAACCAGCGCGGCCCGCGTTACCACTTCGTCGGTAAGCTGCGGCAGCGGCGTGGCGTAGCGTTCGGCTAGCTCGCTGATACGGCCGGTCAGGGTCCGCGACACGCGCTCCAACTCGCCCTGCACGGCGGCCGACAGGCTTGCCATCCACTTGTCATCCACCACCAGCGTCTTGATTTCCGCTTCGGAGAGCGTGCGATATTTCTCGTAGGCGAGTTTGTCGAGCGCGGCGTCCTGTTCCTTCACCTTGCGCTTGAGTTCGGTCTCGCACTCGACGAGTTCTAGCCAGCGCACGAGTACGGTCCGCTCGTCATCGGCTTCCTTGTCGCCCTCTATCTCGCGAAGCCGGGTGCCAATTTCCGGCTTGGCGATCCTTTCGAGAGCGCCGAGGAACCCCTCATCGCCGCCATGCTCCTCCTCAATCTCGGTGAGTTCCGCACTGGCGGCTTCCAGCTCTGTCTGCCTAGCATCGAGCGCGGCCTGCTCGGCGCCAAAGTAGCGCGCGACAATCAGCGCCTTGGGAACCAGTTCGCAGGTCCAGCCCTTGTCCTTCTGCCGGCCCTTCTTGTCCATCTCAAGGACTCGCTCCGGCCGCGCCACCCAGCCCTCGGCAGCTATGAGCCAGGCGTCGTCCTGCATCGTCTCCGCCCAATAGTCCATCAGGTGCTGGTAGACGTCGTAGGCGTCGACGAGCGGCGCGTCCTCGAAGGCGCCAAGCAGGTCCTCAGCCATCGTCTCGATCAACGCCCTGGGGTGGCCGCCTTGGTCGAAGGTCGCGAGCCGCTTCGTCGTGGCCTTGCGCCACCCGTCGAATCGCGTCGTGATCGCGCGGTCGAAGGCGGCGAACTCCGGATGGCCGAGGATGGCGGGCTTCACCTCCGCGAGCGGCAGCTTCAGGCGCGCATAGCCGGGTCGGCCGGCCAGGGGCTCGAACAGCGTGGCACGCACACCTGGCAGCACCCCCCAGTAGTCCCCCAGCGCATCGAGGTCGCGCTCCGGGATGCCTCCCTGCAGGTGGGCGGTGATGTCGTGGATATCCTCCGGCTCCGCCGTGTCGATGTAGCGCGGCAGATTCAGGTTGTAGTCGTTCCTTAAATCCGCGATTTCCGTCACTGGCACGAGGCGCGCGTAGCGCGGCACTTCCGCCTGACGTGAGAAGGTATCGACGATGCGGTGGATGTCCTGCTCGCGAAGGCGGTTCTTGGGCCCGTCCTTCATGTAGCCCTTCGAGGCGTCGATCATGAAGATGGCCTTGCGCGCTGCCGCACCCTCCTTGTCGAGCACCACGATGCAGGCGGGAATGCCGGTGCCGTAGAAGAGGTTGGGTGGCAGGCCGATGAGGCCCTTGATGACGCCGCGCTGGACGAGGTTCCGCCGGATCGCCCCTTCCGCACCGCCGCGGAACAGCACCCCGTGCGGCAGGATGCACGCGCCCTTCCCCGCGGGCTTCAGCGAACGCAGGATGTGCAGCAGATAGGCGTAGTCGCCCTGCCGCGCCGGCGGGATGCCGTAGGGGGCGAAGCGCCCGTGCGGGTCATGCTCCGGGTCGAGCCCCGTGCTCCAGCGCTTGTCGGAGAACGGCGGATTGGCCACCACGTAGTCGAAGGTCTTGAGCGCGCCGCCGTCGAGGAAGAGCGGGTTCGCGAGCGTGTTGCCCTGCCGGATCTCCGCGGTGGCGTAGTCGTGCAGGATCATGTTCATGCGCGCGAGGCCCGCCGTGGCGTTGTCCTTCTCCTGCCCGTAGAGCGTCACGCGCACGCCCTCGCGGCCCGGGCCGTGCGCCGCCTCGTCGCCCACCTTGAGCAGCAGCGACCCCGAACCGCAGGTGGGGTCGTAGACCGTCGTGCCGGCGCTGGCCTTGGCGGTTCGCACGCCCAGGAGCTGGGCGATGATCCGGCTCACCTCGGCCGGCGTGTAGAACTGGCCCTTGCTCTTGCCGCTTTCCGTGGCGAAATGCCGCATCAGGTATTCGTAGGCGTCGCCCAGGAGGTCGTCGCCCTCGGCGCGGTTCTTCGAGAAGTCGAGCGCCGGGTTCTCGAAGATGGCGATGAGGTTGGTCAGTCGCTCGACCATCTCCTTTCCCGAGCCGAGCTTCGCCGGGTCGTTGAAGTCCGGCATGTCGGCGAGGTGGTTGGCCTGCGCCAGCGGCCCGAGGATCCGCTTGTTGATCTGGTCGCCGATGTCGGGCCGGCCCTTCAGGGCCGCCATGTCGGCGAAGCTCGCGCCCTTGGGGACGGTGATGGCGGCGTAGGGCTGGCCCGCGTACCGGTCGCTCACGTACTTCACGAACAGCAGCACGAGGACGTAGTCCTTGTACTGCGAGGCGTCCATGCCGCCGCGCAGCTCGTCGCACGACGCCCAGAGGGAGGAATAAAGGGCGGATTTCTTGAGGGCCATGGCTATGTTATCCGAGACGACATTCTGCCTGCGCCTTGCGCTGAGCACCACGCGTGGCGCCTCTGCCTCAGACGCGCCAAGCCGTGGCGCTCAATCGAGCGGCGTGGAGGAGAAGGCCGGCAGCTCCTCGGCCCGGGCGCAGAACCTGACGAGCGCGGGGAACTTCCACGCGGGCATCAGCTCGGCGTTGTAGTACTGGCCGAAGCGCCAGGCCACCGCGGTGACCACGTCCGCGGCGTTGGGACCCTCGCCCTGCAGCCACGGGCCCGCGCGGCCGGCTGCGTCCTCGAGCGCCGAATAGGCGGCGAGCGCCTGGCCCAGCGAGCGCTCGTACCAGGGCTCGTGGAACTTCTCCGACGGGCGCCGCTCGCGCTCGTAGAGGAGCGTGACGCCCTTGTCGCAGGCGGCGAGCGCCAGCCCCGTGAGCCGCAGCGCCTCCTGCCGCGCCTTGCCCGCAGCGGGCATCAGGCGCCTTTCCGGCGCCACGAGCCCCTCGAGGTAGTCGAGGATCAGCGTGGAGTCCATGAGCACGGTGCCGTCGTCGCAGACGAGCGTGGGCGCCTTCACCACGGGGTTGATCTCGCGGAAGCGGTCGAATTGCCGGAAGACGGACACCGACTGGTGCTCGAAGTCGATGCCCATGAGCTTCATCGAGACGGCGACGCGGCGGACGTAGGGGGAATCGAGCATGCCGATGAGCTGCATGGGGGCCTCCGGTTCCTGGAGGCGGCATTCTGCCCGAGAATCGGCCGGATGGCCCGTGCCGGATCAGCTGCGGGCGCGCAGCCGGCGCAGGCGCTTGCGGATCGCCTCGAGCATCGCCACTTCGCGGTCCAGCTCCTCCTCGATGGCGACGATCGAGCGCTCGAGCACGGTGCACTCCAGGCCGATCTGGCGCCACTCCAGCGGGTCGCGCGTCTCCTCGGCGCGGCGCTCGAGCTCGTCGAGCTGCAGGCGCAGGCGGTCCAGGTTCATGCCCCGATTCTCGCGCGGGCGCCGCGCCGGGTCTTGTCCCAGCGCAACGAATCGGCCGGCCCGTCAGTACCGCGCGTTGCCCGGCGTGCGCGGGAAGGGAATGACGTCGCGCACGTTGGATAGCCCCGTCACGTAGGCCACGGTGCGCTCGAACCCCAGCCCGAACCCGGCGTGCGGCACGGTGCCGTAGCGGCGCAGGTCGCGGTACCAGCCGTAGGCCGCCGGGTCCAGTCCCGTGGCGGTTATGCGCGCGTCGAGCACGTCGAGGCGCTCCTCGCGCTGGCTGCCGCCGATGATCTCCCCGATTCCCGGGGCGAGCACGTCCATGGCCGCCACCGTGCGCCCGTCCTCGTTCAAGCGCATGTAGAACGCCTTGATCTCCTTGGGGTAGTTCATGAGGATCACGGGCTTGCCCACGTGCTCCTCGGCGAGGAAGCGCTCGTGCTCGCTCTGCAGGTCCATGCCCCACTTCACCGGAAACTCGAACTTGCGCTTGGTGCCCTCGAGGACCTTGATCGCCTCGGTGTAGTCCATGCGCACGAACTCGGCCGCCACCATGGACTCGAGCTTGGCGATGATGCCCTTCTCGATTCGCTCCTCGAAGAAGGCCATGTCGTCGGGCCGCTCCTCCAGCACCGCCCGGAAGACGTGCTTGAGGAGCGCCTCGGCGAGGTCCGCGTCGTCGGCGAGGTCGGCGAAGGCGATCTCCGGCTCGATCATCCAGAACTCCGCCAGGTGACGGCTGGTGTTGGAGTTCTCGGCCCGGAAGGTGGGCCCGAAGGTGTACACCTTCGAGAGCGCCTGGCAGTAGGACTCGACGTTGAGCTGCCCCGAGACCGTGAGGAAGGCCTCCTTGCCGAAGAAGTCCTGCGAGAA
>JAHCLE010000088.1 GCA_026125445.1 Burkholderiales bacterium
GAGCGCGAGCACGGCACCGTCGAGCACCTGCTGGTGATGCCGGTCACGCCCTTCGAGATCATGGCGAGCAAGGTGTGGTCCATGGCCGTGGTGGTGCTCGTCGCGGCGACGCTGTCGCTCACCTTCGTGGTCCAGGGCCTTCTCGCGGTGCCCATCGAAGGGTCCGTCGCGCTCTTCATCGCCGGGGCGGCGCTGCACCTCTTCGCCACGACCTCGCTCGGCATCTTCCTCGCCACCATCGCGCGCTCGATGCCGCAGTTCGGCCTGCTCCTGCTGCTGGTGCTGCTGCCGCTGCAGATCCTCTCCGGGGCCATGACGCCGCGCGAGAGCATGCCCGAGTTCGTGCAGGTGATCATGTTCGCGGCCCCGACCACCCACTTCATCCAGCTCGGCCAGGGCATCCTCTTCCGGGGCGCGGGCTTTTCCGTGACGTGGCCGCAGTTCGCCGCGCTCGCGCTGATCGGCGCGACGTTCTTTGCCCTGCCGCTGGCGCGCTTTCGCAGGGCGCTGGCCACCATGGCGTGAGCCCGCGACTCGCGCTGGCCGCGATGGCCTCGTGCCTCGCGCTTCCCGCCGCCGCGGACGAGGCGAAGCTCGGGGTGTGGAACCTGCTGGTCGAGAACGACCTCTTCTACGGCACCGACCGCAACTACTCGAGCGGGGTGGCGCTCGCGTGGGTGTCGGGAGAGAAGTCGCCGCCGGACTGGGCCGTGCGCATCGCCCGCGGCATCCCGTGGTTCCCCGAGGGCGGCACGGTCCGGCACGGCTACGTGGTCGGCCAGAACATGTACACGCCCGCCGACATCTCGCTTCCCGACCCTCCCCGCGACGACCGGCCCTACGCCGGGTGGCTCTACGCGACGATCGGCCTGGGGGTCGTGACCGACGACCGCACCGACCAGCTCTCGCTCACCGCGGGGGTGGTGGGGCCCGCCGCGCTCGCCGAGCAGAGCCAGAAGTTCATCCACGGCCTTACCGGCTCCCAGGATCCCAAGGGCTGGAACACGCAGCTTCGCAACGAGCCGGGCCTCATGCTGACCTACGAGACGCGCTGGCGCGACTTCGCGCGCGGCGAGCTCGCGGGCCTGGAATTCGACGTGGTGCCCCACCTCGGCGCCGCCCTCGGCAACGTCTCCACCTACGCCAACGGCGGGTTCACGCTGCGCTACGGCAAGCGGCTCACCAGCGACCTCGGGCCGCCGCGCATCCGGCCGAGCCCTCCCGGCTCGGGATTCTTCGTCCCGGCGGACACCTTCTCGTGGTACCTGTTCGCCGCGGTGGACGGGCGCGCCGTCGCCCGAAGCATCTTCCTCGACGGCAACACGTTCAAGGAAAGCCGCAGCGTCGACAAGGAATACCTCGTCGGCGACCTGCAGTGGGGCCTGGAGATGACGTGGCGCGGCGTGCGGCTGAGCTACACGCACGTGCGGCGCACGCGCGAGTTCCGCACGCAGGGCCGGAGTTCGGAGTTCGGCGCCTTCGGCGTCTCGGTCGCGTTCTGAGGCCGCGGCGCTACCAGCGCAGCAGCCGCGGGCCCGCCAAGGCTCCCGCGACCGCCGGAATCGCCATCCCGAGCAGGTACCAGGTACCGAGGAAGGGCGGCGCCATCTCGGGACAGTGCAGGCAATAGGCCGCCGCCCCCACGGACCCGGCGAGGAGCCCCGAGAAGGCGCCGGCAACGGCCGGCCGCGTGGGGGCCAGGCCGCGCATCGCCCAGAACGCCGCGGCGAACGCGGGCACCGAAAGCATCGCGATATTGAACGGGCAGACGGACCAGGTGCTTCCGAGCACGAGCGCCATGCGCTCGCCCGGGGCGGCCGAGTAGAGCGCGGCGGCGGCCAGCGCCCAGATGCCGGCCACCGGCAACAGCGCGGCTTCGGCCGCGTAGCCCACGCGCGCGCCGGGCCGTGCCAGGCGCATGGCTGCCGCGAGCGCGGCGGCGAGGAGGGCCAGGGGCAACGCGAGCTTCACCCAGAACATCGGGTCGCGCGCGACCTGCGCGAGATCCGGGCGAATGCCGAGGAAAGCCAGCATGAGGAGCAAGGCGCCCGCGGCGCCGGCGGCGAGCGCGGCGCCATAGCGACGGCCCACCGCGCCCCGTTCCACCGGCCCGGCCTGCCTCGCCAGCATCTCGATCAGCTTGTCCGTTTCCATCGCCTACCCCCGGATGAGCGCGGAAAGCGCCTTGAGGCCACGGTGGATGCCCACCTTCACGGCCGACTCCGACATGCCCGTGAGCTTCGCGGTCTCCGCGACGCTCAGCCCCTCGATCTTCACGTGCTGGATGGGGAGGCGGTGCCGGTCGGGAAGCTTCGCGAGCAGGATGGCCATGTCGCGCTTGGCCTCGCGGGCCTCCTCGTCGGAGGTCGCGAGCAGGTCGTCCTCGTCGCCCAGCGGATCGTTCATGGCCTCGCGCCCCGCGCGCCGGCGCAGGAAGTCGATCATCTTGTAGCGCGCGATGGCGTGCACCCAGGCCGTGAGCGGCTGCGCGGGGTCGTAGGTGTGGCGCTGGTTGTGCACGGCCAGGAGCGTCTCCTGCACGAGGTCCTCCACTTCGTCGGGCACGCGCGCGAGGCGCCCCCGCAGGAACGCGCGCAGGAACGCGCTCAGGTCCTTGAGGAAGGCGGCGTAGGCCGCGGCCTCGCCGGAGAGCCCGCGGACGAGGAGTTCCTTCAGGTGGTCTTCCCGCCCGCTCAAGCCGCTCCGGCTCCCTGTTGATTCGCGGCGGCCGGCCTTCCGGTTACAGGCGTCGCGGCCTTTCCGCGCAAGCCGGGAATTCTGCCCGACCGCGTAACCGGACGCCACGGCCGCGCGAAATAGCCCTCGGACCGACTGCCGCGGCACGCCAAAGGCACCGCGCTCGGCGACCTTCCCTCACCCGACACAAGGAGCCTCACGATGAAATCCCGCAACCTCGCCATCGCCACCATCGCCCTCGCCACCCTCGCCTCCGGCGCCGCCCTCGCCGCCGACATGGACAAGAAGGGCGCCACGGAAAAGTGCTACGGCGTGTCGATGGCCGGCAAGAACGACTGCGCCGCCGGCCCGGGCACGAGCTGCGCCGGCACCTCCAAGAAGGACTACCAGGGCAACGCGTGGAAGCACGTCCCGAAGGGCACCTGCACGAGCATCAAGACCCCGACGGGCATGGGCTCGCTCACCCCGCTCAAGTCCTGATCCGCCGCCGCAACCATGAACGCGACGCTCACCGCCGGGCTGGGGCTCAAGCCGCAGCACTTCGCCGAGGCCCGCGACTGCCCGGCGGCAGGGCTTTGGTTCGAGGTCCATCCCGAGAACTACCTCGTGGACGGCGGCCCGCGACTTCGCTGGCTGGAAGCCGTCCGCGAGCGCCATCCGGTGAGCCTGCACGGCGTCGCGCTCTCGCTCGCCGCCGATGCGCCCCCGGACGCCTCGCACCTGAAGCGCCTTCGCGCCCTGGCCGGCCGGATCGAGCCGGCGCTCGTCTCCGAGCACCTGGCCTGGTCCACGTGGCGCGGCGCGTACCACCCCGACCTGCTGCCCTTTCTGCGCACGGGCGAGGCGCTCTCCCGCGTCTGCGCCAACGTCTCGGCGGCGCAGGACGCGCTGGGGCGGACGATCGCCCTCGAGAATCCCTCGCACTACCTGCGCTTCGACGGCCACGAGTGGGACGAGATCGCGTTCCTTTCCGAGATCGCGCGCCGCACGGGCTGCGGCCTTCTCCTCGACGTGAACAACGTCTTCGTGAGCGCGGCCAACCTGGGCTTCGACGCCGGCGAATACATCGACGCCTTCCCCGGGGAGCTGGTGCGCGAGATCCACCTGGCCGGGCATTCGCGCGACCCGCTCCTGGGAGACGCGCTCCTCGTCGATTCCCACGACGCGCCCGTCGCGGACCCCGTGTGGGCTCTCCACGAGCGCCTCGTGCGGCGCATCGGGCCGCGGCCCACCCTCGTCGAGCGCGACGGCAACCTTCCCGGTTTCGCCGAGCTGCTGGCGGAGCGCGACCGCGCGCACGCCGCGCTCGCGGCGCCGCTCGCGAGGGCCGCGTGATGGGCGCTCGCCTCGCGCACTTCCAGGACGCGTTCGCGCGGGCGATTCTCATCGACGCGCAGCCGGCCGATCCCGCCGTGGCGGACCTCGTCGCCCAGCCGGCCTTCGCGGTCTACCGCAACACCGTCGTGAAGGGCTGCGTCGACGCCTTGCAGGCCAATTTCCCCGCGGTGGCAGGGCTCGTGGGCGATGAATGGTTCCGCGCCGCCGCCGCCGAGTTCGTCGCGGACGGTTTGCCGAAGGAGCCCTCGCTGCTCGCCTACGGCGATGCCTTCCCCGCGTTCCTCGCCGGCTTCCCGCCGGCGGCCGACTTGCCCTATCTCGCGGGCGTGGCCCGGCTCGACCGCCTCTGGACCGAGGCCCACGCCGCGGCGGACGCGCCGGCGATCGGCCGTGAGGCGCTCACCGGCGTCGACCCCGAATGGCTCGGAGTCGCCGTGCTGCAGCCGCACCCCGCCGCACGCTGGTCGTGGTCCGGCCGGGACCCGATCTATTCCATCTGGCGCCGCAACCGCGAGGAGCGGGCGGATGAAGGCGAGATCGCCTGGCGGGGCGAGGGCGTCCTGCTCACGCGCCCCGGGGATGCCGTCGAGTGGATGGCCATCGACCGCGCCGCCTGCCTGTTCCTCGACGCCTGCTCGCACGCCCTTGCCCTCGACGAGGCCCTTGCGGCCGCGCTCGACGCCGACCCGGACGCGAACGTGGTCCGGCTCGTGAATTCCCTGCTCGACGCCGGCGCGTTCTGCCGGATCGGGCTCCCGTCACACGACTTCCGGAGGACCAGCCCTTGAACCAGACCGCAGCCTCGCTTGCCAGCGCGCCCCGGATGGGGATCCTCGATTCCTGGAACCGCCTCGCCGAAAGGCTTTCCGGATGGGTGAGCGACCTCCTGCTCGCCCTTTGCGCCCGCCTCGCGCTGGGCGCGATTTTCTTCCAGTCGGGCCGCACGAAGGTCGAGGGATTCCTCACCGTCACCGAGGGCGCGTACACGCTCTTCCGGGAGGAGTACAAGGTGCCGCTCGTGCCGCCCGAGCTGGCTGCGCACCTGGCCGCCTATGCCGAGCACTTCCTGCCGCTGCTCCTCGTGCTGGGCCTCTTCACGCGGCTCTCCGCGCTGGGGCTGCTCGGGATGACGGCCGTGATCCAGGTCTTCGTTTACCCGGACGCGTGGCCCACGCACCTCACGTGGGCTTCCGTCGCGCTCTACATCGCCGGGAGGGGCGGCGGCCCGCTCGCCCTCGACCACGCGCTGCGCATCCGCTAGGAACACCGCCCGATCACCGCGGTATGACGCAATCGCACCCGCGGCGGGGCGGGGCGGGAAGCACAGGGCGCAGACCTTCAATTGCATGTCGGCCCGCGGCACTGCGGTTTCCGGCGGGGGATAATCGGGGATCCGGTGGAGGAATCCCATGAGCAAATTGCCCAAGTGCCCGAAGTGCGGTTCGGAATACACCTACGAGGACGGCACGCGCCTCGCCTGCCCGGAGTGCGCCCACGAGTGGGACAGGCAGGCCGCCGCGGAGGCCGCCCCGTCCGCGCGCGTCGTCCGCGACGCCAACGGCAACGAGCTGCACGATGGCGACAGCGTCACCGTGATCAAGGACCTCAAGGTCAAGGGCTCGTCCCTCGTGGTCAAGGTGGGCGTCAAGGTGAAGAACATCCGCCTCGTCGAAGGCGACCACGACATCGACTGCAAGGTCGAGGGCATCGGCCCCATGAAGCTCAAGTCGGAGTTCGTCAGGAAGGCCTGATGGGCTGTCCTCAGCGCCGCCAGGGCGCATCGGCGCCCATCGGCGTTACCAAAGCCTTGCATCCGCATCGCTCGCCAACGGTCACTTCTTCCCCGATGCGGCCGCGCGGATGGCATCCAGCGTCGTGTTGGGCGTGATCGCCTGGGGATCGATTCGCACCTCGATCACCGAGGGCTTCCCGGAGGCCACGCAGCGCTCGAAGGCCGGGCCGAACTGCGCCGTCTCCTCCACGATCTCCCCCACCGCGCCGAAGGAGCGCGCGTAGGCCGCGAAGTGCGGGTTCTTCAGCTCCGTGCCGTGCACGCGCCCCGGATAGTGCTTCTCCTGGTGCATGCGGATCGTGCCGTACATGCCGTTGTTCACCACCACCACGATGATGGCCGCGCCGTACTGCACGGCCGTGGCGAGCTCCTGCCCGGCCATGAGGAAGCAGCCGTCGCCCGCGAAGGCGATCACCGTGCGCGAGGGCTCCGCGATCTTGGCCGCGATGGCCGCCGGCACGCCGTAGCCCATGGCGCCGGAGGTGGGCGCGAGCTGCGTGCGCAGCCCCGTGTAGCGGTGGAAGCGGTGCAGCCAGGTGGCGTAGTTGCCCGCGCCGTTGGTGTAGATCGTGTCCTCGGGCGCGTGCTTGTCCAGCCAGTCGACGATGTCCCACATCTGCACCTTGCCGGGGATCTCGCGGCGCGCGGTCCAGGCCAGGAAATCCGCCCTCGCCTCCGCGACGCTCTTCTGCCAGGCGGAAGCGTCCACCGGGGCCATGGCGGCCGCGGCGCGCGCGAAGCGTCCCATGGAGGCGAGGATGGGAACCTCGGGCTGGTAGACGCGCCCCAGCTCCTCCGCCCCGCTCATCACGTGCACGAGCTTCTGGCGCGGCACGGGGGAATCGATGAGCGTGTAGCCGCTCGTGGTCATCTCTCCCATGCGCGCGCCCACCACCAGCAGCACGTCGGCGGTGCGCACGCGCTCGGCGAGGATGGGATTGATGCCGATGCCCACGTCGCCCACGTAGTGGTCGTGGCGGTTGTCGAAGAGGTCCTGGAAGCGGAAGGCGCAGGCCACGGGCAGGTGGTTGGCCTCCGCGAACTTGCGCATGTCGGCGCAGGCGTCGGCCGTCCAGCCGCTGCCCCCCAGCACGACCAGCGGGCGCTTGGCGGCGGCGAGGAGCTCGCGCAGCCGCTCCATCTCGCCGGCGCCGGGCTCGGCGTGCGGCGGGGCGTACGGGCGCGCATCCTCCACCGTGACCTTGGCCGAAAGCATGTCCTCGGGAAGCGCGAGAACCACGGGCCCGCGCCGGCCCGACATCGCCACGGTGAAGGCGCGCGCGATGTACTCGGGGATTCGCTCGGCCGCATCGATGCGCGCCGCCCACTTGGCGAGCGGGGCGAACATCGCGGCGAAGTCCACCTCCTGGAAGGCCTCGCGGTCGCGGAAGTCCGAGCCCACGTCGCCGATGAAGAAGATCATCGGCGTGGAGTCCTGGAACGCGGTGTGCACGCCCACGGCGCCCTGGGTGGCGCCGGGGCCGCGGGTCACGAAGCAGAGGCCGGGCCGTCCGGTGAGCTTGGCGTGCGCCTCGGCCATGTTGGCGGCGGCCGACTCGTGGCGGCAGGTGACGAGCTTCACCTTCGCGCGGTGCTCGTGCAGGCCGTCGAGCACCGGCAGGAAGCTCTCCCCCGGCACGTGGAACACCGTGTCCGCCCCGTGGATCACCAGCTGGTCGACGAGGATGCGCCCGCCCTGCCGTTCGGTGCTCATAGCTGCCTCACGAAGTACCCGCGGCTCCTCAGGATCTCCACCAGGCCGCGCGGCCCGGCCAGGTGGAGCGCGCCCACGGCCACGAACGCGCGCTCGCGGCCCGAAAGGAGGAAGGCCTCGATGCGGCCGGCCATCGCCTCGTGGCGCGACCAGATGAACTTGTCCTCGAGCTCCTTCGCCCCGGGCACGGAATCGTTGTAGGCGCGCGTCACTTCCAGCAGCAGGTTCGGGTCGCCCGCCTGCCAGGCGTTCACCACGCCGGTGATCTGGTCGCGCGTGAGCCCGCTCTCCAGCGCCGTGACCGCCCCCTCGAGGGCCTGCACGCCTTCCTTCTCGGAGAGCGAGGCCATGAGCTCGGTCTGCGCCTGCGCGCCCTCCAGCTCCACGAGCGACATCTTCGCCGCCTTCGCGCGCTTGATGAGGTGCACGTCCACGCCCTGGTCCGGCGTGTAGCCCTGGCGGAACCACTCGTTGAACACGAGGAGGGAGGCGGCGAAGAAGGGCTTGACGGGCTCGATCTGCGCCTCGGGCACGTTGAAGCGCTGCAGCTGCTTGCGAAGCCTCTCGTGGAGGGGCGCCGGGATGTGCTTCGAGAGGGCGTCCGGCGGCGTGTAGACCATCTGGGAGCTGCCCTTGGTCATCGCCTCGGCGTCGGTGATGTCGGCCTCGACGGCGAGGATCGTGGAGTCGGCGAAGGCTCGCTCCACCGACTGCGGCAGGGGGTAGAAGGACGCCTTCCCGGCGTGCACGGTGCCGTAGAGGTAGACCTTGTTCGTGAGGGAGGACACCTCCCACAGGAACTGGCGCGGCGTGGACGCGGTTTCCGGCGCGGCGGCGGAGGTGGCGGCGGGAAGGAGCCCGAGGAGGGCGCAGGCGAGCGTGGCGAGGGGACGCATGGCGGGTCGAATGTCGCGGTATCCCCGATTCTAGCCCACCGGGACCTTGTCCCCCCGGGAGCGTTGCTGTCACAATCCGGCCGCGTATCCCAAACAAGAACCATCCACCGGAGGTGCCCCGATGATCCGCTTCGTCCGCGGGCTCGCGCTCGCTTTTGCCGCCGTCTTCACCCTCTCCGCCGCCGCGCAGGAATGCAAGCACCGCGGCGACCTCGACGAACTGTACTGCGACGACAACGGCGACCTCGTCGCCGACACGCCGAAGGACTCGAAGAAGCTCAAGACCCCCGGCACGCTGGTCTTCACCTACACCCCGGTGGAGGACCCCGCCGTCTACGAGAAGATCTTCAAGCCCTTCACCGACTACCTGGCGCAGTGCACCGGCAAGCGGGTGGTCTTCTACCAGGTGCAGTCCAACGCCGCCGAGATCGAGGCCATGCGCTCCGGCCGCCTGCACGTGGGCGGCTTCTCCACGGGGCCGACCGCCTTCGCGGTGAACATCGCCGGCGCCGTGCCCTTCGCGATCAAGGGCTACGAGAAGGACTTCCAGGGCTACAACCTCATCGTGATCGTGAAGAAGTCGAGCCCGTTCCAGAAGCTCACGGACCTCAAGGGCAAGAAGTTCGCGCACACCTCGCCCTCGTCCAACTCCGGCCACATGGCCCCGATGGCCCTCTTCCCGAAGGAGGGCCTGGTGCCGGAAAAGGACTACAAGATCCTCTTCTCGGGCAAGCACGACCAGTCCGTGCTGGGCGTCAACTCCGGCGACTACGACGCCGCGGCCGTGGCCTCCGACGTCTTCCACCGCATGGCGGTGCGCGGGCAGATCAAGGAGGACGACTTCCGCGTGATCTACCGCAGCGCCAAGTTCCCGACCTCGTCCTTCTCGTACGCGCACGACCTGGAGCCCGCCTTCCGCGACAAGATGCTCAAGTGCTTCTACGACTTCCGCTACACGGAGGACATGAAGAAGGCCTTCGACGGCGCCGACCGCTTCTACCCGATCAACTACAAGGAGCACTGGGCGGTCGTGCGCGACGTGGCCGAGGCCGGCGGCGACAAGTTCAACAAGGCGGCCTACGAGAAGGAATCCAAGCGCGAGGAAGAGGCGCGCAAGAAGAAGAAGTAGCCATGGCCGCCACCACGGCCCTCGTGCTGCGCGGGCTTTCCATGGAGTACGTCCGTGGCAAGCCCGTGCTGCGCGGCATCGACCTGGAGGTCGGCACCGAGGGGCTCACCGCCATCATCGGGCCCTCGGGCACCGGCAAGTCCACGCTCATCCGCTGCATCAACCGGCTGGTCGACCCGACCGCGGGCGAGATCCTGTTCCACGGGCAGGACCTCGCGCGGCTCCGGGGCGAGGCCCTGCGCCACGCCCGCCGCCGCATCGGCATGGTCTTCCAGGAGTACAACCTGGTCGAGCGCCTGTCGGTGATGGAGAACGTCCTCTCGGGACGCCTGGGCTACGTGTCGCCCTGGAAGGCCTGGATGCGCAAGTACCCGCAGGAGGACATCGACCGCGCCTTCGAGCTGCTGGAAATCGTGGGGCTCGCGGCCTTCCCCAACCAGCGCGCCGACAGCCTCTCCGGCGGCCAGCGCCAGCGCGTGGGCATCGCCCGCGCGGTGATGCAGCGCCCGCAGCTGCTGCTCGCCGACGAGCCCACCTCGTCGCTGGACCCCAAGACCTCCGTGGAGATCATGGAGCTCATGCGCGACATCGGCCGCCGCCAGTCGATCCCGGTGATGGTCAACATGCACGACGTGGAGCTCGCGCGCCGCTTCGCCGACCGCATCGTCGGCATGTCCGGCGGCGCGATCGTCTTCGACGGCCCGCCCGGCGACCTCGCGGACGACCACCTGAAGGGCATCTACGGCGGCGAGGGCTGGCTGCAATGAGCACGCGGGGCGCAAGGGCGGCGTTCCCGGCCAGCTGGTGGACCCGCGCGGGCTGGGTCCTCCTGGCCGCCTACGTCGTCTACGCCGGCGCGCGCCTGGACTTCACCTGGGAGCGTTTCCTCGTCGGGCTCGACAACGGCGCGCGCTTCATCGACCGCATGTTCCCGCCGGTGATCGTGCAGCCCGACTCGCTGGCCAACGGCCTCGTGGAGTCGCTGCAGATCGCGCTCCTCGCCTCGTTCCTGGGGATCGTGATCTCGCTGCCCGTGGGGCTCCTCGCGTCGCGCAACCTCATGCCCGTGTGGGCGACCTGGCCCGCGCGCATCGTGATCGCGCTGTGCCGCTCCTTCCACCCGGTGATCGTCGCGATCCTCTTCGTGAAGGCCGTGGGCTTCGGCGCCATGGCCGGCATCCTCGCGCTGATGGTGGCCTCCGTGGGCTTCATCGGCAAGCTCTTCGCCGAGGCGATCGAGGAGATCTCGCTCAAGCAGGTGGAGGCGGTGCGCGCCACGGGCGCGTCGTTCATGAACGTGATCACCTACGGCGTGCTGCCGCAGGTGTTCACGCGCTTCATCGGCTTCGCCACCTACCAGCTCGACTCCAACCTGCGCAACTCCACCATGGTGGGCATCGTGGGCGCCGGCGGCATCGGCGGCACCCTCTTCTCGGCCTTCCAGCGCTTCGACTACGACTTCGTGGCCGCGATCCTGCTTTCCATCATCGCGATGATCATGGTGGGCGAGGTGCTCGCGGGCTGGGTGCGCGGCGTCTTCCTCGAGAAGGGCAAGGTCGATGGCGACTAGCGCCGCGCCCGGCGAGGCCATCCGGCGCGAGTGGCGCCGCTTCACGCCCGCGCAGCGGCTCGCCCGCTTCACGGTCTACCTCGTGCTCGCGGCCTCCATCGTGTGGTCGGCGCGCACGGTCCAGATCATCCCGGAGTTCCTCTACGACGCGCCGGAGCAGATGCAGGACCTGCTCCACCGCATGTGGCCGATCGACTTCGCCCACTACCGGGGCGGCGTGCACGACGCGCTCGTGGACACGCTCCACATCGCCTCGCTGGGAACGGTCCTCGCGGTGATCATGGCGATTCCCGTGGGCGTGCTCGCGGCGAGGAACGTCGTGCCCTTCGGCCCCGTGAACTACCTCGCCAAGCTCATCCTCGTCTCCAGCCGCTCCGTGAACTCGCTCGTGTGGGCGCTGCTCTTCGTGGCCGTGTTCGGGCCCGGAGCGCTCGCCGGCACGCTCGCCATCGCCTTCCGCTCCATCGGCTTCGTGGGCAAGCTCTTCGGCGAGGCGCTGGAGGAGGCCAACCGCGGCACCATCGAGGCGCTGGAGGCCACTGGCGCGCCCTGGCTCTCGGTGATGACCAAGGGCTACTGGCCGCAGGTGCAGCCCGCCTTCTGGTCCATCGTGCTCTTCCGCTGGGACATCAACGTGCGCGAGTCCGCCGTGCTGGGGCTGGTGGGCGCGGGCGGCATCGGCATGGCGCTCGACACGGCGCTCAACCTCTTCCAGTGGACGCGCGTGGCGATGGTGCTCTTCTCGATCTTCACGGTGGTGGTGGTCGCCGAGATCGTGGTGACGCAGATCCGCAAGCGCATAATCTAGCCATGCAAGTCGGTCTCATCGGCCTGGGCCGCATGGGCTCGGGGATCGCCCGGCGCCTGTGCAGGGCGAACATCCACGTGGTCGGGCACGACACGGGGGCGCCGGCCATCGAGGCGCTGGTGGCGGAACCCGGCTTCGAGCCCGCCCGTTCCCTCGACGGCCTGCTGCTCGCCCTCAAGGCGCCGCGCACCGTCTGGTGCATGCTGCCGGCCGGGGACCCCACGCGGCGCGCCCTGGAGGACCTCCTGGACAAGCTCGCGCCCGGCGACCGCGTCGTCGACGGCGCGAACGGCCACTACCGCGAGACCATCGCCCGCGCGCAGCGCTTCGAGGCGGCCGGCATCGGCCTCGTGGACGCCGGCGTCTCCGGCGGCGTGTGGGGCCTCGAGCAAGGCTACGCGCTGATGCTGGGAGGCGCCTCGAACGACGTGGCAGCGCTGGAGCGGGTGTTCCGCGCCCTCGCCCCCGCCCCGGGGCAGTGGCTGCACTGCGGCCCGGCGGGCGCGGGCCACTTCGTGAAGATGATCCACAACGGCATCGAGTACGGCCTCATGCAGGCCTACGCCGAGGGCTTCGCGCTGCTGCAGGCGCACCCGGACTTCGGCCTCGACCTCGCCGCGATCGCCGACAACTGGACGAAGGGAAGCGTCGTGCGCTCCTGGCTGCTGGAGCTCACGCGCGACTTCCTCGCCGAGGACGCGAGCTTCTACGGCGTAGCGCCGGTGGTGGCCGACTCCGGCGAGGGGCGCTGGACCGCGCAGGAGGCCATCGACCGCGGCGTGCCGGCCCCGGTGATCACCGCCGCGCTCATGCAACGCTTCGCGAGCCAGGGACGCGACGACTTCGCCGCGCGCCTG
>JAHCLE010000089.1 GCA_026125445.1 Burkholderiales bacterium
GCGGAGCGCACCGCCCAGCTCGCCGAGGCCAACCGCCACAAGAGCGAGTTCCTCGCGAACATGTCGCACGAGCTGCGCACGCCGCTCAACGCCATCATCGGCTTCTCCGAGGCGCTGGACGCGAGGATGTTCGGCGAGCTGAACGACAAGCAGGCCGAGTACATCCGCGACATCCACTCCTCGGGCAGGCACCTTCTCTCCCTCATCAACGACATCCTCGACCTCTCCAAGGTGGAGGCGGGCCGGATGGAGCTGCAGCTCTCGGAGTTCGACGCGACGCAGGCGCTGGAGGCCGCGATGGCGCTGGTGAGGGAGCGCGCGGCGCGCCAGGGCATCCGCCTCGCGCTCGAGCCGGCGCCGGACCTGGGCGCGATCCGAGCCGACGAGCGCCGCCTGAAGCAAATCCTGCTGAACCTGCTCTCCAACGCCGTGAAGTTCACCCCGCCGGGCGGCTGCGTGACGATCCGCGCGCGCCGCGCTTCCGGGGCGCTGGAGGTCTCGGTGTCGGACACCGGCGTCGGCATCGCGCCGGAGGACCACCAGGCGATCTTCGAGGAGTTCCGGCAGGTCGGCGGCGACGCCACCCGCAAGGCCGAGGGCACGGGGCTCGGCCTCGCGCTCACCCGCCGCCTGGTGGCGCTGCACGGCGGCACGATCCGCGTCGAGAGCGAGCCCGGCCGGGGCTCGACGTTCACCTTCACGATCCCGGAGGCCTCCCATGGCTGACGAAACCATCCTCGTCATCGAGGACAACGAGAAGAACCTCAAGCTCGTGCGCGACGTGCTCACGTTCCGCGGCTACAAGGTCGTCTCGGCCGAGAACGCCGAGGACGGCCTGAGGCTCGCCGGCGAGTCGCCCCCCGACCTCGTCGTGATGGACATCCACCTGCCCGGCATGAGCGGCATCGAGGCGCTGGGCGAGCTGCGCGCGAACGAGGCGACGCGCCGGATTCCCGTCCTCGCCTTCACCGCCTCGGTCATGCCGCAGGACCGGCACACGATCACGAGCGCGGGGTTCGACGGGTTCCTGAGCAAGCCCATCGCCATCAAGGAGCTCGGCGATACGATCGCCTCGGCCCTTTCGAGCCGGGGGAAGGGAGCAGGCGCGTGAGCGAACCGGCCCGCATCCTCGTCGTCGACGATGTCCCGAACAACGTGAAGCTGCTCGCGGACCTGCTGAAGGTCCGCGGCTACGAGGTGGTGACGGCCTCCGACGGCGACGAGGCGCTCGAGCGGGTGAAGGACTCGAGTCCCGACCTCGTGCTGCTCGACGTGATGATGCCGCGCATGAACGGCTACGACACGTGCCGGGCGATCCGCGCCGACCCGTCCACGGGAATCCTGCCGGTGATCATGGTTACCGCGCTCGACCCCGCACAGGAGCGCATCAAGGGGCTGGAGGCCGGCGCCGACGACTTCCTCACGAAGCCCATCAACACTCAGGAGCTCCTCGCGCGCGTGAAGTCGCTGCTCCGGGTGCAGTCGCTCTACACGCAGGTGCAGGCGCAGGCGGCGCAGCTTTCCGAGTGGAACGCGAAGCTGGAGGCGCGCGTCCAGGAGCAGGTCGCCCAGCTCGATCGCCTGGCGCGGCTGCGCCGGTTCCTGTCGCCCAGGGTCGCGGACCTCATCGTCGGCGGAAAGCTCGACGACCCGCTGGCCACGCACCGCCGCGAGGTCGTGGTGTGCTTCGCCGACCTTCGCGGCTTCACCAAGTTCACCGAGACCGCGGACCCCGAAGAGGTGTTCGCCGTGCTGCGCGCCTACCACGCGGAGCTGGGCCGACTCATCGCCCTTCACGAGGGCACGGTCGAGCACTTCGCCGGCGACGGCGTGATGATCATCTTCAACGACCCGCTCGAGCTTCCCGATCCGGCCTTCTCGGCGGTGCGCATGGCGCTCGACGTTCGTGACGCCGTGGCGCGGCTGGCCGAGGAGTGGAAGCGGCTCGGCCATTCGCTGGGCTGCGGGCTGGGCATCGCGCAGGGCTACGCCACCATCGGCACCATCGGCTTCGAGGGACGCTACGACTACGGCACGATCGGGACGGTAACGAACCTCGCCGCCCGCCTGTGCGCGGAGGCCGCGAGCGGCCAGATTCTCGTCTCGCAGAAGGTGAGCGCGCGGATCGAGGGTCGGGTGCGGGCGGAGCCCGCGGGTGAGCTCGTGCTCAAGGGGTTTTCGAAGCCGGTAGGCGTGCACTCGGTCCTGGCCGTGCGGGAGGGGACGACGTGAGCGCGGCCGGCTCCCCCGACCGTCGCGACCCGGAGGTGCTCGGTCCGGAAGAGCTCGCGGCGATCTCGCGCTCGGCCGTGGCGCGCAACTATCCCGAACGGACCGTGATCGTCACGGAAGGAGACGCCTCCGACTCGCTCTTCGTGATCCTCGAGGGCCGCTGCCGGGCCTACGTGAGCGACGAGAACGGGCGCGAGGCGATC
The DNA here is from genome assembly GCA_026125445.1 of Burkholderiales bacterium. Classification (GTDB taxonomy): domain Bacteria; phylum Pseudomonadota; class Gammaproteobacteria; order Burkholderiales; family Usitatibacteraceae; genus FEB-7. The sequence continues at coordinate 2,436 of JAHCLE010000089.1, forward strand.
CTCTCCGACATGGGACCGGGCGAGTATTTCGGCGAGGTGGCGATGGACGAGGGACCGCGCTCGGCCTCGGTGGTGACGCTGGAGCCCACGAAGCTCCTCGTGGTGCCCGCCGAGCGCTTCCGCGCCTTCCTCGCGGAGAACCCGGACTTCGCCTTCCACTTCATCCGCAAGCTCCTGCACCGCATCCGCGAGCTCACGCGCAACGTGAGCGGGCTCGCGCTCCTGGACGCCTACGGGCGCGTGGCGCGCCTGCTGCTGGAATCCGCGCGCGACGAGGACGGCCGGCAGGTGGTGGCCGAGCGCATGACTCAGTCGGAGATCGCGAGCCGCGTGGGCTGCTCGCGCGAGATGGTGAGCCGCATCTTCAAGGACCTGGTGCAGGGCGGCTACATCGCGGTGGAGAAGGAGCGCATCGTGATCCTGCGCAAGCCCCCGGCGAGGCCGTGAGGGACCCCTCGCGCCGGCGCGCGAGTCCAGGCCGGCCGGCGCCTCAATCGAGCTTGGGGAGCCTGGCCAGCAGCTTCGCGTAGCGCGCGTTGTCGAAGGCGCGCCCCTCGGACATCATGGCCTGCATCTCGTTGCGGGCGACCGCGGCGATGAGTTGCATCGCCTCTCCGCGCGAGTTGCCATCGGCCATCAGGCGGTCGAGCGTGGCCTTGGTCTCGGGCGGGTCTCCCGTCTCGAGCTGGTTCACGACGACTTCCATGAAGGCGTCCCGGACGGTCTTGTCGTTCATGGGCCTCTCCCCAGGTTCAACGGGCCCATTTTGCACCGGGATCAGCGCGGCGTCATGCCCCCGGGTCCGGCGAGGCCCGCGACGCGCGCCACCGCCTGGGCGAGCTCGGCCCGCCGCGGGTCCGCCGCGTCGAGGCGGTCGAGCGCGAGCTGCCAGTGGCGCGCGGCCTGCGCGGGATCGCCCTTTTCCATGGCGAGGCTGCCGGCCATCTCGAGTGCGCGCACGTTCGCGGGGTCGAGCTCGAGCGCCTTCGCGACGAGCGCCTCCGGCCGGCCGCGCAGCGTGCGCCCTTCCGACATGCCCACCGCCTCGGCGTAATCGACCCAGACCTCCGGGTCGCCGGCGACCTTGCGCGAGGCGGCGATGGCACGCTCGAAGGCGGTGGCGGCGTCGCGGAATTGCTCCAGCGCGAGGTCGATGCGCCCGAGCAGCGCCCACGCCCGGCCGTCGGAGGGATTGTCCGCGACGTGCTTCGCGAGCTGGTTGCGGAAGGCGGGCAGGCGCTCGGCCGTGAGCGGGCCGTCGAGGTTCACGAAGGCTCCCGCGCTCTCGATGGCGCCGGGGCTGCCGATCCTCGGGTAGACGAGCAGCGCGGCGATGGGAATGAGGATCGCCGCGACGATCGCCGCGGGCCACGCCGCGCGCCTGGTGGCGGCGGCGGACACTTCGTCCAGTTCCTCCGCGGCGCGGCGAGTAAGCTCCGCGCGGGCCGCTTCGCGCTCCGCCGCCGGGAGGATGCCGGCGGCGAAATCGCGATCGAGCTCCGCCCAGGAGGCGCGCAGGGCGGCGAGGTTGGCTTCCCGGGGCTCGGCGTGCGCCGGCTCACGACGGGGGAAGACGAGCCGCGCGGCCACGAAGGCCACGGCGGCGAGCGTCATTCCCCCGGCGATGATCCAGAAGCCGAGCATCGGGGGCGCGACCCCTTACTTCGGCGCCGCGGCCGGCGCGGGCGCCGGGGCCTGGGCCGGGGCGGCGGCGACGGTGCGCTTCTTCGCCGAGGCGTCCTCGAGGATCTTGATGGCTTCCTGCGAGATCACCATGCCCTTGTTGATGGAGTCGTCGGCGAGCTTCGGGTTGTGGAAGTACGAGCCGTTGGAGGCGGTCCAGAACTCCCAGTGCACGTGCGCCTCGTAGTGCTTCTCGCGCACCACGTTGAGCGTCGCCTCGTCCACGCCGAGGTTCTTGGCTTCCTCGAACTTGTCGATCATGCGGGTGAGCCAGTACTCGGCCTTGCGCAGTTTCCCCATGTACCGGTTCTTGAGCGAGTCGACCGTGTACTTCGCCTGCTCCGCGTTCCACGTCTTGTGGCAGCCCAGGCACGCTTCCTTCACGTACTCCTTCGGGCTGGTCTGCCAGTGGGAGGTGAAGGTCTTGCCGGTCTTCGCGTCCTTCTCCTTCGGCATGTGGCAGGTGTGGCACTGCGCGCCTTCCCGGTCGTGCACGGAGCCGTAGTACACCTCGACGTCCGGGTGCTGCGCCTTCCACAGCATGGCGCCGGTGATGGCGTGCTTGAAGTCGCGGAACTTGAGGTCGCGGTAGTGCTGCGCCAGGTCGTTCACGTTCTTCAGCGGGAAGTGGTTGGTGCGCTGGTCGGCCATCGTGACCGGCTGGCCCGTCGTGGGGTCCGTGCCCGGGTTGCAGTTGTACTCGACGTGGCACTGGCCGCACTGGAGCTTCGTGTCGTACTTGTCGAGGATGGCGATCTTGCGGGTGAAGCCGCGCTGCCCGAGGTCCTTCACGGCGATCCTGGCGCCCTTCGGGTCCTTGTGCCACAGCGTGTCGGCTTCCTTGCGCGTGAGGGCCTGGATGAGGCCGTCGCGGATGACGCGCGGCTGCGCGCCGTGCGGGTCGTGGCAGAAGATGCAGTTGAGCGCGTGGCGCGTGTCCTTCACGAACTCGTTCACCTTGGACATCCGGCTCCACTTCGCCTTCGGGTCCGGGTCGCCCAGGTAGGCCCAGTCGAGGATGTGGTCGGCGGTCTTGCACGACATGCACACGGGGTTCGCGGCGGCGGCGGTGCCGGGGCGGAAGACCTTGTGCGGTTCATTCGGGTACTTGTCGACCAGCACGTCCCAGATGTTGAAGTTGCCGCCGGCGCGGGCGAGGTCGCCCCAGCCGTACTTGTTCTCGAAGCGCCCGCCGAAGGCGCGGTCGACCACGAGCTGGTCGTAGAGCGCGAAGGCGTGCGAGCGCGGCATGTTGTGCTCCTTCGTGAAGCCGTGCGGGCCCATGAGCTTCTCCCACGCCGGGTTCGGCGAGACGCCGGTGAGCTGGCTCTTCTCGTTCCTCGCCGTCTTCGCGAAGTTCATCTTGTACATCGTCTCGAACTGGTTCCTGTGGCACGAGCCGCACTTGGCCGGGTCGGTGACGGTCACCGGGCGCACGCTCTTCTTCTTGAGGTGCTCGGCCGTGTTCAGGTGGCACTCGGTGCAGGCCACGGTCTTGTGCTTGCCGGGATCGTGGAACTCCTTGAGCTCCTCGTGGCACTCGATGCATTCCTTGTTGCCCGCGGGCACCTTGCCCTGCGCCGCGGGCTTCGTGGGCGCCGCGGCGGTCTTGGCGGGAGCGGCGGCCTTGGCCGGCGCATCGGCAGCCTGCGCGCAGCCGATGCCGAGGGCGGCGGTGGCGAGCGCCGCGACGAACGCGTGGACGGCTTTCAACATGCTGTTCTTCATGGTGTTTTCCCTGTCTCGGGGCGGGCGGATGGATACTCCAAAGACCCTAACAGGCATAAGGTTTACACCTTTGACCGAGGTCAACGATGCTGCGGCGCGGCGAGGGCGAGGGGGGCCGCCTCAGGCGGCGAGGGAAAAGTCGAAGGCGACGGCGTGAGTAACGGCACCGGTGGCATCGCGCGAGCGCTCCTCGAAATGCGCGCGGTCGCGGCGCATCCGCAGCACCGTGGAGGCGCGCGTGCCGTAGCCGGCGCCGGTGATCAGGATCGGCGAGAGCGAGCGCTCGCGCTCCAGTCCCACGCCGGTGTCGGGCAGCTCGCCGTCGGGCGCGGGGGTGGCGTCCGAGAGCATCGAAAAAAGCAATTCGTCGCCGTCGCCGAGGGTGGAGGCGAGCGCCGCGCGGGCCCGCTGGACCTTGGGCCAGGGCTCGTCGAGGAGGTGGTTGGACAGCGCGTGCACCCCGGGCTCGACGGGACGGATCTCGCCCTCGCGGCTGCCGAAGTAGAGGAGCGAGGCGCCGTCGGAGACGAGGAGGTTGAAGCCGTTGTACGCGCCCGCGCGCCCCGCGAGGGCGTGCAGGTAGGCTTCCGGCGCCTGGCCGCCGAGGAGGAACTCCGCCACCAGGCTCCCGCGCGAGAGCGCGGTGGAGCGCCGGTCCGACGGATCGCGGAAGTTGGTCACCGCGGCGAAGCGCCTGCCGCGCGTGATGCCCATCCAGGTGCCGCCCGCCTGCAGGTCGCGCCCGGCCAGGAGCTCGGGGTGGTCCTCCCACCAGTGCGCGGGCATGGCGGGACGGTCGCGCCACTCGTCGCGGTTGGCCGCGACCACCAGCGGGAAGTCAGGGTGGGCCTGCCAGGCGATGGCGATGAGGCACATGGGAAGGGGAAGGGCGAACCCGGGCTGCCATTGTGAGGGCATTCGGCGCCCGCCGCCCGGCCTTCAGTCGCCGTGAAGGTAGAGGAAGTAGGCGTTCAGCAGGTAGACCGCGAGAAGGCCCAGGCTTGCCCACCCCACCGTCCGGAAGAGGCGGGCACGCGGGCGGTAGACAAGCGCGACCACGACCATGCCGGTCATCACCGCGGCCGACGCCGCGGAAACGGCGTGCATCGGGGAAACGTGGGAGAGCAGGGGTCCCCGAAGGAAGGCGATGTCGTCCAGCGCGAGGATCGCGACGTTGAAGAGGTTGCTGCCGAGCAGGTTGGCGATGGCCATGTCCACGGCGCCGATCCGGATGGCCGCGATCGTGACCACCAGCTCGGGAAGGGACGTCGCGGCCGCCACGAACAGCGTTCCCACGAAGGTCTTGTGCCAGCCCATGGCCTGCGCGAGATCCACGCCGACGAACGGCAGCCAGGAGCCCGCCGCGAGGACGGCGAGCGCGGCCGCCGCGTAGCCCGCCACGGCCTGGCGAAGCGTCACCTCCGGGTAGCGGCCGGACTCCCCGGCGGCATGGTCCACGACCTGCTCGCGCTCGTAGTCGAAGACCGCCCGGACGGCCACGAGGTAGAGGACGATGAAGATCGGCGTGTACGCGCCGACGTGCCCGAACGAGAGCGCGACGCCCTTCTGCGCCAGCAGCACGTTGAGCCCCGCGAAGCCGACCAGGATCACGCCGAAGCCGGCGGACAGGATATGGCCCTGGCTCGCCCGGCGATAGACGGACTCCTCCCGGTGCAGGAAGTCGACGACGGCGAGGATCGTCAGGTTGAAGACGCAGCTTCCCAGCACGTCGCCCACGGCGATGTTGGGCGCGCCCGCGGCCGCCACCGCGCTCAGCCCGGTCACCAGTTCCGGCAGCGAGGTGACGCCCGCGAGGAGCACGAGGCCGACCCAGCTTCCCGAGATCCCCGTCTTGTCGGCGATGATGTCGCCGTTGCGGGAGAGCCTCGCACCGGCGACCGTCAGCACCGCGGCGCAGGCCGCGAGCTGAATCCATGCCCAGAAGGCCGGGCCCATCGCCGTGGCCGCGTCCGCGCTACTTCACCAGGGTGACCGGCACTTGCGCGAGCTGGATCACCTTGTAGGCGGTGGAGCCGAGCAGCAGGTTCTCCACGTCGCCGAGGCCGCGCGTGCCCATGATGATGGACTCGCAATGCTGCTCGCGCGCCACGCGCACGATGACCTCGGCGGGGTGGCCGAACACGATCTCGAAGTCGTACAGCACGCCGGCCTTGTCCAGCAGGGCTCGCGCCCCGGCCGACTCGGACTCGCCGTTCCTGCGCAGCTCCCGGACGTCCTCCTCGTCGAGCAGGCCGCGCTTGCGCCAGTGCTCGAGGTTCTGCTGGACGTTGAGGAGCACGATCTTCGCGTCGGGCGCGCACCGCGCGAGCCCGGCGGCGTACTCGACGGCCCGGACCGCGACGGCGGAGCCGTCCACGGGGACGAGGATCTTTCTCATGGCGGCCTCCTTGGGTTGCCCCTCCAGCCTAGCCCCGGGGACCCGGCGCGGATTGACTGCCGTCAGGAAAGCCTCCGGGCACCCCTCACATGAGACCCAGCGTCTTCGGCAGCCAGATCGAAAGCGGCGGCCAGTAGGTCACGGCAACCAGGAAGACGAGCATCGTGAAGAGCCACGGCCAGCAGGCCACCGTGAGCTCGGTGATCCCCATCTTGGAGATGCCGCTCGCCACGTAGAGGTTCAGGCCCACGGGCGGGGTGATCATGCCGATCTCCATGTTCACCGTGATCATCACGCCGAAGTGCACCGGGTCGATCCCCAGCTTCATCGCGATGGGGAAGAGGATGGGCGCGGTGATCAGGATGATCGACGAGGGCTCCATGATGTTGCCCATGAGCAGCAGCAGGATGTTCACGAAGAGCAGGAACCCGATCACGCCCAGGCCCTGCGAGACCATCCACTCGGCGATCGCCTGCGGGATGTTCTCGTTGGTGAGCAGGAAGGAGAAGAGCACCGCGTTGGTGATGATGTAGAGCAGCATCGCCGACATGTTGGCCGAGTCGATGAGCACCTTGGGCACGCTCTTCAGGCCCATGTCCTTGTAGACGAACACGGCGACGAAGAAGGCGTACACCGCGCTCATCGCGGCGGCCTCCGTGGGGGTGAAGACGCCGGTGTAGATCCCGCCCATCACGACCACGATGAGCAGGAGCCCCCACACGGACTCGCGGAAGGCCTTGAAGCGCTCGCCCCAGGAGCGCTTCGGTTCCCGCGGGTAGCCGCCCTTCCACGCCTGGTACCAGGTGGTGCCCATGAGCATGGCGGCGAGCACGATGCCCGGGATCACGCCCGCCATGAAGAGCGCGCCGATCGAGCTGTTGGTCGACACGGCGTACATCACCATCACGATCGAGGGCGGGATGAGGATGCCCAGCCCGCCGGCGGAGGCGACCACGCCCGCGCCGAAGCGCTTCGGGTAGCCGGCCTTCACCATCGCCGGCAGCAGGATCGAGCCGATCGCCACGACCGTGGCCGGGCTGGAGCCGGAGATGGCGGCGAAGAGCGCGCAGGCGACGACCGCGCCCAGGCCGAGGCCCCCGCGCCAGTGCCCGACCATCGAGGTGGCGAAGTTGATCATCCGCCGCGCGACACCCCCGTGGGTGAGGAAATTGCCGGCGAGGATGAAGAACGGGATCGCCATGATCTCGAACTTCTCGATGCCGGTGAACAGCTTCAGCGCCACCGATTCCGTGCGCACGTCGGTCAGCGTGAACATGAAGGTGAGCACGGTGAGACCGAGCGCGATCGAGACCGGCATGCCGGTCAGCATCAGCGACAAGAGCAGCGCGAACACGATGATCACGCGCATGAACTGCGGCAACACGATCACATGCGCGGACTGCGCGAAGCAGATCGCCGCGATCAGGATCGGCAGCAGGATCAGGATGAGGCCGAGCGGCGAGATGCGCCCCTTCTCCGGCGTCGCGGCGGTCGGCACGGCATCGGCCGGGTGCAGGGCGTCGGCCGCGGCGGCGTCGGCATCGACGCCTTCGACGGCGCCGGCGTCATGATGCGGCAGTTCGCCGGTCCAGTAGAACCACCAGGCGACCTGGAGGAAGCGGAAGCACATCAGGCCGGAGCCGAGCGGGATCGCCAGATAGACGAACCACATCGGCGCTTCGAGATCGTTCGACTGCTGCCCGGTGTGCCACATCTGGATGACGAAGGACAAACCGAAGGCGGCGACGATGGCGGTGAACAGCGCGCCGCACAAAAGCGCGAAGGTCACGACCCGCTGGCGCGAGTGCGGGGCCAGCATGTTGACCAGCACGTCGACGCCGACATGGATGCCGGTCCGCACGCCGTAAGCGGCGCCGAACTTGGCCATCCAGATGAACATGTAGATGCAGAGCTCCTGCGCCCAGGACACGTCCTGCGCCGCGAGGAACATGAAGATCGAGCGGAACGGCGCCGCCAGTCCGGGCATGCCATGGGCGGTGAGCCACTTGGCGAAATCGATCGAGGCGCCGGAGCCGTAGCGGTGGATCACCGCGAAGAAAATGAGCACGGTCGCCACCGCGATCAGCGTGGCGATGATCCACTCTTCGAGTCTATTGAGAATCCGCGACAGCACGGCATTTCCCCCCAAAGTCTTTCACGTCCGTTGAAGCAAATTCGGCCGGGAATATCGATTCCCGGCCGCTTTGCATTGTTCTGGAACGGACGATCAGTTCATCTTGACGCCGAGTTCCTTCGACATGATGTCGAGCACTTCCTGGCCGACGCGGCCCTTCGCCCACTTGTAGGTCGGCGCCATCGCTTCGCGCCAGGCCTTCTTCTGGTCGTCGTTGAGGTAGTGCAGCTCGGCCTTGCCCTTGGCCTTGATCTGCTTGAGGGCGTCGACGTTCTCTTCATGCGCGATCGAGTTGGTGTAGTCGGTCGCCTCGTCCATCGCCTTCTCGAGTTGCGTGCGGATGTCGGCCGGCAGGCCGCCCCAGAACTTCGAGTTGACGATCACCGCGTATTGCAGATGCGCGTGGTTCGCCACGGTGATGTGCTTCTGCACCTCATCGAACTTCTGCGTCAGATAGTTGGACGGCGTGTTCTCGCAGCCATCGACGACGCCGGTCTGCAGCGCCTGATAGACTTCCGAGAAGGCCATGATCTGCGGGATCGAGCCCATGAGGCGGAAGTACTGATCGGCAATCTTCGAACCGGAGATGCGGAATTTCTTGCCCTGGAAATCGGCCGGCATCAGCAGCGGCTCGTTCGACGAGACCATGTGGAAGCCGTTGTCCCAATAGGCGAGGCCCTTGATGCCCTTCGCCTCGAGCTTCGAGAACAGATACTTGCCGACCGCGCCCTTCATGGTCTTGGCGTATTCGGCGTCGTCCTTGAACAGCCAGGGCAGATCGAGCGCTTCGAATTCCTTGGCGCCGAGCGGCGCGAACTTGGCGGTCGAGGGCGCCAGCATCTGCACCGAGCCGAGCTGCAACGCTTCGATCTCTTCCTTGTCCTTGTACAACTGGGAGTTCGGATAGACTTCGACCTTGACCTTGCCGTTCGTGTACTTCTCGGCAAGTTCCTTGAACTTCAGTGCGCCTTTGCCCTTCGGCGTATCGTTGGCGACGACGTGGCTGAATTTGATGACGATGGGCGACTGGGCGGCAGCCACATTCGCAGTCAAGGCCAGTGCGGCAACCGCACCGATCAACGCGACAAACTTTTTCATGAGCAATCCCAAGCGTTTCCTGAAGGGCTCTTTTGACCCGCCTGGAATGGCGGGCGCTTTCGGCCCATAGGTGTGAGGGCCGGGACATTTTGACACGCGTCACCCGGCCATCTTGATTTGTATAACGGTTTCGTCCTCGCGAAAAGCCCAGATTTCGGGCTCAGGCCCAGAGGCGCTCGCCTTCGAGGCCTTTGTAGAGGCCGGCGACGAATTCGCCGTAGCCGTTGAACAGCAAAGTCGGGCGCCGTTCACCGGTTCCAATCACCTCTTCGGTCGCCTGGCTCCAGCGCGGATGCGGGACCTCGGGATTGACGTTGGCCCAGAACCCGTACTCGGACGCCTGCAACTTTTCCCACATGCCCTTCGGCCGTTCCTCGACGAAGGAGAAGCGCACGATCGACTTGATCGACTTGAAGCCGTACTTCCATGGCACCGCCAGCCGCAACGGCGCGCCGTGCTGCTTGGCCATCGGATGGCCGTAGGCGCCGGTGGCGATGAAGGTGAGATCGTTGGTCGCCTCCGCCATCGTCAGACCTTCGACATAGGGCCACGGATACCAGGGCTGGCGCTGGCCGGGCGCGACCTTCGGATTGAGGAAGGTTTCCATTCTGACGTACTTCGCCGAGCCCTGCGGATTGGCGAAGGACACCAGCTTGGCCAGCGGAAAGCCGGTCCAGGCGATCGCCATGCCCCAGGCCTCGACGCAGCGATGGCGATAGGCGCGCTCCTCGAGCCCCATCTTCTTGATGAGATCGTCGGCGTCGATCTCCATCGGCTTCTCGACGAGGCCATCGATCTTCACCGTCCAAGGCCGGATCGGCAGCTTCTGCGCCTGCTCGGCGACATCCTTGGTCGAGTTGAACTCATAGAAATTGTTGTAGTTGGCGTTCACCTTCTCCGCGGTGATCGGCCGGTCGAGCGTGTATTTGTCGTTGTGCTTGGCCGGATACAAAC
>JAHCLE010000009.1 GCA_026125445.1 Burkholderiales bacterium
GAGCCGGAGATCTTCAGCGCCCCGGCCCAGAGCTACCGCCTGCAGATCGTCGAGGTGGCCGCCATGCAGCAGGTGGTCAGCGCGAACAAGCTCCTCGACGAGCTGAACAGGAACGGCTTCATCGCGCTCTACATCAACTTCGATACCGGCAAGTGGGACCTCAAGGCCGACGGGCAGGCCACCGTGCGCGAGATCGTGGCGGCGCTCAAGTCGGCGCCGGCGCTCAAGGTCGCGATCGAGGGCCACACGGACAACGTGGGCCAGCCGGCGGCCAACAAGTCGCTCTCGGAAAAGCGGGCACAGAGCGTCATGGCCGCCATCGTGGCCGGCGGCATCGACGCGAAGCGGCTGTCGGCGGCCGGCTTCGGCCAGGAGCGGCCGGTGGCCGACAACCGCAGCGAGGAGGGCCGCGCGAAGAACCGCCGCGTCGAGTTGGTGCGCAAGTAAGCCCCCCCGGGGGGCTACGTCATAGCGCTCGTGACGTACTTTCGCCCATCGACCCAGGATGGTCGCCGCTTAACCAAACACAGCGCAACGCGGACACCGCCAGTTACTTCCGGCGGGGCGATCCGGATGAATGTTATTGTCGAGTTTCGCGGTGCCCCCGAAGTCGTGAAAGACAGCGCATTCCTTTTCGAATGCCGCGTTCGCGGACGGCAAAAATCCGAACTTGAAGTGCGTGTACTTCGTGTCCGCCCAGTCTTTGAGACGGTGGTTCAAATCGATGTCAGAGCGCCCGACATAGGACACGAAAAAGGTGTTCCCTTCCTCTCGTCCGAGTGCGTATGCTCCGGGGCCAACTCCGCGAACTGCGGAGTCAATGTGTTGAGAGGTCAGCGGGTGTGGGCCGTGCAGGCCGGTTTGAGGCGAAGTCATGGTACGATTCCTTGTGCAGTTGAGGTAGAAGTGCCACTCCCGGCCCGTACAGTCCTGTCCCCTCTAAGGTGGAACTGTACGGGCCGTTTTCCATTTGGGCTCGGCGACGGTGGCGATGTCACTCCGAGCCTCTGCGCTATGTCCTCATGGTGCCTACTTACTTCTTCTTGTCGTTCGGGATCGGGACACGAACGGCCATTGCGTGGCCGAACGCGCCGCCGTTGTCGTCCTATTCAAGTTTCTCCACCATCTCAAAGAAAGGCGAGCGAACTGTGCAGGGTCTTTCGTCCGGGCCGTTGGCTGAGAATTTGCCGTTGAGCTTTCCACTCTCGCCAACTGTTCCACCCTTTGGGCAGACACGACCATTGACCCAAGCGCGAGTGCTCACGAGGTCGTAAGCGGTGTGTGCATCGTGGACGCCTGGTGGGGTGAGGATCGAGGTCATCCTCATTTCCTATTGCTCTATGGAAAGTTTCCAGATAATATCTGGAAATAATCCAGTTTGCAACAGGAAAACCGCCAATGATCTACTCCCTCCAGCAAGTACCTCGGGAATACATCCAAGTCATTGACTTAATAGTAACTTTGCGAAACCGCCTGCGCTTTGCATTAAGTGACGAACGGCGCCGCTGGACGGGCATCCTGCGCCGCTCAACCCTAGCCAAAGCCATTCAGGGCTCAAACAGCATTGAGGGTTACAACGTCAACTACAACGACGCCATTGCAGCGGTTGATGGCGAGGAACCCGTAGATGCCAAGGACAAGGAATGGGCCAACATCATCGGCTACCGCCAAGCGCTAACTTACGCGCTTCAGCTCACTAGCGATTCAAGTCACCGTATAGAAGACTCAACCGTTCGCGCGATGCACTTCATGATGATGTCCCACGACATGAAGTCGCATCCGGGCATTTGGCGTCGCGGAGGCATCTTCGTGCGCCGCGAGCCCGACGAAACCATTGTGTACGAAGGTCCTGGGCCGGATGAAGTTGCCAACCTAATGGGCGAGTTTGTTTCTAGCCTCAACGAAAGAAGCGACTTGCCGATCATGGTGCGCGCAGCACTGGCGCACTTGAATCTTGTGATGATCCACCCCTTCTCGGATGGGAATGGGCGCATGGGGCGCGCGATCCAAACGCTACTCTTGGCGCGCGAGAAGATCGTTGATCCGGTTTTTTCAAGCATCGAGGAATGGCTCGGCACTCATACCCAGCATTACTACGATGTTCTTGCGGAAGTCGGACGAGGCGCATGGAATCCTGGCAACGATCCATTGCCGTTCGTAAGATTCTGTCTTACGGCGCACTTTCAGCAGGCCGAGAACCTTCTTAGACAAGATACCTTCCTAGAGCGCGTCTGGGCGGTGATAAGCGAAGAAGTGAAGCTCCGCAAACTCATGGAGCGCACGGTATGGGCTGTCGCGGACGCAAGTATTGGGATCAAGGTCCGCAACTCGGGATACCGGAAGCAAACCGACATCACCAATGAAAGCGCGAGTAAGGACCTTCGAGCGCTTGTTGAGGCTGGATTGTTGGTGCCGAAGGGGGAGCGAAAAGGCCGGTATTACGAAGCTTCAGAACTCATCGCGCAGTTGGCGCGTTCGGTGTGGGAACCCCGCAACGATCGCGATCCATTCGCGCTGGTCGAAGAATCGCAAACGAAGAACTCGCAGCCGCAGCTCCCAGGAATTGAGGGGGCAACATGAGTACGGACGGCGCTTTTTGCTTTTGGGTACGCGAAATCCAATAACGCAAAAGAAAAACCGGCGGAACCTCGCGGTCCTGCCGGTGAAGAACGCCGTACCTGGGGGAACGGCGGGGAAGCCCTCGGCGCCCGATTCCGGCGCCATGCGAGCAGTCTAGGGAAGGCTTCCCGCGGACTTTTGACCAGGATCAACCGGCGCGCATCGGGTCGGCCCCGAGCCCGCGTTCCCGGGCCATGTCGGCCAGGGCGGCCTCGATGCAGGCGAGCGCCACCCCGGGGCCGTCCACGGGCCGGGCCTGTCCCGCATCCCGCTTGGCGCGCAGGTCGGCGAGCGAAAGCGCGAAGGAGCGGTTGCGGGCCGTCTCCTTGAAGACGCAGGCGCCCTGCACGGGGGAGAGCCAGTTCAGGCGCGCGCGCAGGTGCGAGCCGTCCTCCTCGGTGAACTCGAACCACGAGCCGCGCACCAGGCCCTCGTCCTGCACGGCCTCGGCCGAGATGTGCAGGGTGGCGGTGACGTCGTCGGTGATCTTCTGGCCCAGCCCCGCGGTGGTGGTGATGAGGCTCGCGACCGCGGCGGGGGCGCGGCGAACCTCCGCCTGCAGGCGGTCGAGCTCGGCCAGCCGCGACTCGATCTCCTGCGGCGGGATCCTCGCCCCGATGAGCGCCTGGGAGACGCGGTCGCGCACGGCGGGCAGGAGCGAGGCCAGGCGGTCGCGTTCCTCGAGGCTGGTGCGCGGCGCCAGGGTCCACAGGAGGTCGTCCAGGGTGGCCAGCGAATGCTTCCAGGCGGGGCCGCCGTGGCCCGAGGTGCGGTGGGCGTGGATGAGCACCGGGCGCCAGGTTTCGTAGACGAAGGCGCCGCCTTCGGTGGTGATCTCGGCCGATGAGATGCGGTGGGCGATCTCGAGGGCGGAATCCTGCACGGCCGCGCGCTCCTCATCCTCCCGGCGCACGCGGCGCACGAGGGCGTCGTCCTCCACCAGGATCTCGTGGTGGCGCTGCGCCCGGGCCGCGAGGCGGTCGCGGGCGGCCGCCACGGCCGCCATCTCGAGGTGCCCGAAGGCGAGGAGGGCGCCCGTCTCGTCGGCAAGCCACTCCTCGGGCAGGCGCCCGTCGACGTGGTGGTGCGCGCTGCCGGCCGCCCCCAGCTCCGCCATGGCGTCGATGAGGCCCCGGATGGGGTGGCCGGGGTCGGTGAAGAAGCGCCGGTCGGCCGCCGCGACCCGCGCCACGGCCGCCTGCAGGCGGGCGATCTGGGCCTTGGCCGCTGCCGTGAGGTGGGGGTCGTCCGCCAGCCGCCTGAAAATCGAAGCCACCAGCTCGTTCACCACCGCCTCGGGCGCGACCGCGTTGGCCATGATTCGGTCGAAGAGGGGCGCCGCGGTCGCCACGGGCTTGGGAGGCGCGTGCGCTGCGGGGGCCGCGGTGGCTGCCGGCATCTCGGGCCGGGGCGGCTTCGCGGGCTTCGGCGCGGAGACTCCCGGCACCTCGTGGGCGACCGCGTGCACCCCGGGAACCTGCTGCGGCGCGCCGTAGCTGCGGTGGAAGTCCGGGAGGATGCCGCGGGAGGCCAGCAGCGCGTTGGCATCGCGGTAGGCGCTGGAGAGCGCGGTGAGGAGCGCCGGGTCGTGCGCGGCCAGCGCCGAGAGCTTCGAGGCCACGTCGGGAGCCAGCTCCGCGATCACGTCGAGCAGGGCGCGCACGAAGATCCGCGGGTGCGCGGGGCTGCGCTCGTCGGCCAGCACGCCCGGCAGGCCCATCACCACCGCCAGCCGGTTGTTGATGGCGTAGAACTGGTCGCCGGTGGCCTCCCGCAGCCGCCGCGTGGTGTTGCCCACGGCGATCTCCTCCTGCACCTCGTCCTCGGAGACGAGGCTGAGCGCCGAGGCGGTGAAGCGTGCCGTCTTCGAGAACTCGTCGCTGCCGGGGGAGAGCCTGGCGTCGATGCGCTTGCGGATGGCGTCGGCGAGCTTCTCGCGCAGGTGCGGCCCGATGGCGCGCAGCGTGTCGAGGGCCGCGTGCAGCTGCGCCCACTTGTCGCGGTTGGCGCTCTGCGCGAGCTGGTGCTCGAGCACCTCCAGGATCGCCTTGCGCTCGCCGTCGATGGCCAGCGCGAACTGGCCCGCGAGGCAGTCGCGGACGGCGGGCAGGAGGCTCGGGTCGGCGGGCATGGGCGCAGTGTAGGCGAGCCTCCCGCGCCGGGCTAGGCGCGGGGCGCGAGCCCCAGGCGCATGGCGATGGCGTCCTCGCGCTCAAGGTCCTCCAGCGCGGTCTCCATGGCCGAGAGCTCGCGCGCCGCCTCCGGGATGAGGACGTCGTCCAGGGCGCGCGCGCGGCGGATGGAGCGGCGGTATTCCTCGGAGAGCCTCTCCAGGTTCGCGGCCGCCGCACCCACCTGGGGCGCCAACGCGACGAGCCTTGCGAAGGCGGCGGCGCAGGCATTGGCCTCGGGGGAGCCCCAGTCCGGCGGGATGGGCGGCGAGCGCTCGCCGGCGAGCGTGGCCGTGGCGATCTTCACGCCCATCACCGGGCGCGTGCGAAGCGCGAGGGAGAGCGCGTGGGACGCGGGCGCCGGGTGCAGGGCGAGCTCGCGCAACCCGTGGCGCGCGATGGCCCCCGCGAGCAGGCGCGCCGCCTCCCGCGAGGCGCCCAGGAACTCCCCCTCCAGCGCGAGGTAGCGCGATAGCTCCTTCACGATCTCGGCGGCGATGGCGAGGCACTTCTCGTCGAGGAAGGCGTGCCCCTCGACCATGGCCTGGCGCTCGTCGCGCAGCTCCAGGATCGCGCTTCGGCTGGGGGCGACGTCGGCCATGGCGGTCGCTAGGCCTTCGCGAGGTAGCGCGCGATCTGCTCGTCGGAGAGGCGCGTGAGCTCGGCGTGCGGCAGGCCCTTCAGGAGGCGCCAGCCGGCCTCCATGCTCTCGGCGAAGCTGCGCGCGCCCGCCTGGTGCACGAGGTTCCTCTCGAACCCCTCGCCGAAGGCGAGGTAGCGCCGGTCGGCCTCCGAGAGCCCGTCCTCGCCCACGACCGCCGCGAGCACCCGCGTCTGCACGGCGCGCGCGTAGGCCGAGTAGAGCTGGGAGGCGAGCGCCGGGTGGTCGCGGTGCGTGTAGCGCTCCCCGGTGCCGTCCTTCATCAGGCGCGAGAGGCTCGGCAGCACGTTCACGGGGGGATTCACGCCGCGCCGGTCGAGGTCGCGCGAGAGCACGATCTGCCCCTCGGTGATGTAGCCCGTGAGGTCGGGGATCGGGTGCGTGATGTCGTCCGAGGGCATCGTGAGGATCGAGAGCTGCGTGAGCGTGCCCTTGGCGCCGTGCACGCAGCCGGCGCGCTCGTAGAGCGTGGCGAGGTCGGAGTAGAGGTAGCCCGGGAAGCCCTTGCGGCTGGGGATCTCGCCCTTGGAGGAGGACACCTCGCGCAGCGCCTCGCAGTAGTTGGTCATGTCCGTGAGGATGGCCAGCACGTGCTTGCCCTCGACGAAGGCGAGGTACTCCGCGGCGGTGAGGGCGTAGCGCGGCGTGAGCAGGCGCTGCGTGGAGGAATCGGCCGCGAGGTTGAGGAAGAGGGCGGTGCGCTCGAGCGCGCCTCCCTGCTCCAGGCGGCGGCGGAAGAATTCCGCGCTGTCGTGCGGCAGCCCCATGCCCGCGAAGACGATGGCGAAGTCGCCCGCCGCGCCGCGCGGCAGCCGCGCGTTGGTGGCGATGTCGGCGGCCATCCTGTCGTGCGGGAGTCCCCCGCCCGAGAAGATGGGCAGCTTCTGCCCGCGCACGAGGCTGTTCATGAGGTCGATGGCGGACACGCCCGTCTCGATGAAGTCGCGCGGCACCCCGCGCGCCACCGGGTTCCACGGCAGGCCCTCGATGGGATAGGCCTCGCGCGCCGGGATGGGCGGGCCGCCGTCGATCACGCGGCCCACGCCGTCGAAGACGCGGCCGAGGATGCCCGGGCCGAGGGCGAACTCCAGGGGCTGGCCCACGAAGCGCACCACCACGTCCGCGAGCCCCAGCCCCGCGGTGTTCTCGAGGACCTCGATGGTGAGCGTCTCCTCGTCGGCCGCGGCCACGCGCCCCAGCCGCGTGCGGCCGTCGGCGCCCTTCACCTCCACGGCCTCGTTCAGCCCCACGTCGACCGTGCGCTTCAGGAAGAGCAGCGGCCCGGCGAGCCGGGTGGCGCAGCCTTCAGCCAGCAGCCGCGGCTTCATCGCGGGCCTCCGGGGCGGGAATGAGGTCGTGGAACTCGGTCTCCAGGGCGCTCGCCACGGCGTCGAACTTCTCCATCTCGCCGTCGCCGATCTCCTCGCCCATGCGCGCGAGCGGCCGCAGGCACGCCAGGCGCGTGATCCGGTCGGGCGCCACGCCGGCGGCCACCGCCTGCGTGGAGAGCTCGATGAAGCGGCCCGTGATCCGCATCATGGCCGCCTGCTTCGCGGGGCCGGCCACGCGATCCTTGGGCGCGAAGGCGTTCTGGCGCAGGAAGGCCTCGTTCACGAGGTCGGCGCAGGCGAGCGTCAACTGCTGGCGCGCGGGCAGGGCGTCCTTGCCGATGATCTTGGCCATGCGCTCCAGGCGCGACTGCTCGTCGAGGAGCGTGAGGAAACGCCGGCGAAGCTCCAGCCACTGCGTGTTGCCGTTCTCGCTCCACCAGGGAGCGAACTCGGCCGCGTCCTCGGAATAGGACTGCAGGGGATGCACCGCCGGGTAGAAGCGCGCCTGCGCGCGCTTCACGTCGAGGGCCCAGAAGGCGCGCACGTAGCGCTTGGTGTGGCTCGTCACGGGCTCGGAGAAGTCGCCGGAGGGCGGGCTGATGGCGCCCATCACGGTGACCGAGCCGCGGCTTCCGGAGAGCGTCTCCACGAGGGCCGCGCGCTCGTAGAACTCCGCGAGCCGCGAGGAGAGGTAGGCCGGGTAGCCGCCTTCGCCGGGCAGCTCGCCGAAGCGGCCCGACACCTCGCGCAGCGCCTCGGCCCAGCGGCTGGTGGAGTCCGCCATGAGGGCCACGTGCAGGCCCTGGTCGCGGAAGTACTCGGCCACGGTGATGGCCGAGTAGATGGACGCCTCGCGCGCGGCCACCGGCATGTTGGAGGTGTTGGCGATGATGACGGTGCGCTCCATGAGCTTTCGCTCCGTGCGCGGATCGACGAGCTGGGGGAGCTCCTCGAGCACGCCCGCCATCTCGTTGCCGCGCTCGCCGCAGCCGAGGTAGACGATCACGTCGGCGGCGCAGCCCTTCGCGAGCGCTTCCAGGAGCACGGTCTTGCCGGTGCCGAAGCCGCCGGGGATGGCGGCCTTGCCGCCGAGCGCCACGGGGAAGAGGGCGTCGAGGATGCGCTGCCCCGTGACCAGCGGCTCGCGGGTGGGCAGGCGCCGCGCGACGGGCCGGGGCACGCGCACGGGCCAGGCGTGCGACATCGCCACCCCCACCTCGCGGCCGTCGGCCGTGCGCACGCTCGCCACGGGCTGCGTGTCGTCGTACTCGCCGGCCTCTTGGATCGCGACGAGCTCGCCCTCGAGGTCCGGCGGCACGAGGCAGGCTAGCGTGCGACGACCGGGAAGAGACACCTCGCCCAGGCTTTCGCCGCCGCGAACGGTTGCGCCCGCCTTGCGAGAGGGCCGGAACGCGAGCCGCGCGGCAGGCGCCGGGCGCGCGCCGGCGGTGACGCGGGCGTCGATCCCGGTGAGCGGGCGCAGCAGCCCGTCGTAGATGTTGCCCAGCAGCGCCGGCCCCACGCGGATGGCGAGCGGGTTTCCCTCGCCCTCGATGAGGGTGCCCGGGCGAAGGCCGGTGGTGTCCTCGTAGACCTGCACCGTGATCTCGTCGCCGTCGATCCGGACCACCTCGCCCAGGAGATGCCGCGGGCCCACGCGCACGCACTCGCGCAGGAAGAACGGGCCGCGCACGGTGGCGCGCAGCACCGGGCCGGAGATCCAGCGGATGGCGGCCATGCTCATGCGTGCGCCTCCTGCCCGCCGGCGGCCAGGCACTCGAGCAGCCGCGCCCCCACTTCCCCGACGTCCGAGGTGAGTCCCGCCGCCGTGCCGTCGACGCGGTTGCCCTTGCAGCGCACCTCGAGGCCGGGCCCGAAGCCCACGCGCTCGATGAACTCGGCCTGGATGCCCAGGCGCTCTAGGAGCTCGGCGAGCTCCTCGCGCTCGGAGACGGGCCAGCCCGGGCCGTGCGCGATGGTCCAGGCGCCCACGGGCAGCACCGCGCGCGCCGAGTCGATGACATGGCGCACCCACTCGCCGCGCTGGCTGGCGTCGGACCAGCGCACCGCGAGCGCCGTGGGCAGCCGCTCCCAGGTCCTGTCCAGCAGCGCCCGGAAGCCGCGCTGGTCGTGCAGGCGAAGCTCCGTGGCCAGCGCCGCGTCGATGGCGGCCAGCGCCTCGCGAAGCCGCCGGCGCTCGATCGCGAGCGCCTCGCGCACCCTCAGGCGCGCGGCCGAGCGCGCCTCGCCAAGGATCTGCGAGGCGGTGCGCCGCGCCTCCGCCTCGATCGCCTCGCAGCGGCGCAGGCGGTCCTCCTCGATCACGGCGAGCAGCGCTTCGGTGGCCTGGAGGGGATCCATGGATCAGCTTTCGATGCCGAGCTGGCGCCTCATGCGCGCGGCCACGTCGGGGTAGGGCGCGGCTTCGCGCAGGTCGGGCACGACGACGGTGACGGGAGTGAGGCGGCGAAGCGCCGCGCGCAGTTCCGCCTCGGGGATGTGCGCCGCGGCCTCCGCGGAGACGAGCACGAGCTGCGCCTCCTCCAGGGCCTTCGCGAGCCGCGCGCCTTCCTCGCCGGGCGCGGCCGCGCGCGCCTCCACGCCGGCGAGCCGCCAGCCTGCCGCCGCCACTTCGTCACCGATGAAGACCAGCGAGGCCATCAGCCCAGCCTGTTGAGGATGAGGATCGAGACGATGAGGCCGTAGATCGCGATGCCCTCCGCGAGGCCCACGAAGATGAGCAGGCGCGCCATGAGCTCGGGCTTCTCGGCGAGCGCGCCCACGGCGGCCGTGCCGACCTTGGCCACCGCGTAGCCTGCCGCGAGCGAGGAGAGCGCCGTTGCCGCGGCGGCCGCGGCGAGGCCCCAGGCCAGCGCCTGCGGATCGAGCGGTCCCCCGCCGGGGGTGGCGGCAAGCGCCGGGGAGGCCGCGATGAGCGACCCGGTGACGACGGCCGCCGCCACGATGAGGACGAACGCCAGCGCGGCCAGCAGCGTGAAGGGGGTTTTCATCTCGAGTCTCCGTCGATGAGGGTGGGAGGCGGCGCCAGCGGGCGGAAGGGGCGCCCGGCGCCGGTGAGGAAGCGCGCGAAGAATTCGAAGAGCACGAGGCGCGTGGTCTGGATGGAGACCACCATCACCTCGAGGACCACGATGAGGACGTTGCCGAGGACGAGGATGAGGGCGCGCAGCAGGAAGCTCTCGGCCTCGGCCATGAGCGCCGAGACGGCGCTGGAGAGGCCCGCGTGCGCGAGCGCGAAGGCGCCCACGCGGGCGAACGACAGCGTGTTGATGAGGAGTTGCAGCGTGCGTTCCACGAGCTCTCCCAGCCCCGACCCGAGCGCGCGCGGCTCCCCGGCGTGCACCGCGTGGCCGATCACGAAGGCGAGCGCCCCGGCGAGCGCCAGCCACTGGAAGTCGGAGGACTCGAAGAGCCCCAGGAGCCCGGCGTAGAGGGCGAGGAGCCCGAGGTCCTCGCCGAGGAGCCTGGCCCACTCGCCGCGCCAGAACGAGCCCAGCGCGTGCAGCAGGAGCCCGGCTGCGAGCAGGATCGCGCCTGCGCCGATGGGAACCGCGAGCACCTGGATGGGGGCGGCCAGCGGATCGGTCCAGAGGGCGGGGATGGCGTGGTGGATGCTGAAGACGCTGCCGAACACCCAGCCGAAGAACGCGGCCGAGAGGCCGCCGGCCACGAAGATCCTCGCCACCGGCGTGCGGTCGCGAAGCCACAGCCCGATGGCGGCGATGACGAGCCCCTGGCCCACGTCGCCGAACATGTAGCCGAAGATGAGCGGCACGGCGATGGCGAGGACCACGGTGGGATCGGCCTCCGTGGCGCCGGGCACGCCGAGGGCCCGGGGGAAGAGCTCGAAGGGCCGGGCCCAGCGCGGGTTCACGAAGAGGAGCGGGGCCAGGGAGAGGGGCGGCGGCTTGCCGAAGTGCAGGAGCGCGCGCGCGCCCGATCGGTCCACGGCAGCGGCGAGGCTCGCGCCGTCGCGATCGCTCGTCCAGCCCGTGACCCACGCGAACCGGTCACCCGATTCGAGCGCCTGCACGTGCTCGATCACCCATTGCAGGCGCATGAGGTCCCCGAGCGCCTGGCGCAGGCCGTGCTTCCCGTTGAGCGCCTCGAGGACGGCGTCGAGGTCGGCGCGCTCGGCGGCGATTCTGGCGAGGCGCTCGTTGGCTGCCGCGAGGTTTGCGGCGCGGTTGCCCGTGAGCCAGTCGGCAATGGGGTGGCAGCGGCCCTTGGCGGCCACCGTCTCGCGCGCCGCGGTCTCGATGTCGGCGGCGCCGCCCACCACGATCGCGTAGCGGCGCTCGCCGGCCGTGACCTCGCGCACCAGGAGCGAGGCGGGCAGGGGCGGCTCCGGTCCCGGCGCGAAGGCCAGCAGCCGCGCCTGCGCCAGCGGCCCGGCCTGCGCGAGCGCGCCCAGGTCCACGCGCGAATCCTTGAGCACGGTGAGGATGTCGTGCCAGCGCAGCGCCTCGTCGCGCGCCTCCGTGTTCTTCTCCAGCAGCCGGATCGTGGGCTCGGCCTCGCGCGCCCAGGCATCCAGCCGCTCGAGGCCGCGCTCGAGGGTCTTTCCCGGCGTCTCGGGAAAGCGCGAGGCCACCAGCGAATCGGTGGGCCACCAGGTGCCGTAGCGGGCGCGGAAGTCGGCGAAGCGGGCGAGCGCGGGCCCGGCGGTGGCGAAGGCCTCGGGAAGGGTGGCGCCGGCGCGCGCCTCGAGTTCGACCGCGCCTGTGGCCGCGAGCGCCTCCAGCAGGAGCGTGGTGTCATCCCGGGCCACCAGCGCCTCGAACCAGCGGGCGGGACGCGGGCGGATCATGCGGCGATCCTCGCCCCCGGGAATGCGAGGCGGCGCTCGATCTCGCCGCGCAGGCGCTCCAGGTCCAGGGCAGCGAGTGCCAGCCACGCGAACGCGGCGGAGGGCTCCACGGGACGGCGGCGGAAGAACGCGAGCAGCCGCGCCTCGAAGTCGCGGCGCAGGGCGTTGGCCTCGTGCAGCGGCGCGATGCGGAAGCGCGCGAGGTGGCCCGCGACGAGCCGCGCGAGCTCATCCAGGCCCGGGTCGTCCGCGCCCTCGGGCCAGCGCCTGCGCCAGGCCGGGTGTCCCAGCGAGGGCAGCAGCGTCGGGTGCGGCGCGTTTTCGCTGTCGCACCAGGCGAGCGCCGGGCCCCACTCCACGGGCATCCACGAGGCGGCCTCGGCCACGGTGCGGGACCAGGCCTTTCGCGCCGCGCGATCGACGCCGGGCAGGTCGGGCTGCGGCGGCAGCGCCTCGAGCAGGCGTTCGAGCGAGGTGCCGCGCGCGGCATCCTGGATGGGTACGATCGAGCGCGCCTCCTCGATGGCGGACCAGGTGCCTTCGGAGGCGCGCCGCGAGAGCCGCGACTGCATGCGCGAGAAGGCGTACTCGAGGCTGCCGGCGGCGATCATGGCGCGCGCCCCGTGGTGAGGGAGGCGGCCACCTGCGCGAGCGCCCCGTCGAGACGGGACTCGTCGGCCTCGGCGGGGGCGAGCGTGGCCTGCAGGTCGCGCACCCGGGCATCGGCCGCGGTCTGGTGCCGGGCGATGCGGGCCTCGACGGACTGGCGGGCGGCGGCCAGGCGAGCCTCGGCGCGCTCGGCGATGGCACGTGCCTTCCCGCGCGCGCTGGCCACCTCGGCCGCGGCGCGACCCTGGGCCGACTCGATCGAGGCTTGCGCCTGCCGCTCGGCCTGCAGAACCCTGGCGATGCAGCCCTCGATCGCTTCCGGGGAGGGCCGTTCCCGCGAGTCCATGGCTTGGGTGCCTCCGGGGGTTCCCTTCCACCCTAACCCCGGGGATTCAAGGGCTTTTGACTGGTATCAACGGGTTACCGCGATAGAATCCGCCCATGTCCGCCACCGCCGCGCCTGCCGGCAGCCTGCGCCACGACGCCACCGTGATCTCCCTCGTGGGGTTCGCGCACGGCACCTCGCATTTCTTCCACTTCATGATCCCGCCGCTCTTCCCGTGGCTCATGGCGGAGTTCGGCCTGACATTCACGCAGGTGGGCCTGGCGATGACGGTGTTCTTCGTGGTCTCCGGCGTGGGACAGGCGCTGGCGGGGTTCGTGGTGGACCGCTTCGGGGCGCTGCGGGTGCTCGCGGGCGGGATCGCGCTCCTCGCGGCCTCCGGCCTCGCGCTCGCCTCGGCGCAGAATTTCCCGATGCTGCTCGCCGCGGCCATGGTGGCGGGGATGGGAAACTGCGTCTTCCACCCGGCGGACTTCACGCTCCTCAATCGCCGCGTCTCGGCGCCGCGGCTGGGGCACGCGTTCTCGGTGCACGGGCTCTCGGGGAGCCTGGGGTGGGCCGCCTCGCCCGTGCTCATGATCGCCGTGGCGGGCACCTGGGGGTGGAGGGCCTCGGGCATCGCGGCCTCCATCGTGGGCGTCTGTGCGCTCGCGTTCCTCCTCGCCAACCGCCGCATGCTTCAGGACGCGCCGCTCGCCTCCGGCGAGGCCAGGCCGTCGTCCGGAGGGACCTTCGCCTTCCTGGGCGTGCCGGTGGTGTGGATGTGCTTCGTGTTCTTCTTCTTCACCGTGATGGCCTTCGGCATCCTGCAGAACTTCGCCGCGCCGATCTTCGAGAGGAGCTACGGGGTGTCGCTCGCGCTCGCCACCTCCGGGCTCACCGCCTACCTGCTGGGCTCGGCCGCGGGGACGGGTACCGGCGGATTCTTCGCCTCGCAGGGCACGACGCAGGAACGCAACGTCGCCATCGCCCTGGCCATCGCGGCGCTTTGCGCCGTGGCGCTAGCCACCGGAGCGGCGCCGTCGTGGGCGATCGTGGTGCTCATGGGGATCATGGGCTTCTGCGCGGGCTTCTCGGGGCCCTCGCGCGACATGCTCGTGCGCCGCGCGGCCACCAGCACCTTCGGGCAGGCCGCCTACGGGCGCATCTACGGGTTCGTCTATTCGGGCATCGACGTGGGGCTCGCCTGCGCGCCGCTCGCCTTCGGCCCGCTCATGGACGCCGGTCGCTACTCCCACGTCCTCTGGGGTGTCGCCGCCCTCCAGACGCTTGCCATCGCCACGGCCCTCACCGTCGGCTCCAAGGCGAAGTAGGGGACGGGTCCAGGACCCGTCCCCGTTTTCAGCGGCGCCAGACGGTGGCGAGCCAGGGCTGCTGCTCGCGCGGCAGGCCGGCCGGTCGGTAGTAGTGCTCCAGCTCGGTGAAGCCCGCCTGCGTCATCCACCGCCGCCAAGAATCCAGGCTGTGCCAGACGCCGTAACGCCCGCCGTTCCAGCCCTCTTCGTCGTTGCCGCGCGGATTCGAGCAAAAGAGCACGCCGCCGGGCTTGAGCGCCGCGTGCAGTTCCCGCAGGACGCGCGCGAGGTGCTCCCGCGGCACGTGGAAGAGGGACGCGTTGGCGAAGATGCCGTCGAAGCGCCCTGCCGGCAGGTCGAGGGCGAGGAAGTCCTGCTGCCAGACCTCGCAGCCGCTCTCCGCGCGCGCGATCGCCGCGAAGCTCGCCGAGCCGTCCAGCCCGATGGCCAGGTGCCCGCGCGCCGTGAAGTCCTTCAGGTCGCGCCCCGGTCCGCAGCCGAAGTCGAGGATCGTGAAGGGAGGCGTGCCCGCGAGGTGGCGCAGCAGCGCCTCGATGTTCTGCGAGACGTCGTGGTCGCGCGTACCCTCGCGGAAGGCCTCCGCGCGGCTGTCGTAGTGCCGCAGCGTGGCGGCGGAAACGGGCGGCCCGGGCGGTTCGGCCATCGCCGCTAGTAGTCGCGGCAGCTTCCGCAGCAGCTGCGCTTGAATGGCGTGCCGTCGAGGTGCTTGAAGACGCCCTCGGCGCCGCGCACCTTGAGGTCGTCACCCGAGACGTCGAAGGCGATCCTGCCGTCGCCGGCGGTGGAGGCGAGGCGCGTGGCCTCGACGCGGCCCTCGAAGTGATACACGCCGCGGACGTTGGAAACGGTGCCCGTCGCCTGCTGGAACTGCTGCGAGATCGTCATCTTCGTGCCCGTGGCGTTGCCCTGCCCGCACCACAGGCCGTCGGCATAGGTGGGCACGATCCAGAGGTGCACGTCGCTCGCCTTCTTCGTGCCCAGCTTCTTGGTGGCCACCGGGATGGTGACCGACTTGTCGGGCTTCCAGTCGCCCATGTCCCAGTCGTGCGAGACGATGCGCGTGCCGGGCTTGAGGGCGAGGAGCGAGGGCCGCAGCTTCAGGTTCACCTCCGGCAGCAGGTAGAGCGTCACCACCGTGGCCGGGTCGAGGTCGGTCTTGAAGAGATCCTGCTCGATGAACCTCACCTTCCCGTCCACGCCCGCGGCCCTGGCGTTCTCGATGCTCTTCGCCACGAGCGCCGGATCGATATCCACGCCCAGCCCGCTCGCCCCGAAGCGCCTGGCGGCCGTGATCACGATGCGCCCGTCGCCGGAGCCCAGGTCGATCACGTGATCGCCGGGGCCCACCCTGGCCAGCTCCAGCATGGCCTGGGTGACGCTGTCGGGCGTGACGACGAAGGGTACCTCCTCGACGAGCGCGCGGGCGGGCAGGGCGAAGGCGACGAGGAGGGGGGCGAGGGCGAGGCGCGGGCGAAGGAGGATCGGGTTCATCCCGTCATTCTACTTTCGCCGGGCCGCGCGGTTCTCCTCGCGCACGATCATGTTCGGGGAGACGCCGAACATGCGGCGGAAAGTGCGGCTCAGGTGGGCGCTGTCGGCGAAGCCGGCGTCGTGGGCGGCCTCGGTCCACGTGCGCCCGGCCATCATGGCGCCGATCGCGTGCTGGATGCGGACCCAAAGCGCGTAGGCGCGAAACGTCGTGCCCGTCTCCTCCACGAAGAGGTGCCGGAACCGGCCGGGCGAGAGGTGCACGAGGGCGGCGGCCTGCGCGAGGCTCACGGGGGCGCCCTTTACCGCGGCCAGGTGGTCGATCACCGCCTCGATGCGGGAGCTCACGGGAGGCTGCGCGGGCGAGGTGCCCGCGAGCCGGCCCGCGACTTCCCGGGCCAGCCGGACGAGAGCCTCGTCGTCCTCGCCGCGGTGGAACGCCTCTCCCAGGGCGCGTGCCGGCCCCGAGACGACCTCCAGGGGCAACGGCTGGACGCGCGTGCCTGGGAAGCGCTCGAGCAGCGCGTGCCCGAGCGCCGTCTCCGGCTCGGTGAAGACCTGCGCGACCGTGCCGCCGCGGCCGTCGAAGCGGTGGCGAAGGCGGGGCACGACGATGGCCGCCCTGCGCTCGACCTCCGGCTCGCCCGGCTCTCCCAGGAAGAACGAGCCGCCGTCATCCAGGGCGAGCGAGACCTGGATGGCGTGGTGCGCATGGGGCGCCGTCCTTCCGCTCGTGTGACCGATCCAGAGACTGCCGCCGGTCCAGAAACAGACGCGCCCGACGCCCGCGATGTCGAGCGCGGCGACGCGAGCGGCCGGATCGGGGCCGGGGGAAGAGGTCGTCCGGGCCGGGGCCCTCACCGGCGCGCTCCCGGGCCGCAGAAGTCAGCCCTTTCGTTCAAGTCGGGCAGGGCGCTGCCCACGGAGAATGCGCCTGCCTTCCACACGGGAAGGCCGACCCAACCACCCCCTTGAAAGGAAATGCCATGAACGAGACGAAGAACGACCGATGCGATTGCCGCGACTGCCCGGGAACCGGTTGCCCCTGCGGCTGCCAGGTGCCCGCGAGCATCTCCGCCGGCGCGTGCGCCTGCGGGAGCGCGTGCCGCTGCAGCCCGGCGGAATCCGGCTGCCTCTGCGGCTGAGCGCGCACGGGACCGGAGAACGACCATGACGACCCGATCACGACTGCGCAGCAGCGTCCTTTTCTCCCTGGCCGCCATCGCGATGTTCCTCCTGTACGCGCGGATCGCCATGCCGTTCTCCCTGAGCCCGGGACCGATCGCGCTGAACTACGTCGAGAACACGCCGGCGATCGCCACCTCCGGCATGCCGAGCCGCGCGCAGTTCACGCGCATCGCGGTGGAGGGCTACGGCATTGTAGTGAATCTCGCGCCCGCCGGAGTCCTCGGCAGCCACGACGACGAGCGCGAACTCGCCGAGGGCGCCGGCCTGCTCTATTTCCACGTGCCGGTGGACTTCTCCGCGCCGCGGGGCGCCGACTACGAGCGGTTTGCGGCGATCCTCGGCCAGGCCGGCAAGCAGCGCACCCTGGTGCACTGCCAGATCAACATGCGCGCCTCGTCGTTCGTGTTCCTGTATCGCGTCGTGGAGCTCGGCGAGGATCCCGACAAGGCGTACGCGGACGTCACCCGGATCTGGACGCCGTCGATCGCGTGGGCGCGGTTCCTGCGCGAAACGCTGCAGGCGCGCGGCAAGCGCCTGCCCCTCGAGCTCGAGAACGGCTGAGGGACAGGTCCGGGGACGGGTCCCGTACCCGTCCCCGCTTTCAGCGGAAGGGGCAGGAGTCGAGGTGGTCGTTGACCATGCCCACGGCCTGCATGAAGGCGTACATGATGGTCGAGCCCACGAAGGTGAAGCCGCGCTTGCGAAGGTCCTTCGACAGCGCGTCCGATTCGGGCGAGGAGGCCGGCACGTCCTTCATCGAGCGGCGGCGGGCCGCGAGGGGCTTGCCGCCCACGAAGCGCCACGCGTAGGCATCGAAGCTCCCGAACTCCTTCTGCACGGCGAGGAAGGCCTTCGCGTTCCGCACCGTCCCCTCGACCTTCAGGCGGTTTCGCACGATGCCCGGATCGAGAAGCAGCTTCTCCACGCGCGCCGGCGTGAAGCGCGCCACTTTCGCGGGATTGAAGTCCGCGAACAGGCGCCGGTAGTTCTCGCGCTTGGCCAGTATCGTGGACCACGAAAGCCCCGCCTGCGCGCCCTCCAGCACCAGGAACTCGAAGAGCACGCGGTCGTCGTGGACCGGGCGGCCCCACTCGCGGTCGTGGTAGGCGACGTACTCGGGCGAGCCCAGGCACCAGGGGCAGCGGCCCGGCCGTGCCGGCGATTTCGGCTCGCCCATCAGGCCGCCCCGAAATCCCGGCAGACGATGGAGCCCTTGCCGCCGCGCTTGGCCTCGAACATGGCGCGGTCGGCCGCCTCGAGGACGCTTGCCGCCGAAACGTCGGGTGCCGTCACGGTGACGGCGCCGATGCTGCAGCTCACGGGCCAGCGTCCGGCCCCGAAGGCCTTCTGCATTTCCCGCAGCAGCTCGGCGGCCACCTGCTCCGCCCCGCGCGCGTCGGTGTCGGGAAGCGCCACGACGAACTCGTCGCCGCCGATCCTCGCCGGCGTGTCCGCCTCCCGCAGGCAGCGGGCGAGGACTTCGGCCACGGCCTGGAGGACGCGGTCACCCTCGGCGTGGCCGCGCGAGTCGTTCACGGACTTGAATTCGTCGAGGTCGAGATAGGCCACCGTGAGGGGGGAGCTTCGCCGGCGCGCTAGGGCGAGGTCGTGGGCGAGGGTCTCCTCGAAGGCACGGCGCCCGGCCAGTCCCGTGAGCGCGTCCGTGCGTGCGAGCGTGCGCTGCGTGGCCAGGGCGTCCTTGGAGGTGGCGAGCAGGCCGCTCGTGATCGCGAAGAAGCCGAAGCGCACGAGCGCGTTCCAGACCGGAATGGCCGGGTGGGAGTAGACGGGGTGCGACAGGAGGTCCGCGGAGAACCAGACCGCGCAGGAGATCACGGCCATCGCCATGCCGGCCCCGCGGCCGCAGTACCACGTCGCGATTCCCACCGGCAGCAGGTAGAAGAGCGAGAAGGAGATCTCGTAGCCGAGGACGTAGTCGATTCCGCCCACCAGCACGAGGGTCGCCAGCGCGACGGCGAACGAGCCGACGGGAGGCGCACCCGAAAGGACGGCGTGCGCGCGCGCCAGCAGGCGCCGTGCCATTCGCTCGGGATTTGACGGGGCATCGCGGCCGCCGGTCGCCGGGACCATGCCCGCATTCTAGTGGCGGGCGACTCTCCGGTGGTAGGAGCGGTGAAGGCCCGCCTAGGCGAGCCAGCGCCGGATGCGGTCGTACACCTCCGGCCGGTCCAGCAGGTCGAGGTGGTTCATGCCGTAGCCGATCCACTGCCGGCTTGCGGGAACCCCCAGGGCGCCCTTGGGCGTCCGGCCCAGCCCGAGCGCGCTGGGAACGGGCACCAGGCCGTCGCCGAGGAAGCGCTCGCGAAGGCTGGCGCCCTTCCGGGCAAGCGACGCGGCGGCCGCGAAGCACTGCACGCCCGCGGGCAATGGCACGAGGCGCCGCTTCGGGCCGGCCCGGTGCGTCGTGGCGAAGCGGTCCTTCCCGCTCCAGTCCTCGTCCAGCAGGTTGCCGTGGCGGAGGTCCGTGATACCGGCGCTGCGCAGCTTTCCCAGCCGGGCCAGGGCCGTCGTGTAGGGGCTGCGGTCGAGGACCACGTTCACCCAGTTGCCGCCGCGCTCCAGCGGCGCGCCATCGTGCGGCGTGCCGAGGAACACGATCTTCGTCAGCCTGCCCGTCCAGGCGCGCCTTTCCCCGGTCGCGCACTGCACGGCGCTGCGCGCGACCAGGCCGCCCATGCTGTGGGCGACGATGGCGATCTCCTCCACGGGGACGGGCCAGGCGCGGACGAGCGACTCCACGAGGCGCGCGAATTGCCGCCCGTTGGTGGAGACGTGCATTCCGGAGTTGTAGTGCAGGTAGACCGGCGTGTAGCGCGGCTCGATGCCGGGCTCCGCGGCGATCGCGGCGCCGTGGTCGTGGCCGTTTCGCTCCCATTGCAGGTCGTTGCGGCACAGGCCGTGCACGAGGATGAGGATCCTGCCCGTCGGCTGCGCGATCGCCTTCGCGAGGCTGGGGCGGCGCAGCACGAGCGCCTGCCCGCCGCGGCGAAAGCGCATGGAGAGGGCGAGCGGGTTGCCGCTGGCGGCGAGGTGGTCGCCCAGCACGCCGTTGAGGGCGGCGAGGACGGCCTCGCGCGCGGGGGACGACGGCTCCTCTCCCATCCGCGAGGCGAGGTTGGCGAGGGCCAGGTCGACGCCACCGCCGACGAGCCGCGTCACGCCCCGGATGCTGCGGTAGACGAGGCCGGTGATGCCCTTCGCGGGTTTCCGCGTGGCCTTGCCGAGAGGTGCGGGAACGAGCGAGATGTTGTGGTGCATCGTCTCGACGATGCCCGTGATGCCGAGCGTCGCGTCGATGGCCAGGCGCCCGATGCCCTGGAGGTCGCTGGCGTGCACGTGGCGGGGCTTGGCGCTCATGCCCCTCAGAATATCTCGAAAGCGATTCCGTGCCTCTTCAATTGCTCATCGACGAGGCGTTTCCACGGGCCCTTGGGCGTCCAGATCCTCTCCACCGCCTTCCAGGCCTCGTCCGGCGATTCCTTGAGGACGATGGCGCGGTAGAGAAAAGTCATCGTGGAAGCGCGCAGGTTGACCTGGCAGTGCACCAGCACCTTGCGGCCCTCGAGCGCCTTCATCACCGCGGCGAAGGTCTCGAAGTCGCGCTCCGAGGGCTTGTCGAAGACGATGGGGATGTTCACGAACACGATGCCCTGGGAGCCCACGATCTTCCCCTCGTCGCGCACGGCGTCCTGCACCGTGGGCGGGGCGAGGTAGACGACCGCCTCGAAGCCCTGCGCCTTAAGGCCCTCGAGGGACTTCGCGGGCGGCTGGCCGGAGGTGAAGATCGTGGCCGTGGCCTGGACGAGGTTGGGGGGCGCGTCGGGCCAGGCTTGCGCTTGCGAGGGGAGGGCGGCGAGGACGAGGGCGATCTGCGCGAGTGTCGTCGTGAATGCGCGGTTCATGTCAGTGCCCCAGTTCCCTCAATGCGTCGCCCAGCCGCCGGCGCTGGCCCTCGTCAGCCATCGGCATTCCCTCGAGCCACGCGCGCCTGCTCGCGTCGGCGGAATCGAGACGAATCGCCACGCGCAGCATCGGCACCGCACGCGAGGGCTCGTCCTCCAGGATATGGATCCAGGCGAGCAGCGCGTAGGCATCCGCGAACGACGGATCGACCGCGAGGGCCTGCCCGATGGCCGCCTTGGCGTCGCCGAGGCGGCGCTCGCTCAACGCGATGTAGGAGCGCACCCAGTGTGCGTCGCGCGAGGCGGGATCGATGAGGAGCGCGGCTTCCGCCATGCGCCCTGCCTCGGCGAGCGACTCCTCCCGCCCCTTGTCGCGCCAGGGGCGGGAGTCCTCGACGTGCGTCATGGCGATGGCGGCGTAGGCGCGCGCGAACCGGGGATCGATCGAGATCGCCTCGCGGAAGAGCTCGCGGGCGCGGGCGTTCCCGTCGGCGCTGCGGGCGAGGAACGCCGCCTCGCCGCGCATGAAGGTCTCGAAGGCCTGGGGGCTGCGCGTGTGCGGCGACGACAGGCGCCGGCGCTCCAGCTCGTTCACGGGCACCGGCAGCGCCCCGGCGAGTTTCACCGCGATCTCGCCCGGCAGGTCGAGCACTTCGCCCGGCGCCTTCTCCAGGCGCGCCGTCCAGAGCTGGCGGCCGGACTGCCGGTCGGCGAGCGCCGCGTGGACGCGGATCGTGCTCGTCCCCGACTGCACGGAGCCGCCCACGACGTAGCCGGCGGAGGCCTGCCGGTCGGGCGACGCGTCGCGTCCGTCCGAGCCGACGACCCGCAGGCCGGTCACCTGGCCGAGCCGCTCGGCGAGATCCCAGTCCAGGCCGCGGGCGATGGTCGCGGCACGGGCGTCGCCTGGCGCGGCCTCGAATGGCCGAATGGAGATCGTGGGCAGGTCCTCGGCCAGGCGGGCGAGCGCCGCTTCGTCGGGCCAGGTGGTGGCGCCGGCAACGGAAGTGCTGCCAGTCGCGGGGGATTCCACCGTGGTGCTCCCGAACTTGACGGCCCACCACCCGAGGAGGCCGAGGACGGCGACCGCGACCGCGAAGGCGAGGGCGGCCTTGCGCTGTCGGGGAGTGGCAGGCGGGCGTCGCGATTTCATGGCGCGCCGTTGCGCGCCCAGGCCAGCCCCCGCGCCAGCTCGCGCGTGAGTTCGCCCGCCGGGATCTCGCGGCAGCCGCTCGCGTTCTGGCCGGACCAGAGGGGCGAGAAGTCGCCGCTGCCCAGGCTCTCGGCCCTGGCGCGAAGCGGCGCCACGGCCGGGGCGGCCAGCGGGAACTGCGGCGCGAGCGGGCTGATGGGGCCCACCTCGCGCACCAGCCGGTTCACGATGCCGCGGGAAGGTCGGCCGGTGAAGACGTTGGTGAGCACGGTGGCGCGCGCCGACTCGCTCCTGAGCGCCGCGCGGTGCATCGGGGTCGTGGTGACCTCGGGACAGAGGAGGTAGGCCGTGCCCACCTGCACGCCGGAAGCGCCCAGCGCCATGGCCGCGGCGACGCCCTTCGCATCCGCGATGCCGCCGGCCGCGATCACGGGCACCTTCACCGCCTTCACCACCTGCGGCACCAGCGCGAAGGTGCCGACCTGGGTGGCGATGTCGTCCGTGAGGAACATGCCGCGGTGCCCGCCGGCCTCGACACCCTGGGCGATGACGGCGTCGACCCCGTGGCGCTCGAGCCAGATCGCCTCCTCTACGGTGGTGGCCGAGGACAGGACCTTCGAGCCCATCGCCTTGACGCGCGCCATCAATTCCGGGGATGGCAGGCCGAAATGGAAGCTCACCACCTTCGGCTTGAACTCCTCGATCACCGCGGCGGCCGCGGCGTCGAAGGGAATGCGCGCCGGCCCCTTCGGGATGGCGGCCGCGTCGATCCCGAATTCCTCGTAGTAGGGCGCGAGGGCCGCGAGCCAGGCCGCGTCGCGCTCGGGCAGGTGAACCGGCTGCTCGTGGCAGAAGAAGTTGACGTTGTACGGCCGGTTCGTCTGCGAGTGGATCGCGAAGAGCTCCTTGCGGATCGCCGCGGGCTCCAGCATCGCGCAGGGCAGCGAACCCAGGCCGCCGGCATTGCACACGGCGACGGTGAGCGCGGAGAGCTGCACGCCGGCCATGGGGGCCTGGATGACGGGTAGCTCCGTGCCCAGGATCTCGCGAAGCGTCATGGCGCCGGCTCCTTCGTGCGCCGGCGAAGCGCCGCCGCTGCGTGGGCCACCAGCATTCCCGGCAGCGAAAGCGCCGCGAAGACGATGAGCCCCAGCGGCCACAGCCCGCCCAGCTCGCCGTTGCGGATCGCCATGCCGACGAACTGGAAGAGGAAGAGCGCGAGCGCCCAGCGCCACGGCTTCTGCGGCCACAGGTAGCCGAGAAGGGCGCACGCCAGGAGTGCCGCGGGATAGGCGGCGGACCAGTAGAGGGTTGCGTCCCAGGCCTCGCGCCGCCGGGAAAGGACCGAGGCGCCGATCCAGAGCGCTGCGCCCGTGGCGGCGGCGATGACGAAGGGCGGTTTCAAGGTTGAACTCCCTTGACTCGCGGTGTCAAAAATACTTGACACAGCTCCTGGTCCCCGCCTAGAGTGTCAAATAACTTTGACATCCTGTCATCTTTCGAGGACAGGGGGAGCGGGAGAAAACCATGGACATGTCCTTCAAGGAAAAAAGCCTCTGGGTACAGCTTCTCGGCCTGCTCGGCGTCTACGCCTGGTACTTCGCGACCGTCCTGCCCGCGGCCGCGCCCTCCGTGATGCCGCAGCACGTCGTGCTCTTCGCCGTGGCAGTCGGCTACCTCGTGGCCGTGCAGGGGGCGGGACACATCGTGATCGCGGTCTTCGATCCGCGCGACGACACCGACGAACGCGACCGGCTCATCGCGCTCAAGGGGGCGTACGCGGGCTCGTGGGTGCTGGCGGCGGGCGTCTTCACGGCGCTGTACGCCGCGATCGGCACGGAAGGCAACTTCCTGTTCACGCACCTGCTGCTCGCTTCCTGGGTGCTTTCCTGCCTCGTGGAGATCGCCGCGCAGCTCTACCTGTACCGGCACGGGACCTGAGCGATGGGCAAGGGCGCCCCCCGCATCAGCAACGACATCCGGGCCCTGCGGTTCGCGCGGGGCGAGATGACCCAGCAGGCACTCGCCGACCGGATCGGCGTCACCCGCCAGACGGTGAACGCCATCGAGGGCAACAAGTACTCGCCCTCGCTCGAGGTCGCGTTCCGGATCGCGCGCGCGCTCGAACTGCCCCTGGAGAAGGTCTTCCAGTACGAGGAGGACTGACCGGGAGCACATGCCGCGGGATCAGCCCCGGTACGCCGGGGCGATGGGGCGAAGGCAGGCCATGGTGTCCTCCTCTCGTTCAGAAGCCCGCCGGCGGCTGCCAGAGCTCGACCTTGTTGCCCTCCGGGTCGACGACCCAGCCGAACTTGCCGAACTCCGATTCCTCGACCTTGTCCTGCACGTTGCAGCCCTCCTTGCGAAGGGTGTCGAGGAGCGCGTGCAGGTCGTCCACGCGGTAGTTGATCATGAAGGGCGAGGTGCTCGGCGCGAAATAGTCGCTCTCGCCCTCGAAGAGGTTCCAGACGGTCGTCCCGTTGAAGGGCTGGCCATTCGCGTCGACCCACCGGAAGGCGGAGCCGCCCCACGGCTCGAGCGTGATGCCCAGGTGGCGCTGGTACCACTCGCGAAGCGCCGCCGCGTCCTTCGCCTTGAAGAAGATGCCGCCGATGCCCGTGACCCGCTTCATGCCTGCCTCCGGTGTGCGTCCAGGAAATCGCGGCCCGATGCCGTCACCGAGACGAGGGCCGCGCGCCCCGCCTCGTGGCTGCGCGCCAGGAAGCCGCGCGCGTTCGCTTCCTCCCACACCGGCAGCCGCGGGCAGGAAGTGCGCCAGGCCTCCATCACCTCCGAATAGGGACGCGGCGCGGGGCCGATCCACTCGAGGAGGTCCACGATCAGCGCGTCGACGGCGTCTTCCATGCAGGCCTCACTCGACCCGGTAGCGCCGGACGTTCTCTTCGTTCCACTCGATGCCGCTGCCGGGCTCGTCACTGATCACGGCCTCGCCCTTCTCGATGCGCAGCGGCTCGCGCAGGATGGGCTCGGCCCAGTCGGCGTACTCCAGCCAGTGGCAGGTGGGCGAGGCGGCGAGCAGATGCGCGCTCACCTCGGGGAAGAGGTGGCTGGAGACGGGAAGCCCCGCCGCTTCCGCGATGGCCGCCGCGCGCATCCAGCCGGTGACGCCGCCGATCTTCATCGCGTCCGGCATGCACAGGTCCGAGCCGCCGGCCGCCACGCATTTCGCCATCTCGTGCGGCCCCCACCAGTTCTCGCCCATCTGGATGGGGATCGTCGACTTGGCGCGGATGGCGGCGTGGCCCTCGTAGTCGTCCTGGGACGTGGGCTCCTCCACCCAGGCAAGCCCCTCGCCGGCGAGCGCCTCGCAGCGAACGACGGCCTCGGCCACCGAGAGCGACTGGTTGTAGTCGCTCATCAGGACGACCATCTCTCCCACGGCCGCCCGAACCGCGCGCACGA
Source organism: Burkholderiales bacterium (assembly GCA_026125445.1). Taxonomy (GTDB): domain Bacteria; phylum Pseudomonadota; class Gammaproteobacteria; order Burkholderiales; family Usitatibacteraceae; genus FEB-7. The sequence goes on from JAHCLE010000009.1 coordinate 25,057, forward strand.
CCTCCACGTCGGCCTTCGCGTCCGCGTAGCCCAGGCGCACCTTGATCGCCGTGAATCCGGGCGCGACGAGCTGTTCGGCCTCGACCGCGGCCTTGGCGGGACCGACGATCCCGAGACCGCGGCTGTTGTAGGCGGGCACCTTGCGCGGCGTTGCGCCCAGCAGCCGCGCCAGCGGCATTCCCGCGGCCTTCGCGAGCGCGTCCCACGCCGCCATGTCGATGCCCGCGAGCGCCATGCCGGCGATGCCCTTGGCGCCCAGCAGGCGGAACTGGCGCTGCAGCTTTCGGTCGATGTCGAGCGGCGCGACGGGATCGCCGGTGAGCGTGGCCGCCACGTTCTCGATCATCTGCACCGTGGGCTTGAGCGCGACCGGCGTGTAGCAGAAGAGGTAGGCGCTTCCCGTGATGCCCTGCTCGGTGACGAGATCCACGAGGACGAGCGGCGCGACGCCCACGGTGCCGCCGCTCGTCTGCAGGGGCAGGCGCATCGGCACGCTCACGGCGCGCGCGCGCAGCTCTCGGAGAGTGAGGCGGGGGTGCGGCAGCGTCATGGGCGCTCTCCTCGCGGGAATCGGCGCCTCGGGAAGGCCTGCGGCTGCTGGCGGGTCCCAGGCACGCCGGATTCTACTCCCCTGCGCCAGGGGACTCTTTCCGCCGGAGCGGGCCGACCCTAGAATTGCGGCATGGTCCCACGCGAAGCGACAGTGCAACGAGTTCTCGGCCTCGCCATGTGCGTTGCGGCATGCGCGGCGGCGGCACCTTCCCGCGGCGACGATGCCACGGTGAACCTCGGAAAGCGCCGGGCAGCCGCCTCGGAGGTCGAGTGGGAATTGCGGGAGGCGAATCATCCGGTCCTGGGACCCATCCGTTTCACGGCCCGAAAAGCGCCTGCGGTCACGGCGTCCGCCGGCGGGAAGATCGTGTCGCAGGCCTACGTCTCCTGCCAGAAGCAGGCAGGCAGGATCGCGATCGAGCTCACGAACGCGCTCGAGTCCAACCTCGCGGGGGGCCTCGCGCCCAGCCAGGCGCCGCGCCTCACCTGCTACAGCACGGATCTCCGCGACGACAGCATGGGGATCCGGGACCTCGCCGCGAAATGGGCGACCAATCAGCTGGGCGATTCGCTCGCGCGCGGGCTGGCCGTGGCGGACCTGCGCCGCTGCATCTCCATCGAGATCCTGCAGGAGGTCACGCTCCCTGCGGGCGCCTCGCCGCCCAGCCAGAAGGTCGTCCTGGAATTGCTGCCGTACGACAGATCCTTCGATGCGGTCGCCGTGGCGTGCGGGGAGAAGACGGCTTACGGGGCCGTGAAGGCTCCGGTGCCGGCCGCCGCGCCCGCCGCTGCGCCTGTTGCGACGGCGAGCACCGCTCCGCAGCCGGCCGCCGCCTGGAAGAATGCCCGCACGGCTGCCAAGGGCCAGACGAACGTGAGGGCGGGGCCGGGAATCGCTACGGCCATCGTGGTGAAGCTCGACCCCAATACGCCGTTGCAGGTCCAGCATGCGAAGGACGACTGGTGGCGGGTGAGGTCGTCGGGCCGCGCGCCCGTCAACGGCTACATCCGCGAGGACCGCCTCCAGATCGAGTAGGCCTTCGCGGGACCGATGATCCCGAGCTGGCCGCCGTTACAGGCGCGGACCTTGCGCGGCTCGCGGAGGGTGAGGCGCGGGCGCGGCAGGCTCATCGGCGCTCTCCTGGTCGGGGAAACGGCGCTTCGAGAACGGCTGCTGCTAGGGGTTCCCAGGCACGCGGGATTCCACTCTCCTGCGCCACGCGAGAACGGCGATGGCGAGGATCGCGGCATCGACGAGCAGGAAAAGCCCGACCTTCCACACGCTCGATTCGAGCCGGCCTGGCCGCAGGGTCGAGAGATCGAAGAGGCCGTTCAGGAACTCCGGCGCCCACCGCCAGCAGGCGATCCACGCGAGCGCGATGGCGCCGAGGTACGCGAGCACGGCAATCCGGTAGAGGCGATCCTTCCCGAACGCAGCCAAGGGTGACAGTGCGAGCGCCACCCCGAACGTGGCGGGCCAGGCGAAGATCTGGTAGATGCCGGGTACGGTGACGGGAAGGGCGGCCGTGACGAAGATGCCCACGGGATCGCGGTTGCCCATTCCCCAGGGGTCGCCGAATCCGGCGGCGAGTGCCAGGACACCCGTTGCGATCGGCAAGACGAGGCTCGCGAGCAAGAGGACCCCGAGCAGCCGGATCATGGCGTCCCGCCCTGCGTCGCCTCAGCCGCCCGCGTCCTCTTCGAGCCAGCGAGCGGCCTGGGCCAAGCTGTCGAAGAGGTGCACGTTCACCGCGCGGTTTATCGCCGCCGTCTCCGCGAACTGCGCCTTGCCCGGGCCGTCGGGAGAGGCTTCCACGTAGGCGATCTTGCGAAGCTTCGAGCCGTCGCCGCTCCTCGCCTCGACGACCTTGAGGACGCCGGAGACGCCGAGGCTGGGCCCGGTGAACGCCATCTCCAGAAGTACTTTCGCGTGCCCCGTGCGCTGGCAGGCCGAGTAGACCTCCTCGAGGAAGCGGATGGCGTTCTCGGGCGTGCGCGGGCCCACCACCCGGGCGTGAAGGTAGGAGGGGAGCGCTTCGAACGTCGCTTGGTAGGCGTCCAAGGAGTCTCGCGTGATGGGGCAGGGACGGGCAATTATGGCCATACGCCTGCTATGGCGTGAAGCGGAATTCGGGCCCGGGTGCCGTCATCGAGCGGGCGGCCCTGGGCCAGCGCCCCTTGACAGCGTGGCCCGGCCGTCCTAGCCTGCGCCTGGACCAATCGGTCTAGCGAGGCCGGGCATGGCGTTGGACACCAAGGAGGAGCTCCTCGATCGCGGCATGGCGATGCTGCTTCGCCACGGCTACAACGACCTGGGCCTCTCGGCGCTGCTGGAGGCCACCGAGATCCCCAAGGGCTCCTTCTACCACCACTTCAAGTCGAAGGAAGACTTCGCGCTGCAGGCGGTCGACCGCTACATGACGGCCGTGCACGCGGGGCTGGAACACTTCCTCGGGGACGAAACCGTGCCGCCGCTCCAGCGCGTGCGCAACTTCTTCGAGGCCACCGTGGAGAAGTACCGCGGCGAGGGCTACCTGGGGTGCCTGCTGGGAGGCCTCGGGCAGGAGCTCTCGGGGGTGAGCGACGTGTTCCGGCGCAAGGTGGAGCAGTGCTTCGCCGTGATCGCGCGCCGCATCGCGACCTGCCTTCGCGAGGCCGTGCGCCGCGGAGACCTGTCCAAGGAGACGGACCCGCAGGCGCTGGCCGAGCTGCTCGTGAACTGCTGGGAAGGCGCGGCCCTGCGTTCGCGCCTGCGCCGCGATCCCGCGCCGCTGCGGGAAATGCTCGATTTCTACTTCCGCTCGGCGGGCGCCTGAGGCCAGAAGCCTTGGCGAACCGTCCGCGGGAAGCCTCGCCTTTCATGTAGACCGATCGGTCTACGTCCACCGGAGGAAGGAGAACGCAGATGAGCAACGCGAACGGAAAGACCCTCTTCGAACGGCTCGGCGGCTCGGACGGCATCCGCGACCTGGTCGACCAGGTCGTGGCGCTGCACATGGTCAACCCCGTGATCGGTGCGCGCTTCCGACCCTATGCCGAGACGCCCGAGCGGCTGGCCTCGGCGAAGCAGCACCTCTGCCACTTCCTGGAGATGGGAAGCGGGGGCCCGGCGCGCTACACCGGCCGCAGCATGCCCGACACGCACCGCGGCATGAACATCAACGCCGCCGAGTACATGGCCGCGATCGACGACATCCTCGAGGGGCTGCGGCGCAAGCAGGCCGACGAGCAGACGCAGAAGGACGTGCTCGCGATCGCCTATTCCCTCAAGGGCGAGATCCTGCACCTGTAGCGGCGCCCGGGCTTCCCGCCGGCAGCACGCACTTCGGGCTGCGGCGCGCGAGGAGCGAGGCGAAGTCGCGCACGGAATCGCGCATCACGGCCGAGCGCTCCTCGTGGCAGGTGAGGCAGGCCCCCACGAGGAGGATGCGGCGCTGCTCGTCGACGGAGAAGGGCCGCACGTCCTCGCGCGTGGAGAGCATGCCGGTGCGCGTGCCCAGGAAACCGGTCCAGGCGTCGGCGGGCAGGCCGTCGGCGAGGATCGGTCCGGCCGGCACGAACCTCCAGCGCCCGCCACCCGTCCCGCGCTCGTAGCGCAGTTCGCCGCGACCATAGCCCAGGGCCACGGGGTCGTTGTGGCAGGACTTGCAGGTTCGGGCCTCGCGCCTTGTGGTGTGCGGCTCGAGGTGCGCGTAGAGCCGACGGAAGACGGACTGCGCCGGCTTTCCGCCCATCGAGGGAATGTCCAGCGTCATGATCATGCCGGGCACGAAGGTGTCCACGCTCTCGCGCGCCTTGCCGTCGACGGCTGGAAGGCCGCGCACGCCCAGCGTCGGAAGATCCGCCACGAAGGGACCGAGCTTCTCGACCCATTCGCCCTTCACGTCGGCGTTCGTGAGGAAGTCGAAGCCCTTGCCTGCGGGGTCGTATGCCGTGTGGCAAGAGTTGCAGCGCGGCGCCCAGGCGGTGTGGCAACTGCCGCAGGAAAGCCGCTCGTGCCCGCGGCCCTCCACGCAGACGCGCGCGGTGGGCTTCAACTCCCGCCGGTCGCCTGCGCGCTTGCGGACCATTGCGGGCTTGCCCGTGGAATCGACCACCACGTTCACGAGCGCGTCGCCCCCGGCCGTCATGCCGTGGCGCTCGGCCGCGGGGCCGGACCATTTGCGCTGGGCGAGGATGCGCTTCGATTCCGGGTCGAGGCTGGAAGCGGGCATCGAGGCGAGTCGCTTGCCCGCGGGCGCGTGGCAGTCGGTGCAGCCGACGCGAAGCTGGTCGCGCTTGCGCGCGTGCGTGCGGCCGTCGCCCATGATCTCGATGGACGTGTGGCAGTCGATGCAATCGAGGCCGCGCTCGTGGTGGATGTCGGGCTTCACGCGCTCGAAGACGCGGTCCTCCTCGACGATGCGGTAGCGCTCCGGGGACAGGCCCGCGAGGTCCTTGGTTCCCGCCGGGGGCTCGTGCAGCTCGTGCCAGCCCTCGTAGCTCGTCGCGATGCGTCCCGACCGGCTGTGGCAGCTGAAGCACTGGCCGTTTCCGATGTCGAGCGAGAGCGCCGGGTGAGCGGTGGGTGCCTGCGCCGTGCCTTGCTTCTTCTCCCGCTCGTAGCGGTCGAGCGCCTCGAGAGCCTTCGCGTCGTAGGCGAGGTGGCAGGCGTTGCAGCCCCCGCCGCGGCGGCCTTCGTCGTTGGGACCGAACTTGTCCTTCGCGGCGCCCAGGTGGCAGAGCGCGCAGAGCTGGCGCAGGTGCGAGTCCGCGGGCGTCTGGCCCAGGTCCTTCACGTGCACGGGCTTCAGGGCCTCGCCCGGCGTCGCTTCGCCGAACACCATGCGGTCGATGCCCACGATGCCGCTCATGGTGGCCATGAGGGAGCGCTCCACCCGCGGCACGATGGCGGCGTGGCAGGCGCCCTGGCCGCAACTCGCCATGGCCGTGGAGAGGTTGCCGGGAATGGCGACCATCCTCGCGTGCGCACGCGCCTTGTCGAGGGCGAGCGTATCGCCGCCGTGGCAGGAGGCGCATCCCACCGCTTCGGGCCGGTGGGCATCTCCCAATCCGGTGACTCCGCGGTGGCAGACGAGGCAGCCTTCGGGGCGGCCCATCGCGACGGGAAGCGGCACGGGCAGCTCGGGTTTCGCGGCGAACACGAACCCGGCGATGGGATTCCCGGCGCCCGTGGGCAGCCCCGGCGCGAGTTCCCAATTCGCACCGCGCAGGAACGCCCCCACCGCGCAGAGCGCGCCGTAGGCGGCGAGCAGCACCAGCAGCGCTCCCTTCGCCTTCATCGCACGGTCCGGTCGCATCGCGCGCAGGCCGTAGAGGAGCGCCACGACCGCCACGCCGCCCAGCACCGCCACGAGCGGCCAAGGTGTCCAGTGCAGGATCTCCTGCAGCCCGAGGAAGTACCACGGACCCTTCACCACGGGGTCCGATCCGTCGTGCAGCCCCGGCGAGAGGAAGAGGGAGAGGGCGCCCGCGACGAGCGTCACCACGCCGATCGCCGCGGGCTTGGGCCACAGCCGCCTTGCATGCTCGACGACGAAGAGCCAGACCACGATCGTCGCCGTGGCCGCGTGCTGCACGTAGACGAGGTCCAGCCGCTCGGCCGCCCCGAAGGCGAAGGTCGCGGCGAGCGGCCCCACGAGCGGCACCTGGGCGATGGCCTCCGTGACGATGCGAAGCGCCTGGCGCGCGTCCGCGTCCCCGCGCAGCAGGAAGCCCGAGAGCATGAGGAAGAGGAGGACGGGCAGCGTGATCGCGAGCCGCAGCCAGATGCCGCGGGGGATGCGCTGCTCGGCAGGCGCGCGCAGCCGGTCCCACACGTGCGCGAGCGTGAGCACGAGGCAGGCCTGCGCCGACCAGTAGTGGAGGTTCCGGAAGAAGACCGCGGCAGGGTTGCCCAGAAGGATCGCGGCGAGCGAGCCGTAGGCGTTGGCGCTCTCGTAGGGAACCGCCACCGCCACGCCCGAGACGACCGCCACGACGAACGCGGCCGTCGCCAGGTCGCCGAGCGTGCCCCAGCGCGTGATCACCATGGAAAACCCTGGCCTAAGCGGAGGCACGCGCGATCCACCCACCCGTCTTCGGGTCGGGCTCGATGCGAAGGGCGATGAGCGGCTTCGTGGCGGGACCGGTCACCACGCTGCCATCGGCGCGGAAGCGCGAGCCGTGGCAGGGGCACACGATCTCGTCGCCGGCGATGCGGTCGATCCTGCATCCCAGGTGCGTGCAGCGGGCGGCGTAGGCACGGATGGGGCCTTCGCCTTCGCGGTACACGATGGCGCCTTCGATGATCGTGAGCCCGGCGGAGACGTCGGGCGGGATGCTCACGGGGGCGGGGGACTTGCTCTCGCGCTCGCGGCGGAGCATTTGCACGAGCAGGCCCGCGAGGGACGCGCCGACGGCGATCGAAAGGACCTTGCGCAGGAACTTTCGCCGCGGCTCGGACAGCGGGAGGTTGAAACTCATGGGGGCGGGAGGCTCGCGGGCCCTCGTGGGACCCGGCGGCCATTTTACTCCCGCCTCGGGAGGCGATCCGGCCCCATCAGAGCCGCGAACGGCTGCGCAACGACTCCAGGCGAAGCGCGATCTTCTGCTCCAGGTCGAGAAGCTTCGCCTGCAGGGCGCTGCGCTCGGTTTCGTCCCCGCATGCTTCGATCTCGGCACGCAGGCGCGCGCGCTCGTGGAACCACGCGATCTCCGGCGGCAGGAACCCCGAGTCCTTGAGGATCTTCATCGGCATGCGAAGTGCCTCGGGCGTGGATTCCCAGCCCGGATCCTCGGGGAAGGGCTCGCCATAGCCCCTGGCGCTCTTCAGTTCGCCGGATTCCACGGCCTCCTGAAGGCGGCGCGCGATCTCCTCGTCCAGGGTGCGGACGGGGTCGGGCTTGCCACGGCGGTCCTTGGGTGGCTGTTGGGACATGGGGGCGCGCTCAGCGCTTCGGGGGCCAGCACGGCTCGTCCACGTGGTCGTAGCTCAGCACGCGCGCCAGCAGCCACTTGCCGTCGGCGAGGCGCCAGAGGTGGGTGAAGCGCGCCTTCTCCGTGGGCACGTCGGGCTTGCCGGGCTCGACCTTGAAGAAGTCGTGCCGGCCGGACTCGATGGCGCCGTAGCCCTTCATGGGGAACACTTCCAGGGATTCCTTCACCAGCACGCGCCTGCCCTTGAAGTCGGTGCCGGCGCGCTGGCGCTCGCACAGGCCCTGGATCGCCTTCACGAACTCGGCCTTCGACCTGGCGATCTGGCCCCACTTGTCGTGGTAGAACTCGAAGTCGTCGGTGACCAGGCTCTTGAGGGCTTCGGGATCGCAGTCGTCGAAGATGGCGCGGAAGAGGGCCTGGTCGGCTTCGGCGATCTGGGTGGGGAGGGGGCGGGGGTCCTGGGCGGCGGCCGTGGCGGCCGCGAGGGCAAGGGCGGCCAGCAGGACGTGGCATATCGATCGCCTCGGGGAAAGTTCGGAGTGCATTTTCATCCTCGGAAGTGGTGAAGCTCCGGCGCCACGCCTTTGACGGCCCACGCGAGCGCGGCGTATGACCGGGGTCCATCCGCCTCTCCGTCGAGGTAGGCGGCCCGGACGGCCTGCTCCAGGCGGTCGCGCTCGTCGTCGCGAAGGCCGGCGACGTACTCCGCGCCCGGCCCGTCCTTGCCGAGATAAGGCGCCCAGTAATCGGCGAACGACGCGAACTCCATGCGGATGTGGAGCATCGTCTCGGACACGTCGAGAAAGCCGGCCTTGCGCCAGGCGGCGGAGAGCTCTCCCGGTCGCGTGAGGGGCCTGGTGTAGTTCCTCGCCCTTCGCTCGCCGGCCCTCGAATCAAGCGCCGCTGCGGTATCGAAGAACATGCGATTGGCGACGAATCCCCCGCGTGCATCCCACACGGTGGCAGCCACCACGGCGCCCTTCCTGGCTACCCGGCGCATCTCCGCGATGGCGGCGTGCGGCCGGGGGACGAAGTGCAGGACGAGCATCGAGAGAACGCGGTCGTACGTGCCGTCAGGTTCCTCGAGGGCGCACGCGTCGGCCACGCGGAACTCGAGCCGGGGATCGGGGTTCCGCGACCTGGCGTGCTCGATGTAGACCGGCGCGATGTCGATGCCGTGGACCCGGCTCGAAGGCGAGCGCTCGAGCACCGCCACGGCCAGGTGCCCCGTTCCGCAGCCTGCGTCGAGGACCCGCTCCGAATCGCCCGTTCCGGCGTATTCCAGGAACGGGTCGGCCAGGCGGCGGCTCCATCGCCCCATGTTCAGCTCGTAGCCATCGCCGTCGGCTGCCACGAATGTCGTCGAACCGGTCATCCTGTGCCCCCCTGAAAGTGATCGCTGTCGGGTGGCCTTCATCGAAAGCCCAAGCATCTGGCCGGGCGCGCGCGACTACGCCCGGTCGTAGGCTCTCTCGAGCTCCGCCACGTCGAGCTTCACCATGGTCAACATCGCTTCCATCACCGCCTTCACCTTCGCGGGGTTCCTGTCACGGATCAGCTCCGTGAACCGTCTCGGGACGATCTGCCAGGAGAGACCGAAGGGATCCTTGATCCAGCCGCATTGCGTGGGTTTCGCTCCTGCCTTCACGAGCTTGTCCCAGTACTCATCCACTTCGTCCTGGTCCGCGCAGTCCACGTAGAGCGAGACCCCCTCGGAGAAGCTGAAGTACGGACCTCCGTTGTAGCCCATGAAGGGTTGACCGCCAACGACGAACTCGGCGGAGCTGACGGGACCGTCCTTGCCCGTGCGGGCGACGTTGCGCACTTCGGAGTCCGGAAACGTCGCGGTGTAGAACTCGATCGCCGCTTCGAGCTGGTCGTTGAACATGAGGAAAGGCGTCACTTTGTTCATGGGACTGTCTCCTCCGTGAAGGCGATGCTCTTCGCCGCCCGCTGCAATCCGTTGTCAGTCGCTCGCGCGCCGGTAGTGCATGGCCACCGAGCCGTTGCGGAGCGGCGTCGCGGAGACCCGCTCGAGCCGTCGCGTTGCGGGCAGCCCGCCCTGGTAAAGGGTGGGGCCGTGACCGGCGATCCTGGGGTGGACGAGGAACCTGTACTCGTCGATCAGGGCCAGCCGGTCCAGCTCGGTCGCGAGCTTGCCGCTACCGAGGAGCACGCCGGCAGGGGTCGCGTCCTTGAGCTTCTGCACGCCCGTGCGCAGGTCACCTTCGATGTGGTGGCTGTTGCTCCAGGGGAAGTGCGTTCGCGTCGACGACACCACGTACTTCGGCTTGGCCTCCAGCTTGACCGCCCACTCGCGCATCGCCGGCGGCGCCTCCTCCTGGCCGCGGGCGACTGCCGGCCAGTAGCCCTCCATCATCTCGTAGGTGACGCGGCCCCACAGCATCGCCCCTGCCTCGTCCATGAGGCGGGTGAAGAAGGCGTGCGTCTCGTCGTCGGCGATCCCCTCCCGGTGGTCGACGCAACCGTCGAGGGTGACGTTGATGCCGAAGGTCAGGAGTCCCATGGCGACGAGTCTGGTCGGTGTCGGGTGGACCACTGGGCTGTCCGTTGTCGACGAACCTCTCCTGGCGGCTGACGATCGAGCCGGGCGGCCCGGCGCGATGCCTCGGCCGCGGGCAGGCGCGGCCCCCGATGTCTACCGGGCCGCTCGAACGCGTAGTCAGATGTCTCGTTCAATCCCATCACGGGTTCCGAACTTGTCGCTCAGCCACTGAACCGAGGTCTTGGCATCGCCGAGTGCGGCTGCCTCACTCGCATGGATCCGAGTACCGTATCGCTGAAGGGAGAACCACCCGCGCAAGTCTTCGTGATCTCTCCGGAATTCCTCGAACCCGAATGTGCCGTCGTCACGCTCAAAGACATCGATGCAATGATCGCCGGTCTCGTTGTTGAAGGATGCGATGACTCGACCTGGCACGATGCTTCCGACGGGACGTCCGACGATAAATGGTTTGACAGGTGTTATCCGGATCCGATGCCACGCTATCCTGCATTTTGTCTCCCCGAGCAGGCGTGGTCAACCGCAACATGCTGAATAGATGGGCTAAATTGGCCTGCGCGCCACCAAGGGCATGGGCGCGATGGGCGGAACCGCGGGTGATGTCTCGCTATCCCCGCCCTCGGGCGAGGTAAGGACCTTCGACGAATCGGAAGGAGACCGCGGCGATTCCCAGCACGAGCGCCACCCACAGGGCGAACGCCGTCAGCGCGCCGAACCCCGGCAGGAAGTAGTTGAAGAGCAGCAGCACCGGCAGGTGATAGAGATACGCCGAGTAGCTGATCCTGCCCACCCGGGCGAGCGGCCTGTTCGCCACCGACTTCGACAGCCACTCCGAAGGCCACGAGACCACCGCCCCGAACGCCACCGCCAGCACCACCGGGAAGGCCGCCCATCCCATCTCCCCCAGGAAGGCCGTCCCGTTGCGCAGGATGGCGAAGAGCGCGAGGACCGCAAGCGTGAACACGGCCACCGGCACCCCCTGCGCCAATCCGCGGCCCGGCCTGTTCCGCCGCAGCATCCAGGCCCGGCCCGCCAGGATCCCCAGCGCGAAGTGCAGCGACCACGCCGGAAGCTGCGTGGCGATGAGGTGTCGCACTTCCTTCTCCGTCACCCCGGCCTTCGCCCCCAGCTTCAGGTAAAGCCGCGCGAGGAAGTCGAGGTCGTGCCACGCGAGCCACCGCCACCCGGCCGCGATCACGAAGGCCGCCACGAGGCTTCGCCAAGGCCAGCGCACGAAAAGCGGTGCGACGAGGGGCAGCAGCAGGTAGTACTGCATCTCGATCGCGAGCGTCCACAGCGCCCCGTTCACGGTCATCGAGGACGACGTGAGCGGCGAGGTGTAGTGGAGAAACAGGAAGTGCGCCCCGAGATTTCCCGCCACGAACGGCGTGGACTGCATCCAGATCTTCGGCAGCAGGATCGGCAACACGACGAAGAACAGGAACACGAGCTGCACGTAGTACGCGGGCAGGATCCTCCTCGCGCGCCGGGCATAGAACGACCGCCAGTCGGGAGGGGGCAGCCCCGCATCCGCGTGCCGGAACCAGGGCAGGGTGAGGAGAAATCCCGTGATGAGGAAGAAGAGGTCCACGCCCAGGTAGCCGTTGCGCGCGAACGCGTCGAGCGCGGGCCAGTCCTTCAGGAACGCGACGAAGGCATCGTCGAACTTGCCGTCCCGCACCACCACGTAGTGGAAGACCATCACCCACAGCACCGCGATGCCGCGCATCCCCTCGATCGCGGGGACGTCGCCGACCTCGGCACGCACGCTCTCCACGGCCGGGGCGGCGGGCGAAGGCGCGTTGGGATCGGCCGCGCTCAAAACCTGAGCCTCTCGGAATAGCCCGTGAGCTCCAGGTACCCGCGTCCCTTCGCCCCGTTCGGTCCGGCCACGGTGACCGCGCCCTCCCAGTAGAGCGTGCCGGTGGAGTTGCGCGCGTCCATCTCCTGGTCGTCCATCATCGGGGTCACGCTCCAGGTCTCGCCGGCGAGCTCGAGGGCCATCTCCACGGGCCAGGTCGCTCCCGTGCGCGGCGATCGCCAGGTGCGCCGCGGGGCGAAGCGTACCTCGTCGTTCGCATAGACGCGCACCTTGCCCTCCCGCCGGAGAGTGGCCGAGGCCCACACGGTGCCGCCCGACTTGTCGCGCAGCCGAAAGGCCATGAGCGCGCCGCCGCCGTCGAGATTCGTGCCCACCCAGTCCCAGCCCACGGCGTTCTCGGCCAAGAGCTCGCTGGACCACTCGTGGTCGAGCCACGCCGAGCCCGTCACCGCGACGGCCTGCCCGTCCGCCTTCACCGTGCCCTTCACGTCGAGGTGCGGTTCGCTGTAGTAGCCGCTGGCCTGCGAAGGCAGCGGCCCCTTGCGGCTGTAGCCCCCGTCCCCCTGCAGCAGCACCGGCTGGGTGGGGGTGAGCACGAGGTCGAAGCTGAACTGCTCGCCGGGAATGCGCGCCCGGTACGCGCCATTCACGCGCTTGAAGGACCAGTCGTCGATGAAGACGTCGGTGTCGCCCGTGCGCGCCTCCGCCAGCGCCGGGAAGCCGCGGGCGATTCGCTGGTCGTGGCGGAGCTTGCCGAGCGCGGGGTCGGCCAGCGCCGCGTGCGCGAAGAGCAATTGCCGGGGCGAGAAGCGGCTGGGGTTCGCATCCGCCGCGTGGTTTCGCAGCCGGAAGAAGGTCACCTGGAAGCCCATCGGTCCCTTCGGCGTCTCCAGGTGGCCGGTGGCGTACCACCACTCGATGCGGTGCTCGGGGTGGGCGCCGAAATCGGCGGGGAAGGCGAGCTTCATGCCCGGCAGGACCGGCGCGTAATCGGCCGCGCGGGCGAGGAAGGCGATGGCGAAGAGCGCCAGGAAGCAAGCAGCCCTTCGCACCGTGGCGCCGGGGAAGGGGGTGGGCATCGACATTGGCGTTGACTTGGGTCAGGACGGGCAGGGCCGCGCCGACAATACCATTACCATACCGGTAGGAATCCACGGAGGGAAAATCATGAAACGACTGGTCGTCGCAACGCTCGCCCTTTTCGCGGCCCTCAACGCGCCCGCGCAGGACAAGGCCCTGCTGGACAAGGCCAAGGCCGAAGGCAAGGCCTCGTTCTACGCCAACATCACCGCCGTCGAGCCCATCATGAAGGCGTTCACCGCCGACACGGGCGTCACCGGGGAGTACACCCGCATCTCCACGTCGAAGTTCGTCGCCACCGCCATCACCGAGTTCGAGGCGGGCAAGTTCATGGCCGACGTCGTGCAGGGGCCGGTGCCGGTGCTGGAGATCCTCAAGGAGAAGGGCGTCCTCGCCTCCTACCGCTCGCCGGCCGCCAAGGGCTATCCGGACTGGGCCACCAAGGACGAGCAGATCACGCTCTTCGGCATCGAGTACGTCGCCCTCGTCTACAACAAGGAGCGGGTCAAGCCCGCCGACGTGCCCACGCGCTACGAGGACCTGGCGCTGCCCAAGTGGAAGGACAAGATCGTGATGGCGAACCCCGCCAACCACCCCACGACCATCGCCTGGCTCATCGGCCTCAAGGAGAACGTCTTCAAGTCCGAGGCGGACTGGCGCAAGTTCCTCGATGGCCTCGCCGCCAACAAGCCGATGTTCGTCGCCTCCTTCGGCCCGACCCCGGCGCCGATCGAAAGCGGCGAGAAGCTCATCGGGATCTCGATGCCCAAGTACATCGTCACCAAGGCGCCGGCGCCGCTCGACTGGGCGAGGATCTCGCCGATGATGGGCACGCCGCGGGCCATCGGCATTTCCGCCAAGGCCCCGCACCCGAACGCCGCCCGGGCCTTCGTGGACTACTGGCTGTCGGCCAAGTCCATGGGCATCCTCGCCAAGGACGTGGGCGAGTACGTCCTGGCGCCCGGCGTCTTCCCGCCGATCGCCGGCATCGACAAGGCGAAGGTGATCCCCATCCGCGAGCTCTCGGACGACGAAACCCAGAAGTGGGGCGCCGAGTTCAAGAAGATCTTCGACATCAGGAAATAGGCTGGGCATGGAAATCCGCATCCGGGGGGTGAGCAAGCATTACGTGTCCGAGGGCAAGACGATCAAGGCCCTCGACGAGGTGAACCTCACCATCCCGGCGCGGAAGATCTTCACGCTGCTGGGTCCCAGCGGCTGCGGCAAGACGACGCTGCTTCGCTGCATCGTGGGGCTGGAGATGCCCGACACCGGCGAGATAAGCATCGGCGACGAGCTGGTGTGGTCCCGCGAGAAGGGCATCTCCGTGCCGCCGGAGAAGCGCGGGCTGGGCATGGTGTTCCAGACCTACGCCATCTGGCCGCACATGACGGTGTTCGACAACGTGGGCTATCCGCTGCAGGTGCGCGGCGCCCCGCGCGAGGAGGTCCGCGCCCGCGTGGCCAGGGCGCTCGAGTTCGTCCAGCTCGCGGGCTTCGAGGGGCGCCCGGCGACGCGGCTCTCCGGAGGGCAGCAGCAGCGGGTGGCGCTCGCCCGGGCGCTGGTGGCCGAGCCGCGCGTCATCCTCTTCGACGAGCCCCTCAGCAACCTCGACGCCAAGCTGCGGGAGGAGACGCGCAAGGAGTTGCGCGCCTTCCTGGAAAAGCTCCAGATCACGGCCGTCTACGTCACGCACGACCGCGTGGAGGCCCTGGCGCTCTCCGACTCCATCGCCGTGATGCGCGCCGGGCGCATCGTCGAGACCGGCACGCCCGCGAAGATCTACTTCGACGCCGACGACCGCTTCGTCGCGGACTTCATCGGCCGGGCGAACCTCGTCAACGGCAGGGTGCGGGGCGAGGAAGGCGGGCTCACCGTGGTGGATTGCCCGCTCGGCGCCATCGCGTGCCAGCGGCGCGAGTTCCCGGCCGGGGGGGAGGCCACCCTGTGCATCCGGCCCGAATTCATCCACGTCGCCCGCGGCGAGGCGCCGGCCGGGCGCAACGTCGTGAACGGACGCATCGAGTCGCTCACCTTCGTGGGCGAGCACTTCGAGACGGAGATCCGGGTCGGCGAGAACACGCTCCTCGCGCGCGTGGACGCGGACGCGAAGTTCGGCGTGGGCGACGCCGTCAGCTTCACCCTGGACCCGGCGCACTGCCTGCTGGTCGCGGCCTGAGGCCCGGGCCGTGAACCAGCCGCGCTCCGCGAAGCTCACCTGGCTTCTCATCGCGATCGTCGGCGCGCTGACGGTCTGCCCGGTCGTGATGCTGGCGCTGGGGAGCTTCTCCGAGGGCCTCACCGCCTTCGGCGTCTTCACGGTGGACAAGTACGTCGGCGCCTATACCGACCCGGCCTTCCGCGACGTGATGCTCAACACGGTCGTCTTCGTGGTCTGCTCCTCGGTGCTGTCCACGGTGCTGGCCACCTTCCTCGCCTACCTCAACACCCGCACGGACATCCCGTTCAAGTTCCTGTTCGGCATCCTCTCGATCATCCCGATGATGATCCCGCACCTGCTCTTCTCGGTGAGCTGGGCGCTGCTGCTCAACCCCTCGAACGGGCTGCTCAACCTGGGGCTCAAGGAGGCCTTCGGACTCGAGGAGGCGCCGCTCAACATCTACTCGATGTGGGGGATGATCCTCGTGGAGGGGCTGCTGGACCTGCCCATCGCCTACCTCATCATCGCGCCGGCCATGGCCTCGTTCGACGTGGCGCTGGAGGAGTCCTCGCGCGTCTCGGGGGCGAGCGCGTGGAAGACGCTCTTCCGCATCACGCTGCCGGTCCTTCGCCCCGCGATCCTCGCCGCCTTCATTCTAGGCGTCGTTAGGAGCCTCGCCTCGTTCGCGGTGCCCTCGGTGATCGGCATGCCGGGGCGCGTGCCGGTGCTGGCCACCCACCTCTACGAGATGATCGCGACGGGCTTCGCCACCGACTACGGCAAGGCCGCCGCGGTGGGCATGAGCGTGCTGGCGGCCTCGGTGACGCTCATCGTCGTGTACCGGGCGCTCACGGCCGAGAGCGAGCGGTTCGTCACCATCGCCGGCCGCGGGTTCAAGTCCACGGTGATCGAGCTGGGGGCGGCGCGCATGCCGCTCTTCGCGATCGTGGGCGTGCTCTCCTTCGTGCTCATCGTGCTGCCGGTGGCGGTGCTGCTCTACACCTCCTTCGTGCCCTACTCGATGGTGCCCAGCGCGCGCGCCTTCTCGATGATGACGCTCAAGCACTGGCGCGACGTGCTCGGCGACCCGATCTCGATCCTCGCGCTCAAGAACAGCCTCTTCCTCGCTCTCGTGGGGGCGACCCTCGGCGTGGTGCTGTCGGTCTTCGTGGCCTACGTGATCGTGAAGGTGAAGACGCGCGCGGCGGGGATCCTCGATTCCCTGAGCTACCTCTCGTTCTCCTTCCCCGGCATCGTGATCGGCGTGGGCTTCATGTGGTTCTTCGTGCAGACGCCGCTCTACTCCACGATCTGGGCGCTGCTCCTGGGCTACATCGCCACCTACCTGCCGTACGGCATCCGGCCGATGTCGAGCGCGTTCATCCAGATCCACAGCCACCTGGAGGAGTCGTCGCTCGTGTGCGGGGCGAGTCCCTTCGTCACCCTCAAGCGCGTCATCGTGCCGCTTCTCATCCCGGGCATCGTCTCGGGGTGGATCCTGCTCGCCTCGATGTTCGTGCGCGAGCTCACGCTCTCCGTGGTGCTCTCCCGGCCTGGTACGGAGGTGCTCGCGGTGCAGATCCTGCGCTTCAGCGAGGACGGGCTGTGGGGCAAGCTCTCGGCGCTGGGGATCGTGATGATCGCGATCACCACCGCGCTGGTGGTGCTGGCCTCCTGGGTCGGCGGCCGCTTCAAGACGGCCTGGGGGCGGTAGGGCCCGCTCAGGCGTCGTCCTTCACCGCCTGCACCGCTTCCTTCGCGACCGCCGCACGGCCGGCGGCCGAGGCGCCCAGCGCGCAGAGCACGATCACGCTGCCCGAAAGCGCGGCCAGCGCCAGCCACGGCCAGTGGATCGCCATGCCCCAGTGGAAGCTCTGCCGGTTCACCACGTGCACCAGCACCACGCTCACCGCCGCCCCGGATGCGAGCCCCAGGACGGCGCCGATGATCCCCGCCGCGCCTCCCTCCAGCGAAAGCAACCTGATGACTTCGCCGCGGGTCAGGCCGAGGTGGCGCAGCACCCCGAACTCGCGGCGGCGGGACCACGCGAGGGCCGCGAAGCTGGAGGTGACGCCGGCGAGCGCGATGAGGATGGCCGCGGCTTCCAGCGCGTAGGTGGCGGCGAAGGTGCGGTCGAAGATGGCGAGCGCGCGGGCGTGGATGTAGCTCGCGTCGTGCAGCTCCGCCCCCGGCACCTGGGCCACGATCCTGCCCACCGCGGCCTCCACCGACTTCACATCGGCCCCGGGCGAGAGGTGGATGGCGATGTCGTTCGCAAGCCGGTCATTGGCAATGGCCCGGTAGTCCCCCAGGTCCACCAGCAGCGCGCCCCAGGTGCGCGAGTAGTCGCGGAAGACGCCGGCGATGCGGAAG
>JAHCLE010000090.1 GCA_026125445.1 Burkholderiales bacterium
ACCCGGATGTGCATCTTGTAGGCCTTCGTCTCCAGCCACTCGAAGAAGCGCGCCACGCCGTACCAGTGCGTCTTGCCGGACTTGTGCCAGCTCACCCAGTCGTCGTCGCCTTCGATCACCCAGCGGCGGTGCTCCGGCGGCAGGTCGCGCCAGGCGATGTCGAGGGCCACTTCGCGGCGCCTGGCGTACTTCACGAGGTCGTCCTGGCACTCGTCGAAGCTCGCCGTCTGGAAGGGCTTCACCGCGCCGTTGCCCAACGACTTCGACTCGTCCGGGATCACGAGCCCGTAGTCCACGCCGATCACGCGCCCGAAGCCGCGGCACTTGTCGCAGGCGCCGACGGGGGAGTTGAAGGAGAAGCGGGCGGGACTGGGGTCGGAATAGTGGATGTCGCAGTCGGGGCAGTGCAGGTCGTTGGAGAAGCGCCACGCGTCGGGCGACTCCTCCACGAACACGTTCACCCGCCCAACGCCCACCCGCAGCGCAGCCTCGATCGCCTCCACCACGCGCGCCTTCTCCGCCGAGCGCATGCGGATGCGGTCCTGCACGACGTCCAGGCGCGAGCCCTGGCGCGAGTGCACGCGCGTGTAGCCCTGCGCCTCGAGGTGCTTCATCACCTCGGCCTCGGTGAAGTTCTTCGGCACGTCGATGGGGAAGGAGATCGAGAGCCTGGGATCGCCTGCCGCCTTCGCCCGCTCCGCCATCTCCGCGAAGATCGACTCCGGCGAATCGCGCCGCACCGGCCGCGCGCACTTGCGGCACGAAAGCCGCCCCGCCCGCGCGAAGAGCAGCTTCAGGTGGTCGTTGATCTCCGTCATCGTCCCCACCGTCGAGCGCGAGGTGCGCACGGGGTTGGTCTGGTCGATGGCGATGGCGGGCGGGATGCCGTCGATGGAATCCACCTGCGGCTTGTCCATGCGGTCGAGGAACTGCCGCGCGTAGGGCGAGAAGGTCTCCACGTAGCGGCGCTGCCCCTCGGCGTAGAGGGTGTCGAAGACGAGCGAGCTCTTGCCCGAGCCCGACGGCCCCGTCACCACCACCAGCTCGCCCGTGGGGATGTCCACGTCGAGGTTCTTGAGGTTGTTCTGGCGCGCGCCGCGGATGGCGATGGATTCGTGCGACTCGGCGTCGGCGGGGGCGGGGGGCTTGGAGAGGTCGGTCATGGTTCCGGTGTCGGCGGCGGCCTCGCGGCCGGGCTTCGGGGCGGGGGAAACGAACATTCTAGGCACGGAAAGCGACCGCCGTGGCGCCTGTAGGCCGTGGGTCCAAGCGATGTGGATAACTGCCGAAAGAGCCTCCGGCCCGGTGGCGCCATCGACCGTCTTGCTCTATCATGAAACATCAAGATGAATCATGAAGGGGCTGCCATGAGCACCGCCCGAGAGAAGTTCTCTTCCCAGGCCGCGCCCGAGGTGCTGGCCGCGCTTCGCAAGATCGCCGAATCCCAGGGCCGCCAGTTCCAGGCGGTGCTGGACGAAGCCTTGCGCGACTACATCGACCGCCAGAAGAAGGACCGCCCGCGTCGCCATGTGGTGGCCTCGTTCGCCGCCAGTCTCGAGGAGTTCGACAGCCTGTACCGCGAATTGGCGAAGTAGGTCGTGGCGCGCGACTACCTGACCGTGGCGGACGTGCTCGGGATGCATGCCGTGCTGGTGCAGCGCTACGGCGGCGCGCCGGGCCTGCGCGATCCCGGTGCGCTGGAAGCGGCGCTCTTTCGTCCGCAGACGGGCTACTACGAGGACATCGTCGCCGAGGCGGCGGCGTTGATGGAAAGCGTGGCCAAGAACCACCCGTTCGTGGACGGCAACAAGCGCATCGCTTTCGCCGCGGCCGACGTCTTCCTCCGCATCAACGGCTGGCGGCTCGAGGGGCCGCCGAAGCGTCTCTACGCGCAGATGATGAAGATGCTGGAATCCGGGACCCTCGACATCGCCCACCTGGAGCCGTGGCTGCGAGGCTTGGCGAAGCCCGCGGAATGATGCGTCGTCGCCATTGGCGCGCCGGATGGGCTAAGCTGTAACGGTAACCGTTACAGCCCGCCGGAGGTCCTCCTTGCCCGCACCCGTCTCCGCCCGCATTCGCCTCGCCGCCGCGCTCCTCGCCGCGCTTCCCTCGATCTGCGCCGCCCAGCAGGCCCCCGCCCGCGATCCCTACGATCCCGCGAAGATGGACCTCGCGCCCAAGCCGGCCCGCGTCACGATGGAGCGGCACACAGGCCCCTTCGCCGAGGGCGCGTCGCTCAGCTTCGGCGCGGCCCTGAAGCCCCTGGACCCGGCGCCGGTGAAGACGATCCGCCTCGATACCACGCACAAGATCATCGAGATCGCGCCGGGCGTGAAGTTCGGCGCGTGGACCTTCGGCGACCAGGTGCCCGGACCCACCGTGCGCGCGCGCGTCGGCGACCGCATCCGCTTCAGCATGACCAACCGCAGCGACGAGCCCGTTCCCGGCGTGCGCCTCACCGCCGCGCCGATGATGCACTCGATGGACTTCCACGCCGCCATGGTCTCGCCGCAGGACAAGTACCGCTCCGTGGCGCCCGGGCAGACCATCGAGTTCGAGTTCACGCCCAACTACCCGGGCGTGTTCATGTACCACTGCGGCACGCCGATGATCCTCGAGCACATCGCCTCGGGCATGTACGGCGCCGTGGTCGTGGAGCCGCGGGAGGGCTATCCCACGAAGGTGGACCGCGAGTACGTCGTGATCCAGAGCGAGTTCTACGTGAAGCCGGACCCCGGCAAGCGAAAGGTGGGCAAGGCCCCGCTCTACGTGCTCGACAGCGCCCGCCTGCGCGATGCGCGCCCGACCTACACGGTCTTCAACGGCGTCCACAACGGCATGGTGAAGAGCCCGCTCGTCGCGAAGCCCGGCGAGCGCGTGCGCCTCTTCGTGATGAACGTGGGCCCCAGCAAGACTTCCAGCTTCCACGTCGTGGGGACGATCTTCGACCGCGTGTGGTTCGAGGGCAACCCGGACAACCAGTTCCGCGGCATGCAGACGGTGCTGCTCGGTTCCTCCAACAGCGCCATCGTCGAGTTCGTGATCCCCGAGAAGGGCGCGTACGTCATGGTCGACCACCACTTCGCCAACGCTTCCCAAGGCGCCATCGGCATCATCGAGGCGGGAGGCAAGGGCGAGGAGCAGGAGATCGAGCACCACAACATCGCCGCCTCGGGCACGCCGGACGACCCGGAGGCCGTGCAGGGCAAGCTCGCCTTCGAGAGCAAGTGCCTCGCCTGCCATTCGCTGGGCGGCGGCCGCAAGCTGGGGCCCGACATCGCCGGCGTCACGAAGCGCCGCACCGACGCGTGGCTCTCGAAGTGGCTGAAGAGCCCCGAGAAGATGCTCGAGTCCGATCCCGACGCCAGGGCGATGCTCAGGGAGTACGGCAACCTGCCCATGCCCAACCAGAACCTCCCGGACGCGGAGATCCGCCAGTACCTGAAGTATTTCCACTGGTTCGACTCGCGCGCGGGAGCGCATGCCCACTAGCGCGGCGCGGGCGTCGCTCGCGCTCGCGGCCCTGCTCGCCACGCTCGCCCCGCATGCCGGGGCCTGCGGCGTGTGCGTGGAGGACCGGGTCGCGGCGGTCTACGACCACGCGGTCGTGGAGGGCGCCTACCGCAAGGGCCACGCCGTCGCCTTCCTGGCCATCGAGGGCGCGGATGCCGGGGGCGCGAGGTCCGTCCGCGCGGCGCTCGGGGCCGTCCCCGGGATCGAGGCCGGCAGCGTTCGCGTGTCCGTCGAGAGCGCATCGTGCTCGGTCGCCTTCGATCCCGCGCGAGCCTCGGCGGCGGCCATCGCGGCCGAAGCCAACCGGCGGCTCGCGAGATCCCGCACCCGCCTTTCGCTCCTTCGCGTCGGCCGGCCCGGATCGGGGCTCGCCCACGACTGAAATCCGGCCCCCGGGGCGCGGGGGCGGTGCTTGATCGCCGTCAGCCGTCCGTGGGGGCGGCGGGCGCATGCTGGGTCCATCGTCCCATCGAACGAGGCGGTTTCGTGCCCGAGGCCATCTTCCGCATGCGCGACGTCTCCAAGGTCTACCACGTGGGAGACCTGGAGGTGGTTGCGCTGCGCGACGTCTCGCTGGAGCTCTACCGGGGCGAGTTCGTCGTGCTGCTGGGCCCCTCGGGAAGCGGCAAGTCCACGCTCCTGAACCTCCTCGGAGGCCTCGACACGCCCACCAAGGGGCAGGTCGATTACCTCGACCACGACCTCTCCGAAGGCGGCGACGAGAAGCTCACCGCCTTCCGGCGCGAGCACGTGGGCTTCGTCTTCCAGTTCTACAACCTCATCCCCAGCCTGACGGCCGCCGAGAACGTGGCCCTCGTCACCGACATCGCCGAAAAGCCCATGGACCCGCGCGAGGCCCTGGCCCTCGTCGAGCTCACCGACCGCGCCGACCACTTCCCCGCGCAGCTCTCCGGCGGCGAGCAGCAGCGCGTGGCCATCGCGCGCGCCGTGGCCAAGCGTCCCGACGTGCTGCTCTGCGACGAGCCTACGGGGGCGCTGGACGTGGAGACGGGCCGCCTCGTGCTGCAGGTGCTCGAGCGCGTGAACCGGGAGCTGGGCACGATCACCGCCGTCATCACCCACAACGCCTCCATCGCGGCGATGGGCGACCGGGTGCTGCGCATGTCCAGCGGCCGCATCGTCAGCATCGCCGCCAACGAGAAGCGTCTTCCCGCCTCGGAGCTCGTCTGGTGAGGATCGGCGCCCTGGACCTGAAGATCCTGCGCGATGCGTGGCACATCCGCGGCCAGATCGTGGCCTGCGCGCTGGTGGTGGCCGGCGGCATCAACTCCTTCGTCTCGCTCTCCTCCGTCAACCGCACGCTCGCCGCCTCGCAGGCCGCCTTCTACGAGGAATACCGCTTCGCGGACGTCTTCGCCGGCGCCGTGCGCGCGCCCGAGTCCGTGGCCGCGAGCCTCGCCGCGATCCCGGGCGTGGCCACGCTGGAGACGCGCGTGGCGGTGCGCGTGAACCTGGACGTGCCGGGCCTCGCGGAGCCCGCGCGCGGGCGCATCCTCTCCATCTCGCGCGACCCCAGCGGCGGACTCAACGCGCTGCACCTGCGCCGCGGCAGGCTTCCCGCGCCGGAGAGCCAGGACGAGGTCGTCGTCGCGGAGGCCTTCTCGGTCGCCAACTCGCTGGGGCCGGGCGACACGATCCGCGGCGTGATCCACGGCAAGTACAAGGCGCTTCGCATCGTCGGCGTCGCGATCTCCCCCGAGTTCATCTACGCGCTGGGCCCCGGCCAGCTCGTGCCGGACAACCGCCGCTACGGCGTGCTCTGGATGGACCGCAAGGGGCTCGCCAAGGCCCACGACATGGAAGGGGCGTTCAACGACGTCACCGCGCGCGTCGGTCCCGGCGCCTCGGTGCGCGCGGTGCTCAAGGAGATGGACCGCATCCTTGCGCCGTATGGAGGAGTCGGCGCCTACGACCGCGAGGACCAGCTCTCGCACCGCTTCCTCTCCGACGAGATCACCCAGAACAGGACGATGGCGCGCATCACGCCCACGATCTTCCTGCTGGTGGGCGCGTTCCTGCTCTACACGATCCTCACGCGGCTGGTGCAGATGCAGCGCTCGCAGGTGGGGCTGCTCAAGGCCTTCGGCTACACGGGCGGCGAGATCTCGCTGCACTACCTCAAGCTCGCCCTCGTGATCTCGCTCTTCGGCGCGGCGATCGGCGTGGCCACGGGACTGCCTTTCGCGTACGCGATGCTGAGGCTCTACTCGGAGTACTACTACTTCCCGATGTACGGCAACGACCAGGGGCTGAACGTCGCCTCCGCGGGTGTGGCGCTGGCGGTGGCGGCCGCCGCCCTCGGCGCGGTGCCGGCAGCCATGCGGGCGGCCCGGCTCGCCCCGGCCGACACGATGCGCCCCGAGCCTCCGCCGCGGTTCCACGCCGGGGTCCTCGAGCGCTGGGGGCTGCGGCGCGCGCTATCCCCGGCGGGGCGGATGCTGGTGCGGAACCTCGCGCGGCGGCCGCTTCGCTTCGCGGCGAGCGTGGCGGGCATCGCCATCGCCGTGGCGCTGCTGGTGATGATGACGGCCATGATGGACGGCGTGCGCTACCTCATGGACTGGCAGTTCACCATCGTCCAGCGCGACGACGTGCAGGTGCTCCTCAACGAGCCGCGCACGAAATCGGCCCTGGACGAGATCCGCGCCCTGCCCGGCGTGACGGAGGTGGAGCCCTTCCGCCTGGCGCCCGCGCGCGTGCATGCCGGCCACCGCATGAAGCGCGGCGTGCTCTTCGGGCTCGACCCGGGGCCGACGCTTCGCCGCGTGGTGGGGGCCGACGGGCGCGCGTGGGAGATTCCGCCCGACGGGGTGGTGCTCACGGCCATCGTCGCGGGCACGCTCCGCGTCGAGGCGGGCGACACCGTCGAGATCGAAATCATGGAGGGCAAGCGCTCGCGCCTGCCGCTGCTGGTGATGGGCGTGGTGGACGAGCCCATCGGCTTCGCGACCTACGTCTCGCGCGCGACCGCCAACCGCCTGCTGGGCGAGGGGGACGTGGTCACCGGCGCGTACATGCGCGTCGATTCGCGGGAGCGCGAGCGCATCTTCGCGCAGCTCAAGGCGATGCCGGAGGTGGCTGGCGCCAACCTGCGCGAGGCGGCCTACACCCAGTTCCGCGCGATGATCGACCGCAGCGTCGGCATCATGATCACCGTGAACCTGGTCTTCGCGTGGATCATCGCCTGCGGCCTGGTGTACAACGGGGCGCGCATCGCGCTCTCGGAACGCGGCTACGAGCTCGCCACGCTGCGCGTTCTGGGCTTCACGCAGCGCGAGTCGGCCTCGCTCCTCCTGGGCGAGCAGGCGGTCATCACGGGCACGGGCCTGCCGATGGGGGTTGTGCTGGGCATCGGGCTCACGCTCTACTTCATCTGGATGCTCTCGACGCAGATGTGGCGCATGCCCTACGTGGTGACGGGGCTCAACCTGGTCGGGGCGATGGTGGCGGTGGCGCTCGCCGCGGTGGCCTCGGGCGGCGCGGTGGGATGGCGCCTGCGGCGGCTGGATCTGGTCGGGGCGCTCAAGGCGCGCGAATGACGGGGAACGGGAAATGAAGATCACGAAGAGGTCCCTCGGTTACGCGGCGATGGCGGCGGCGGTGGTGCTGTTCCTCGCCTGGTGGGCGTGGCCCGAGCCGCGCATCGTCGAGACGGCCCGCGTCGCGCGCGGCCCGGTGCAGGTGGCCATCGAGGAGGACGGCGAGACGCGCGCCATCGACCGCTACGGCGTGGCGGCACCGGTGGCGGGAAGGCTCCTGCGCGTGGTGCTGCGCGAAGGCGACGTGGTGAAGGCCGGGCAGGTGGTGGCCGAGATCGCGCCGGTGCCCCTGTCCGAGACGGACCGCGACCTGCTGGAGGCCAAGCTGGAATCGGCCAAGGCGCTGAAACTCGAGGCGGACGAGCGCGTGCGGCGTGCGGAGGCGGACGCGGCGCAGGCCGAGCGCGATCGCGTGCGCGCGGCCGACCTCGTCGCGAAGAAGTTCATGGCGGACCAGGCGCTCGAGCAGGCGGAAGTCGCGGTGAAGACGAAGGCCGCGGACCTGAAGGCGGCCCGGGCGCGGGCGGTGGCGGCGGCGGCGGACGTGGAGGCGGCGCGCGCCGCGCTCACGGCGGTGCGCGCGAAGGCGCCGACCGTGCGCGTGACCTCCCCCGTGAACGGAAGCGTCCTTCGCATCGTCGAGAAGAGCGAGCGCGTGCTGCAGCCCGGCACCGTGCTCGTGACGGTGGGCGATCCCAAGGCGCTCGAGATCGTGATCGACGTGCTCTCCAACGATGCCGTCCGGGTGCGGCCCGGGATGCGGATGCTGATCACCGGCTGGGGCGGGCCGGAAGTCGCGGCGGCGGTGCGCCTGGTCGAACCCGCGGCCTTCAAGAAGATCTCGGCCCTCGGCGTGGAGGAGCAGCGCGTCAACGTGATCGGCGACTTCAAGACCGTGCCGCCCGGCATCGGCGACGCCTACCGGGTGGACGCGCGCATCATCGTGGCGGAGAAGGCCGATGCGCTTCGCGTGCCCGTGGGGGCGCTCTTCCAGCGCGACGGCAAGTGGACGGTGTTCGTCGTCGACGGCGGCCGCCTCGCCTCGCGCGCCGTCGAGCTGGGCCTTCGCGGCGCCCGCAACGCCGAGATCGTCGCCGGCCTCTCCGAGAAGGAGGAGGTCGTCCTCTACCCCGGCAACGAGCTCTCCGACGGCGCCCGCGTCGTCGCCCGCAAGTGATGGAAAGGGGTCAGATGGAAAGGGGTCAGGTTACTTTGCACATTTTTTGTGCAAAGTAACCTGACCCCTTTTCAGGAGAGGAATCGCTTGGGCGACATCGCGCCGGCGAGGTCGCGGGAAAGGGGAGAGGGCTCGCCCTCGAGGCGGGAGGCGATGAGCTCGGCGCCCAGCGGCCCCCAGAGCAGCCCGCGCGAGCCCAGGCCGGTGGCGGTCCACACGCCGGGAAGTTGCGTGGCGCCGAAGATGGGCAGGCGGTCGGGGACGGTCGCGCGGAAGCCGGCCAGCCCGTCGAGTCCGATGGGATGCACGCCGTCGGCGAAACCGGGCAGCATCGAGGCCGCGCGCGCCAGGTTCTCGCGGTGGTCGGCCGCGCGGATGTCCTCGCCCGCATCGTCGTGCTGGTAGGTCGCGCCCACGACGTGCCCGCCATCGGGAAGCGGCGCCACGTAGCCGCTGCCGCTCACCACGATGTCGAGCACGCGCGCGGGCGATGCCGGCAGGAAGGTGACCTGCCCGCGCACGCGGGATAGCGGCAGCCGCACGTCCGGCAGCAGCCGCTTCGCGTCGAAGGCGTTCGCGACGACGAGCGTGGGCGCCTCCGCGATCACCGAGCCGTCCGCGGCCAGCGCGCGCCAGTCGCCGCCCTCGCGCTCCAGCCGCTCCACGCGCCGGCCGATGTGGCGCCGCACGCCGGGCCCCGCGCGCGCCAGCAGCGCCACCGCGAGGCTTCCCGGCGACACCCACGCGCCGGAGGGCATCCACCAGCCGGGACCGCGCACGGGCCGGCCGGCCAGGGCGCAGGCTTCCGCGGTGTCGACGAAGCGCAGGAACTCCGGCGGGTGGCCCTGCGCCGCGATGATGGCGGCCATGCGCGCCGCCTCGTCCTCGCCGTCGGCCACCTGCAGCACGCCGCCGCGCCGCCAGACGAGGTGGTAGCCGTCGTGCTGCAGCGCGCGGAAATGCTGCAGCGTGTAGAGAAAGGCGGGGCGCGAGGCCTGCGCGTTCACCGCGTCGCGTAGGTTCGCGATGGGCCGCACGAGCCCGACGGTGCCCGCGACCTTCTTCTCGCGCTCGTCGACGAGCTCCACCTCCCACCCGCGCGAGGCGAGCCGTTCGGCCACGAGCGTTCCGGCAAGGCCCGCGCCGACGATGACCGCGTGCCGGCGACGGCGCGCGGCCGCAACGGGATCGCCCTCGCGCACGCCGACCAGCATCTCGCGCTTGGACCCGAAGCCCTCGCGCCTTTCGACGCGGAATCCCGCGCCCGCGAGCGCCGCGCGAACGCCTCCCGCCACGGTCCACGTCGCGAGCGTGGCCCCGGGAGAGGCGACGCGGGCGAGTTCGCGCACCACCTCGGGAGACCACATCTCCGGGTTCTTCGCGGGCGAGAAACCGTCCAGGAAAAGGGCATCGGCGCTCGCCTCGAGCTGCGGCAGCAGCTCGCGCGCGTCCCCCGCCAGCAGCGTGAGCTGCACGCGCCCGCCATCGAACTGCAGGCGGTGGAAACCGGCGATGGGCGGCGGCCAGGTCGCGAGGAGCCCCTTCACCAGGGGCTGCAGTTCCTCGAAGGGCGCCAGTGCCTCGGCGAGGTCGCCCGCGACGAAGGGATGGCGCTCGACGGAGACGAAGTGCAGCCGCGCCGGCCCCTGCGGATCGTTGCGCAGCGCGTCCCACGCGGCGAGGAAGTTGAGCCCCAGCCCGAAGCCCGTCTCCAGGATCGTGAAGGAATCCCGCCCGCGCCAGCGTTCGGGGAGCGAATTGCCCGCGAGGAAGACGTGCCGCGCCTGCGCGAGGCCCCCGGAGGCCGAGTGGTAGATGTCCTGGAACTCGGGCGCGAACGGCACGCCCTCGGGAGTGCGCTGCAGCCGCGCGGGGGTGACGCAGACGGATCGGCCGGCCATGGCGGCATCATACCGCCCCGCCGCGCCCGGCCCGGCGGCGCAGGGCTAGTAGAGCGTGGCCGAGAGGCGCCGCCTGAAGTCGGACACGAGGTCGGGCTGGCCGGCGGCCATGTCGAAGACGGCGATCATCTTGCGCCGCCCGATGTCGTCGCCGAACGCGCGGTCGCGCTTCACGATCTCGAGGAGCTCGCCGAGCGCGCGGCGTCGTGATAGGCGGAGGTCAGGGCGGGTGCGAAGCGATCGAGCCGCTTGGCGAATCCCGATCCGTAATTCCCTCGGTCGAAGCCAAGCTGCTCACGGATAAATCGCTCGGCGACTTTGGCTGCGAACGGGCTCGCTGCCACGGTGTCGTACCAGGCATCGTCGAAGATCGGCGGTTGCCAGTTACGAACGAAGAAGGAAGCTCCCCGCTGCGTGCCTTTCAACAGCCACCGCGCAACGCGGCTCGGTATGGACACATCGCTGCCCACCTCCGACGCCAGCTCCAGCAAGGGCGCGAACTTGGAAGCCGGATCCATCAGGCTTTCGTCCAGCCAAGCGTCGATCGCTTCCTGGCTGCCGGAATCAATGTCGAAGGTCCGATCAACGTCCTCTCGGCTTGCGAACGAGCGCGTCACTTCGAAAATTCGGGCGGCGGTTTCCAAGCCCCAATCGCGATGCGCTGAAGGCAACTGAGTGAGCGCGGCGATCAGAGTCTCGATCGCAGCCCCGCTCTGGCCCCAATTGTCCTTGGCGAAGGCTTCAAAACCTTGTCGGACGCTGGGATGAGCAAAGGCTATGGTGCGGGCCGGCTGACGCAAATGGCGGGCCGCGACCATGCGGTCTATAAGACGGTCTAGGCCGTCGGCGAGTGCGCGATCAAGCCCGCGTAGCGTGCGCTGAAGAGGGTTGAGTCGGCTGCGGTCGAATTGCCCGCGTGCCGCCAGCAGCGCCCAAACGATGGCTGACGTGCCGCAAGTGTCGATCGATGATAGGGCTCTGAGGACAACGCCTTCCACCGCATCGCGCTGCGCCAGTTCGAGCAGCCGGCGTAAGAAGACGTGATCTCCTTCACCGACATCGGGGCCGGATTGCATATGCGCAAAGTACAGCTCGATCTCAAGCGGGGTGCCAAGCCTGTCGAGCGCCTCATTGCGAAATGCATAGGCCTTGGTCTGCAAGGCGGCGGGTAGCTGATCCATGCGGTTGTCGTGAATGTCGCGGAGTTGACCGTCCCGGTAATGGTCCGCGTCCAGCTCGACCGACCATGCGTTGAGGCTATCGCCGACCTTGGCGCTCTGCATCATGTCGCTGCGGGACGTGATGACGAACTGATGATCCGGCGTAGCCTTAGCAAGGAGGCGCGGCAACTGCTCGGTCCAAGCCTCGCTGCCCCCGCGTAGGCTGAATTGGCCCCATGGATCATCGACATAGAAGAGTGTCGGTCCATGGTTGACGACCTTGCGCACGCTCGTCGGAGCATCATCCGCCCCAACAGTGACGACCTCCAGCACACCATTACGCCGTCGCGCGAGATCGCATAGCTTGAGCGCTGCCTGCGTCTTGCCTGTGCCCGAGGGTCCCCGAATAACAACTGCGTTCTTGTCGTTCAGGACCTTGAGCATCTCGTCAAAGTTCGCCGGGGGCACGAAATGCTCGAGGCTGGCGGAGCTGGCCAGGAACCCGCCGTGCGCCCGCACCGTGGCGAGAAGGTCATCGCTCGTCCATAGACCGGGCGTGCTGCCTCGGGTCCGCCGCCTGGCTTCGAGACGGAGCTTTTGGAGGAGATTTAGCTGTTCCACTTTGGGAACGTGCAACAGGTCCGACATGAGCGCTCGGATATCGGATGCGAGCTGTTTCTCTGTCAGCTTCCCCCAGATCGCGACACGGCCTTCGGGCGATGTCTTCAATGTGGCGTGCAGGCTCGGCGGAAAGCTTGCCTTGTCCGAGACCTCTTCGAAGCCTTCGACCAGCAGTCCACGCGCGACGCCTTTTGCGTCGGCATTGGTGACGAGCAGATAGCGAGTGTTCGGCTCGTCGAGATGATGCAGGGCTTTT
>JAHCLE010000091.1 GCA_026125445.1 Burkholderiales bacterium
GTTGCAGTTGACCATGATGGTCTCGAACCCGTCCTCGCGCAGGGCGAGGGCCGCGTGCACGCAGCAGTAGTCGAACTCGATGCCCTGCCCGATGCGGTTGGGGCCGCCGCCCAGCACCATGATCTTCCTGCGGTCCGTGGGCTCGGCCTCGTCCTCCTCGTCGTACGTGGAGTACATGTACGCCGTCTTCGTCGCGAACTCCGCGGCGCAGGTGTCGACGCGCTTGTAGACGGGGCGGATGCCGAAGGCGTGGCGGCGCGCGCGCACCTGCTGCTCGCTCGTCTTCCACAGGTAGGCCAGGCGCCGGTCCGAGAAGCCCTTCCGCTTGAGCTCCCGCAGCTCCTCGGGCGTGAAATCGGCCAATGACCGCTTCTCGATGGCGAGCTCGGTGTCGACGAGGTCCTTGATCTGGGCGAGGAACCAGGGGTCGATCCTCGTGCAGCGGTGCACGTCCTCGAGGCTCATGCCCACGCCGAAGGCGTCGGCCACGTACCACAGGCGCTCGGCGCGCGGGTAGGCGAGCTCGTCCTCGATCTTCTCCATGTCGACGGACTTGAGGTTGAAGCCGTCGACTCCCACCTCGAGGCCGCGAAGCGCCTTCTGCAGGGACTCCTGGAAATTGCGCCCGATGGCCATCACCTCGCCCACGCTCTTCATCTGCGTGGTGAGCCGGTCGTCGGCCTGGGGGAACTTCTCGAACGCGAAGCGCGGCACCTTGGTGACCACGTAGTCGATCGTGGGCTCGAAGGAGGCCGGCGTGGCGCCGCCCGTGATGTCGTTCTTCAGCTCGTCGAGCGTGTAGCCCACGGAGAGCTTGGCGGCGATCTTGGCGATCGGGAAGCCCGTGGCCTTGGAGGCCAGCGCGGACGACCGGGAAACCCGCGGGTTCATCTCGATGATGACCATGCGCCCGTCGGCCGGGTTGATGGCGAACTGGACGTTGGAGCCGCCGGTCTCCACCCCGATCTCGCGCAGGCACGCGATCGAGGCGTCGCGCAGGATCTGGTACTCCTTGTCCGTGAGCGTCTGCGCCGGGGCCACGGTGATGGAGTCGCCCGTGTGCACGCCCATCGGATCGAGGTTCTCGATGGAGCAGATGATGATGCAGTTGTCCGCCTTGTCGCGGACCACCTCCATCTCGAACTCCTTCCAGCCGAGGACGCTCTCCTCGATGAGGAGCTCCTTCGTGGGCGAGGCCTCGAGGCCGCGCTCGCAGATGGAGACGAATTCCTCCATGTTGTAGGCGATGCCGCCCCCGGTTCCGCCGAGCGTGAACGAGGGCCGGATGATGGTCGGGAAGCCCACCATCGCCTGGACCTGCACCGCCTCCTCGAGGGAGTGGGCCAGCGCCGAGCGGGCGCTCTCCAGGCCGATCTTCGCCATGGCGTTCTTGAACTTCTCGCGGTCCTCGGCCTTGTCGATCGCCTCCTTCTTGGCGCCGATCATCTCCACGCCGTACTTCTCGAGGACGCCGTTCTTGGCGAGGTCGAGGGCGCAGTTGAGCGCGGTCTGCCCGCCCATCGTGGGCAGCAGCGCGTCTGGGCGCTCCTTCTCGATGATCTTCTCGACCATGCGCCAGGTGATGGGCTCGATGTAGGTGACGTCGGCCATCTCCGGGTCGGTCATGATGGTCGCCGGATTGGAATTCACCAGGATCACCCGGTAGCCCTCGTCCCGCAGCGCCTTGCACGCCTGCGCGCCCGAGTAGTCGAACTCGCACGCCTGGCCGATGACGATCGGGCCGGCGCCGATGATCAGGATGCTCTTGATGTCGGTGCGCTTAGGCATGAGGTACCCCGGGGAACGCCGATTTGCGCCGATGTCCCGCCGATTGCCGCCGATTCATTCCGATTGCTCTGTGACTCCAGGGGTGGCCGGCACACTCGCACGCGTTCGCATCCTTCGACATCCACCCTGAATGATCGGCGGCAATCGGCGGGACATCGGCGGAAATCGGCGTTTTCATGCCTTGCCCTTCGCCATGAGCGACACGAAGCGATCGAAGAGGTAGGACATCTCCTTCGGGCCCGGGGATGCCTCGGGGTGGCCCTGGAAGCTGAAGGCGGGCGCGTCGGTGCGCTCGATGCCCTGCAGCGAGCCGTCGAAGAGCGACTTGTGGGTCACGCGCACGTTGGCCGGCAGGGTGGCCTCGTCCACCGCGAAGCCGTGGTTCTGGCTGGTGATGAAGACGCGCTTCGTGTCGAGGTCCTGCACCGGGTGGTTGGCGCCGTGGTGTCCGAACTTCATCTTCACCGTCCGCGCGCCGCTCGCGAGCCCCAGCAGCTGGTGGCCGAGGCAGATGCCGAAGACCGGCGTGCCGGAGGCCACGATCTCGCGGATGGCCTCGATCGCGTAGCCGCAGGGCTCGGGGTCGCCGGGACCGTTGGACAGGAAGACGCCGTCGGGCTTGAACCCGAGGGCCTCCTTCGCGCTCGCCTGGGCGGGCAGCACCGTCACGTGGCAGCCGCGCTCGGCGAGGTGGCGGAGGATGTTGTGCTTGACGCCGTAGTCGTAGGCGACGACGTGGTGGCGGGGGGCGGCCGCCTTCCCGTAGCCCGTCGCGAGCGCCCAGAGCGAGCCGTTCCACTCGTAGCGCGCCTTGCAGGTGACGACCTTGGCGAGGTCCAGGCCGGCCATCGAGGGTGCGGCGCGGGCCGCCTCCAGGGCCGCCTTCTCGTCCGTCTCTCCGGTGACGATGCAGCCGTTCTGCGCGCCCCGGGTGCGAAGGATGCGCGTGAGGCGGCGGGTGTCGATGTCGGCGATCGCCACGACGCCGTGGCGCTCGAGGTAGGCGGGGAGGGTCTCCTGCATCCGCCAGTTGGAGGCGAGGAGCGGGAGGTCGCGGATGACCAGGCCCGCGGCGAAGACCCCGCGCGACTCCACGTCCTCGGCGTTGGCGCCGGTGTTGCCGATGTGCGGGTAGGTGAGCGTGACCACCTGGCCGGCGTAGGAGGGGTCCGTGAGGATCTCCTGGTAGCCCGTCATCGAGGTGTTGAAGACCACCTCGCCGACGGTGCGGCCGGGCGCGCCGATGGATGTGCCGCGAAAGACGGACCCGTCGGCGAGAACCAGGAGGGCGGGGGTCTTCTGCGACAAGGAAAGCTCCGGAAACGGGGAAAACGACGGGCGCAAAAAAACGGGAGGAGCTTTTTCGTGAATCCCAGGCTCATCCCGCTTTCATTGACCCGAAATGATAGCAAATCCGGGCCTCTTCTTCAACGAAGCCCGCCTTCGGGAGGATAATTCCCGCACACCATGCAGGCTCTTCACGCGCTCGCCGGCATCGCCGCCCTCCTCGCCCTCTCCTGGGCCCTGTCCGAGGACCGCCGCGGCGTGCGCTGGCGGGTGGTGGCTGCCGGCCTCGCGCTCACCGTGGCTCTGGCGGGGCTGCTGCTGGCCGTGCCCTGGCTCAGGGACGCCGTCTTCTCGCTCAACGCGGGACTCGCGGCCCTGGAGCGCGCCACCCAGGCCGGAACCACCTTCGTCTTCGGCTTCCTCGCGGGCGGGCCCGCCCCCTACGCCGAGACCAACCCGGGCGCTTCCTTCGTGCTCGCCTTCCGGGCGCTGCCCCTGGTGCTCGTGGTGAGCGCCCTTTCCGCGCTGCTCTTCCACTGGCGGGTGCTGCCGGTCGTGGTGAAGGCCTTCGCCTGGGTGCTCAACCGCTCCATGGGGCTGGGCGGGGCGGTGGGCGTCTCCTCGGCCGTGAACGTCTTCGTGGGCATGGTGGAGGCGCCGCTCGTGGTGAAGCCCTACCTCGCCAGGCTCTCGCGCTCGGAGCTCTTCATGGTGATGGTGTGCGGCATGGCGACCATCGCCGGGACGGTGCTCGCGCTCTACGGCGCGATCCTCGCGCCCGTGGTGCCGGACGCCATCGGCCACATCATCGTCGCCTCCTTCGTGGCCACCCCGGCGGCCATCGTGGTCGCGGCCCTCATGGTGCCCGGCACCATGTCCGACGAGGCCGCGATCGAGATCCCGCGCCAGGACGCCACCGCCATGGACGCGGTCACCCGCGGCACCATGGAGGGAGCGCAGCTCCTCATCCAGATCGTGGCGATGCTCGTCGTCCTGATCGCGCTCGTGCACCTGGCGAACGCGGCGCTGTCGCTGCTGCCCGAGGTGGACGGCTCTCCGCTCAGCCTCCAGAGGATGCTGGGGTGGCTCTTCGCCCCGCTCGCCTGGACCGCCGGCGTGCCGTGGGCCGAGGCAAAGGCCGGAGGGGCGCTGCTCGGGACGAAGACGATCCTCAACGAGTTCGTCGCCTACCTCGACCTCGCTAGGCTGCCTGCGGGCGAGTTGAGCGCCCGCTCCCGGCTCCTGATGACCTACGCCCTGTGCGGGTTCGCCAATTTCGGCAGCCTCGGCATCCTCATCGGCGGGATGGGTGCGATGGTGCCGGAGCGGCGCGGGGAGATCGTCTCGCTGGGGATGAAGTCGATCGTCGCCGGCACGCTGGCGACGTGCCTCACCGCGGCGGTCGTCGGGCTATTCGTGTAGGGAGGCGGTGGGGAGTGATGCCGGCGAAGGTCTTTGGAAACGCCGATGAACGCCGATGCCCCGCCGATTGCCGCCGATGAATCATGGATGGCTTGGTGCCGAGCGGATGCATCGGGAAGTCCAATTGCCTGCGCGCTCCAGAACCCATTTCCGATTTATCGGCGGCAATCGGCGGGGCATCGGCGTTCATCGGCGTTCCAAAGACTTGCTCCAACCGTCAGCCACGAAGCCCAAGAACGTCGTCCATGTCGTAGAGGCCGGGAGCGCGGCCGTGGAGCCACTTCGCTGCACGGACGGCGCCCTGGGCGTAGGTGGCGCGGCTCGCGGAGCGGTGGGTGATCTCGATGCGCTCGCCCGTGCCGAGGAAGTAGACCGTGTGGTCGCCGATCGCATCGCCCCCGCGCGCCACCGAGAATCCCAGCGTCCCGGCCTTCCTCTCGCCGGTGACGCCGTGGCGGGCGAAGACGCCATCCTTCTCCAGCGTCGTTCCGCGCGCGGCGGCCGCCACCTCGCCCAGCTTGAGGGCGGTGCCGGAGGGGGCGTCCACCTTGAGCTTGTGGTGCAGCTCGAAGACCTCGATGTCGTAGGCCGGTCCCAGCGCGCGCGCGGCCAGGTCGACGAGCTTCATCGTCACCAGCACGCCGATGGCGAAGTTGGGGGCGAACACGATGGGGATGGCGCGCGCCGCCTCGCGGATCTTCCCGACCTGGGCGGGCTCCAGGCCGGTCGTGCCGATCACGATCGGCTTGCCCGCGGCCAGGCAGGCCGCCAGGTGCACCAGCGTTCCGGCCGGGCGGGTGAAATCGATGAGGACATCGGCGGCCGCCAGCGCCGCGGCGGGATCGGCGCCGATGGCCACGCCCTTTGCGCCGGCCGCAAGCTCGCCCGCGTCGCGCCCGAGAAGGGGCGAGCCCGCGACGTCCAGGGCGGCGGTCACGCGCGTTCCGGCGTCGGCGCTTCCGGCCTCCAGCAGGGCGCGGCCCATGCGGCCGCCCGCGCCGGCGATGGCGAG
The DNA here is from genome assembly GCA_026125445.1 of Burkholderiales bacterium. Taxonomy (GTDB): domain Bacteria; phylum Pseudomonadota; class Gammaproteobacteria; order Burkholderiales; family Usitatibacteraceae; genus FEB-7. The sequence goes on from JAHCLE010000091.1 coordinate 5,510, forward strand.
CCTCAGGGCGCTCATTTCTTCGGCGCCGTGCCGGCCGCCGAGAGCGTCGGCCCGCCCTCGACGCGCGTCACGCGCTCGTTCTCGAAGAAGACCGAGAAGCGGTTCTGCTCCACGAGCTGGCCGCGCTTCTCGGAACGGAAGTAGTAGTCCCAGCGGTTGGCGTGGAAGACGTCGGTGAGCAGGGGCGTGCCGAGGAGCGTGCGCACTTCCGTGCGCGTCATCCCGGTCTTGAGCTTCGCGAAGGTCTCGGGCGCGACGAGGTTGCCCTGCTGGACGTCGAGCTTGTGGACGATGGACATCCCGCAGCCGGACAGGGAGAGGGCGAGGACGAACGTGGCGAGGAGGCGCATGGCGGCGGCGTCGGGAGATTGCGGGACATTATAGCGGCGAGCCCCGCCCTTCGTCCCGGCCGGAGCCGATCGCGGTTATGATTCGGCGACCACACCCCGCACCTCACGCGCCATGAGCGACCCCAAGGAACTGCGCAGCACCGGCCTCAAGGTCACCGCGCCGCGGCTTCGCGTCCTGGACCTCTTCCAGACGAGCCCGGAGCGCCACCTCACGGCCGAGGACGTCTACCGGCGCCTGCTCGACGAGCACGCCGACATCGGGCTCGCCACGGTCTACCGCGTGCTCACGCAGTTCGAGCAGGCCGGCCTGCTGGTGCGCCACCATTTCGAGGGCGGCAAGGCCGTCTACGAGCTGAACGAGGGCAAGCACCACGACCACCTCGTGTGCCTGCAGTGCGGCAAGGTCGAGGAGTTCTACGACCCCGAGATCGAGAAGCGCCAGGCGAAGATCGCGCGCGAGAGGGGCTTCGCGATCCACGACCACTCGCTCTACCTGTACGCCGACTGCCTGAAGGCGGACTGCCCGGACCGCCCGAAGGGGGGCTGACGGCCGTGCTGCGCGCCCTCGCCTCGGTCGCCCTCGCCGCGTTCGTCGCGCTCGCCCCGGCCCCGGCCGGCGCCCAGTTCGCGCCGGCGCCGAAGGCCGCCGAGATCGCGGCGAGGGACCTGCCGCGGGAGGCGCAGGAGACGCTCGCGCGCATCAAGAAGGGCGGGCCCTACCCCTACGCCAAGGACGGCGCCGTCTTCGGCAACCGCGAGGCGCGCCTGCCGAAGCAGAAGCGCGGCTATTACCGCGAGTACACGGTGAAGACTCCCGGCGAGCGCACCCGGGGCGCGCGGCGAATCGTCGCCGGCCGCGATGGGGACTTCTGGTACACCGACGACCACTACGCCACCTTCCGTCGCATCCGAGAATGAGGCCCGGAAATGCCGCTTGACGCCCTGAACGACCTGCTCGAGGACGAGACCGGCGGGGTCTTCTTCCTGCCCCGCCACGCGGAGCCGCGCGAGGTGCAGGCCGCCGCCAAGCGCGCGAAGTTCGCCTGCTTCCACATCGAGGGCAAGAACATCTCGCGCAAGGAGCAGCTGCTCAACCACGTGGCCACGGCGCTGCGCTTCCCGGGCTACTTCGGCGACAACTGGGACGCGCTCGAGGAGTGCCTCACCGACATGGAGTGGGTCGACGCGCCCGGCTACGTGATCTACTACGACCACATCGACGGCCTGCTCTCCGCCCACCCGGACCAGTTCGCCACCTTCGTCGAGATCTGCCGGGACGCCGTCGGCTCCTGGAAGGAGGACGGCACGGCCATGGTGATCCTGCTGTCCGGCGCCAAGGCCCCGAAGGGCGTGGCGAAGCTCAAGGAAGAGTGACGGGAATCCGCGTCTCGAGCGCGATCGAGCGCTCCCCCACCCTCGCGCGCCAGGCCATCACCTCCACCCCCGCGGCCGCCGCCTCGCGAAGCGTCCGCCCGTAGAGGGGATCGATCGCGTCGGCCGGGCGCACCTCGTCGACGTCGCCGCGCTGCACGCAGAACACGAGCACGGGCCGGCTTCCGCGCGCGCGCAGGCGCATGAGCTCCCGCAGGTGCTTGGTGCCGCGCTCGCTCACCGCGTCCGGAAAGAGCGCCACCGAGCCGGAGACGGCCGCGGTCACGTTCTTCACTTCCACGTAGCACGGCTCGCGCCCGGGCGACTCCAGCAGCAGGTCGATGCGGCTTCGCTCCTCGCCGAAGGGCACCTCGCGGCGGATGGCCGCGTAGCCCGAGAGCTCGCCGATCACGCCCGCCTCGATCGCCTCGGCCACGAGGCGGTTGGGCAGCCCCGTGTTGATGCCGACCAGCACCTCGCGGCCGGGCTCTCCCGCCTCCACGAGCTCCCAGGTGTGGCGGTACTTGCGCGTGGGCGAGTCGCTCTCGGAGAGCCAGACGCGGCTGCCCGGCTCGCAGCAGCCGAGCATCGATCCCGTGTTCGGGCAGGCGGCCGTGACCGTGGCGCCCGAGGCGAGCTCGACGTCGGCGAGGAAGCGCTTGTAACGCCGAAGCAGCCTTCCCTCGACGAGGGGTGCGGGGAATTCCAAGTTGGCTGGCTAAGGAGAGTGATGCGGGTGAAAGGCTTTGAAAACGCAGATTACCGCCGATGCCCCGCAGATTGCCGCCGACAATTCCGGAATGGGTGGTCGATGGGCGATATGGCGATGAGGGATGTCAGGCAGTCGGTTCTTCCTGACTTCACGCATTCATCTGCGGCAATCTGCGGGGCATCGGCGGTAATCTGCGTTTTCAAAGCCTTTCACCCGCATCACTCCCGAACGATGGCTACTGCGGGGAGCCCTCGGCGGCCTCCTGCTCGGCGATCTGCTTGCGCACCATCTCCATGTCGAGCGACTTGGTCTTCGAGACGACTTCCTCGAAGGCGCCCTGCGGCAACGCCCCGGGCTGCGAGAAGACGATGATCTGGTCCTTGAAGACCATGAGCGTGGGGATGGAGCGGATCTGGAAGTGCGCGGCGATCTCCTGCTCCTCGTCGGTGTTCACCTTGGCGAACACGACGTCGGGGTTGGCCTCCGCCACCTTCTCGAAGACCGGCGCGAACCCACGGCAGGGCCCGCACCACGGAGCCCAGTAATCGACGATGACCATGGGGTTGCCGGTCACCACCTGCTCGAAATTCTCCTTCGTGAGTTCGACGACGGCCATCTATTTCTCCAGTAGCGCCCGGAGCATCCAGGCGGTTTTCTCGTGGACCTGCATGCGCTGCGTGAGGAGGTCGGCGCTCGGCTCGTCCGCGGCCCTGTCGACCAGCGGGAAGACCTTGCGCGCGGTGCGCACCACCGCCTCCTGCCCCTCCACCAGCAGCCGTATCATCTCACGGGCCTCGGGCACGCCGTCGGTCTCCGGGATCGAGGAGAGCTTCGCGTAGGCCTTGTAGGTGCCCGGCGCCGGGAAGCCCAGGGCGCGGATGCGTTCCGCGATGAGGTCCACGGCGAGCGCCAGCTCGTTGTACTGCGCCTCGAACATGAGGTGCAGCGTCTGGAACATCGGCCCCTTCACGTTCCAGTGGAAGTTGTGGGTCTTGAGGTAGAGCGTGTAGGTGTCCGCCAGGAGCCGCGAGAGCCCCTCGGCGATGGCCTTGCGGTCCTTCTCGGCGATGCCGATGTCGATGGCACCGGCATTCGTCTGTTTCTTCGCCACGATGGCCTCCGTTCGCGTTGTGGATGCGTTCATTTTCCGCCGATCGATCCGCGGGCGCCAATCACGAATGCCTATCCGCGCGATTGCCGGCGGCAATCGACGCCTTCAGCCGCCCAGCCGTCCTGCGGCGTCGGCCAGCGCCTGCGCCAGAGCGCGCACGGACTTCGCCGCCCGCTCGTCGGCGAGCGAGCCGTCTGCCGCGAACACGGTGTCGGCCCGCGGGACCGCAACCTGGGTTCCCAGCACGGTCACGCCCAGCGTCGCGAGAACCTGGCGCAGGTGCGGAAGCGCGCGCACGCCCCCGAACGCGCCCGGCGAGGCGGCCATGAGGCCCGCCACCTTGCCGCGCCAGGGCGCGAGGCCCGAGTCCTGCCCGCGGCCCTCGCCCAGGTCGCGCGACAGCCAGTCGATCGTGTTCTTGAGGAGTGCCGTCATCGACGAGTTGTTCTCGGGCGAGGCGATGAGCAGCCCGTCGTGGGCGAGGAAGAGCTCGCGCAGCTTCCTCGCGTTCGCGGGCATCCCGGAGGCGGCCTCCAGGTCCCCGTGATAGAGCGGGATGGGGTAGTCGTCGAGGTCGACGAACGTCGCCTCGGCGCCCGCCTCCCGCGCGAACTGCGTGGCCGCGCGGGCGAGCTTCTTGTTGAGGGAATCGCGCCGCGCGCTGCCGGCGAAGACGAGGATTCGTGCCATGGCTCCTTCCGGTGGCGCCGGCGGCGCGTTCAGGCCGCCTCGGCCAGAGGATAGTCGATGTAGCCCTTCTCGCCCGGCGTGTAGAACGTCGCCGCGTCCGGTGCCGCGAGCGGCAGGCCCCGGCGGATGCGCCGCACCAGGTCCGGGTTCGCGATGAAGGGTCGGCCGAAGGCGACCAGGTCGCCCTTGCCCGCCGCCAGGTCGGCCTCGGCGCGCGCGGCGTCGTAGCCGCCGGAGAGGACGTAGAGGCCCTTGAACGAGGAGCGGATGCGCGCCTTGATCGCATCACCCACCGCCGGCGCTCCCATCGAGCTGTGGTCCACCACGTGGATGTAGGCGAGCCCGAGCGCGCCCGCCTCCTCGACGAGGCGGACGTAGAGCGCGTCCATATCCGCGTCCGGACCCATGCCGTTGAAGGCGCCGTAGGGCGAGATGCGCAGGCCCACGCGGTCGGCGCCGATGGCCGCCGCCGTGGCCTTGGCCACCTCGAGCGCGAAACGGATGCGGTTCTCCACGCTGCCGCCCCAGCGGTCCGTGCGCCGGTTGGAGGCGGTGTTGAGGAACTGGTCGATGAGGTAGCCGTTCGCCCCGTGCAGCTCGACCCCGTCGAACCCGGCGGCGATCGCACGCCTCGCGGCGGAGGCGAACTCGCCGATGGCCTTCGCGATGTCGGCTTCCGTCATCTCGGCGGGCACCGGGTGCGGCTGCATGCCGCCCGCGTCGGTCCACATGTCGCCGGCCAGGGCGACGGCCGAGGGCGCGACGATGCGCGAGCCCGCCGGCATGTTGGCGGGATGGCCCACGCGGCCGGTGTGCATGAGCTGGGCGAAGATCCTGCCCCCCGCGCGGTGCACGGCGTCGGTCACGCGCTTCCAGCCGCGCTCCTGCTCGTCGCTGAAGAGGCCGGGAATGCGAGCGTAGCCCAGGCCGTCCGGGGAAGGCGCGACGCCTTCGGTGATGAGCAGCCCCGCGGCGGCGCGGTCGGCGTAGAACTTCTCGATCAGGGCGTTGGGCACGTTGCCCACGGCGCGGGAGCGAGTCATGGGCGCCATCACGATGCGGTTGGCGAGCGCGAGGCGGCCGAGGGTGGCGGGGGTGAAAAGCCTTTCGTTCATGCGAGTTTCTCCGGATTGCCGTGAAGGTTGGAAATTTCGGTTCAGCGGGCCGCGGGCAGGTCGCCCATGCGGCCGGTGCGGTAGGCGATGTCGGCCGCGCGCGCCTGCTCGACGCTGTTCATCACGAACGGGCCGTGGAAGACGAGCGGGCCCTCGGCGGGACGGCCGCCGAGGAGCATCAAGGAGAGGGGTTCCGAGCCGGCGTTGGCGATCGCGACCTCGCCGCCGCCCTCGGCGAACACGACGAGCTCGCCCGCCTTCGCGCGCGTGCCGCCCTCGGCGCGGAAGAGGCCCTCGCCCTCGATCACGTAGGCCGCGGCCTCGTGGCAGGCGCTCACCTCGAGGTCCACCCGCGCGCCGCCATCGACGCAAACGTGCGCGAGGAAGGCGGGCATGAGCGTCTCCGCGGGGCCCTTCACGCCGGACACTTCGCCTGCCACGACGCGGATCGTGCCGCCCGCGAGGCGGGACTCGGCGATCTCTGCCGCCTCCAGGCGGCGGTAGCGCGGCGAAACCATCTTCAGCGCGCGGGGAAGGGAGGTCCAGAGCTGGATGCCGTGGTGGACGGTGTGGCCGGAGCCGTCGTCGAGCGGCCTTTCGGCGTGCACGATCCCGCGCCCGGCCGTCATCCACTGCGCCCCGCCGGCCGAGACGATGCCCTCGTGCCCGGCGGAGTCGCGGTGCTCGTTGCGGCCGCTCAACAGGTAGGTGACGGTCTCGATGCCGGCGTGCGGATGCGGCCCGACACCTTCGTCACCCGCGGCGACGCGGAAGGGGCCGAAATGGTCGAGGAAGACCCAGGGCCCCACCGAGCGCCGCTCGCGGTCCGGGAGCGCCCGGCGCACCGGGATCGTTCCCGCCGCGGCGGGTTGCGAGGCGATCACGCGCTCGACGGCGCGGGAAGCGAGGGTCGTCACGGGCGTCTCCTAGCGGCGGTCCGCGCTCCAGGCGCCGGCGCCGAAGACCGCGACGTAGAGCATCCCGCCCAGGATGGAGAGGTTCTTGAGGAACTGCGTCATCTGCGCCTGGGCTTCCGGGCCCACGGGGCTGTGGAAGATGAGCGTCGTGGGCACCAGGAAGGCGGCGATGGCGAGCGCGGCCCAGCGCGCCTTGAAGCCCGCGATGAGCATCAGGCCGCCGATGAGCTCGACCGCGATGGCGCCCACCAGCAGGACCTCGGCGAACGGCATGCCCTTGGAGGCCATGTAGCCGGCGGTGCCCGCGAAGCCGGTGATCTTGCCGAAGCCGGAGACGGCGAAGAGCAGGCCCAGGCCGACGCGGCCGGCGAGCAGGGTGGCGTTGACGAGCGTTTCCTGGCTGTCTTGACTCC
>JAHCLE010000092.1 GCA_026125445.1 Burkholderiales bacterium
CGGCCCTGCACGAGGGCTGGTACGCCCCGCTGGCGGGGCCGCTGGCCACGCTCGTGGCCGCCGTGATCGTGAGCGGGCTCCTGGGCCGGTACCGGAACCGTTCCTGACCCCGGTTTGTCGGATTTTCCGCAGTCTCGGTGCGGACCATGCCGCCGCGCGCGGGCCGGGCGGCGCGTAGAGTGACTCCCAGATGCACGGGTCTCCTCCTCATCCCGTCATCGGCAAGGCGATGTGAGGCCAAGAGCACGGCGCCTGCCTTCAGCCCTCCCCGGTCACGCCGCGGAGGGCTTCGTTTTTCGTGCGAAAATCGGGGCCTATGTGCGGAATCGTCGGGGCCATCGCCCGTCGCAACGTCGTCCCCATCCTCACGGAGGGCCTCAAGCGCCTCGAGTACCGCGGCTATGACTCCGCGGGCATGGCCGTCCTCGACGGCGGCATCCGGCGCGTGCGCCGCGTGGGACGGGTCGCGGAGATGGAGGCGGCGGTCAAGGCCGAGAGCCTCGCCGGGCTCCTGGGCATCGCCCACACCCGCTGGGCCACCCACGGCGGCGTCACCGAGCCCAACGCCCACCCGCACGTCTCCTCCGGCGAGATCGCCGTCGTCCACAACGGCATCATCGAGAACCACGAGGAGCAGCGCGCGCGCCTGAAGTCGCTGGGATACGCCTTCGAGTCGCAGACCGACACCGAGGTGATCGCGCACCTCGTGCACCACTACTACAAGGCCGGGAACGATCTCTTCGCGGCCACCCAGAAGGCCGCCTCCGACCTGCGCGGCGCCTACGCCATCGGCGTGGTGGCGCTCTCCGATCCGGAGACGCTCGCGGGCGCGCGCATGGGCTGCCCGCTGGTGGTCGGCCTGGGCGAGGGCGAGAACTTCCTCGCCTCCGACGTCTCGGCCATCATCGCCCAGACGCGCCGCGTGCTCTACCTCGAGGACGGCGACGTCGTGGCCGTGCGCCGCAACGCGGTGCAGGTGGTCGACGCCTTCCGCCATCCGGTGCATCGCGCCGAGCACCTGAGCGAGCTGTCGGCCGACGCGGTGGACCTTGGCCCCTACCGCCACTACATGCAGAAGGAGATCCACGAGCAGCCGCGCGCCGTGGCCGACACGCTCGAGGCGGTGATCGACGGCGGCATCGCGGTCGACGGCCTTTTCGGCAAGGGCGCCACGGAAGCCTTCCGGGATGCGAGCGCGGTGCTCATCCTTGCTTCCGGCACCAGCCACTACGCCGGGCTCGTGGCGCGCTACTGGCTCGAGGAGGTCGCGCGCATTCCCTGCAGCGTGGAGCTGGGCCACGAGTACCGTTACCGCGACTCCATCCCCGACCCGAGGCAGCTCGTGATCACCATCTCGCAGTCGGGCGAGACACTGGACACGATGGAGGCCCTGAAACGCGCGAAGGAGCTGGGGCACGCCAGCACGCTCTCGATCTGCAACGTGCGCGAGAGCGCCATCCCGCGCGCCTCGCGCTTCGTGTACTACACGCGCGCCGGCCAGGAGATCGGCGTGGCCTCCACCAAGGCCTTCACCACGCAGCTCGCCGCGCTCTACACGCTCGCGCTCGCGATCGCCAAGGCCAAGGGCCGGCTGGATGCCGCGGCGGAAGCCGCCGCGCTCGAGCAGCTTCGCTTCGTGCCGGGCAGCATCCAGCACGCGCTCAACCTCGAGCCGCAGATCCAGGCCTGGGCCGACCGCTTCGCGGCCAAGAACGACGCGCTCTTCCTGGGCCGCGGCGTCCACTATCCCGTGGCGCTCGAGGGCGCGCTCAAGCTGAAGGAAATCTCCTACATCCACGCTGAGGCGTACGCGGCGGGCGAGCTCAAACACGGGCCGCTCGCGCTCGTCGACGCCTCCATGCCCGTGGTGGTGATCGCGCCCAACGATTCGCTGCTGGAGAAGGTGAAGAGCAACATGCAGGAGGTGCGCGCGCGCGGCGGCGAGCTCTACGTCTTCGCCGACCTCGACAGCCACTTCTCCGAGAGCGAGGGCGTGCACGTGATCCGCACGCCCCGGCACGCGGGGGCGCTCTCGCCCATCGTGCACGCCATCCCCGTGCAGCTCCTCGCGTACCACACGGCCCTCAAGCGCGGCACGGACGTCGACAAGCCGCGCAACCTTGCCAAGAGCGTCACCGTCGAGTGACCCACCCACCGAGCGCAAACATGGAACAACCCAGGATCGCCCAGAAGTCGCCGTACCCCGTCGAGGTCGAGGCGGGCAAGACCTATTACTGGTGCCGCTGCGGCCGCAGCCAGAAGCAGCCCTTCTGCGACGGCTCGCACAAGGAGTCGTCCTTCACGCCGCTCGCCTACACGCCGGAGAAGTCGGGGAAGGTCTTTTTCTGTGGTTGCAAGGCGACCGGCAACCAGCCGCTCTGCGACGGCACGCACAACAAGCTCTGAGCCTTGCCGCCGCGCCGAGCCGCGCGGCAATCCGCGACATACCCCCCTTCCATCGACCGTGCCGCGGGCCGCGGCGCGGCAACTCCCGCCCCTTGCCCCTCGGCGACGCGAGGTCGCCGATTCTTGAACTAGTTCAAGGTTTTTCCATACCCCCCCGGTAGCCTCCCCCCAAGCCCCCAACAAAAAGAACCGGGGCGAAGGGCCGTTCAACCTGGGGAAATCGCGCCTCTCCCGGCTGCGGCAGTTGCGTTTGTGGCCTCCGGAAGAGGGGTTCGCAATGCGGCAATTCCCGGAAGCCGGCCTTCGCCGGCTGGCGCGATATCTCGTGGCGGCGCTCGCCGCGACGGCCCTCGGCGCCCAGGCCCAGGAGGCCGCGAAGATCGCCGAGACGGTGTGCGCACCCTGCCACGCCCCCGACGGCAACAGCGTCATCCCCAACTTCCCCAAGATCGCGGGCCAGCAGCCCTCCTACATCGCCAAGCAGCTCGCCGACATCGCCGCGGGAAAGCGAAAGAGCGACGCGATGGGTCCGACGCTCGCCAGCGTGAAGCCGTCCGACTTCGCCGCGTTGGCAGCCTGGTTCGGCGCGCAGAAGCAGGCGCCCGGCAAGGTCGAGGACGCCGCGGCGGCCAAGGTCGGCGAAAGGCTCTTCAAGGACGGCAACGAGGCCACGGGCGTGCCGGCCTGCGCCGGATGCCACATGGTCAACGGCGAGGGCAACGACCGCAATCCGCGAATCTCCGGCCAGCACCAGGCCTACGCCGTGAAGGAGATCCTGGACTTCAAGTCGGGCGCGCGCGCCAACGACAAGGGTCGCGTCATGCGCGTGGTGGCCGAGCGCCTGACGGAGGCCGAGATCAAGGCGGTCGCCGAATACATGGCGGGCCTGTGACGGCCGCGCGGACGCGAAGGGGGAACGCGATGAAGCGGTGGATGCAATTCGGCGGCTTGCTCCTTGTGGCGGCGGCGATCGCCACGGCCCGGGCCGAGGAGCCACAGCCTCGCGCCAAGGGAATCGAGTCTCCCGACTATGTCTGGAACGAGATGCAGGGCGAGAAGCTGCAGGCGCTGCGCGCCAAGGGCGACGCGGTACGCGGCGAGATCGCCTTCGAGGTCTGCCAGGGTTGCCACCGCAACAAGGCCTTGGGCCGCGAGGACGGCAAGTACCCGCGCCTGGCGGGCCAGCACGCCTCGGTCCTCATCAAGCAGATGACCGACGTGCGCGCCGGCCGGCGCGACAACTCCCGCATGTACCCGTTCGCCAACGAGCACGTCCTGGGCCCGCAGGACATCGCCGACATCGCGGTGTACCTGCAGGCCCTGCCCTCCGACAACGCCAACGGCAAGGGTCCCGGCGCCGAACTCGTTCGCGGCAAGGCGATGTACCTGCGCGATTGCGCCAGGTGCCACGGCGAGCAGGGCGAGGGGCACGGCCCCGGCTTCCAGCCGCGCCTCGCGGGCCAGCATTTCCGCTACCTCGTGCACGAGGGGCGGTCGATCCGCGACGGCGAGCGCCGCAACGCGGACCCGAAGATGGTGGAGGCCATCCGTGGCTACACGGATGCCGATCTCGATGCGGTGCTGGACTACGTCTCGCGGCTCAAGGCCGTGCAAGGGGGGAGATGATGGGAATGCTTTTCGAGAGGTTCGCCGCGAAGGCCGCGCGATCGGTCGCAATGGGGCTCCTGGCCGCGTGGGCCTTCGCGTCGGGCGCCGCGGGCGCGCAGCAGGCGACGTATGTCGGCGAGGCCAAGTGCCTCAGCTGCCACAACCAGGAAAACGAGCACTTCGGGGACACGCAGCACGCCCGCGCCTTCCGGGGCAACCCGAAGAACGATCGCGAGCGACAGGTGTGCGAGGCCTGCCACGGGCCGGGCTCTCTGCACGTCGCGAACACCAACGACAAGTCGCTCATCATCCGCTTCACCAACGACGGGGTGACGCCCATCGAGGTGATGAACGGGCAGTGCATGGGCTGCCACGGCGGCGGCCAGCGCCAGCACTGGGCCGGCTCCACGCACGACACCAACAAGGTCGCCTGCAGCGACTGCCACGCCCCCATGGAGAGGCACTCCAAGAACGGGCTGCTGCGGCGCGCGTCGATCACGCAGACCTGCTACACCTGCCACCAGCAGCAGCGCGCGGAATTCCAGCGCCGCTCGCACATGCCCGTGCCGGAAGGCAAGATGAGCTGCGTCGACTGCCACAACCCGCACGGTTCCATCACCCGCCCGCTGCTCAAGAACGACAGCGTGAACGAGACCTGCGCGGCGTGCCACGCCGAGAAGCGCGGTCCCTTCCTCTGGGAGCACGCGCCGGTGCGCGAGAACTGCGCCAACTGCCACCATCCGCACGGCTCCAACAACGAGCGCCTGCTCGTCTCCGCGCGCCCGTTCCTGTGCCAGCAGTGCCACAACCCGCCGGTGGGCCACCCAGGACAGTTCTTCCGGGGCGACCAGACGGCGGCAGCCGCGCTCGCCGGCGGCGCACAGAGCGCGCGCGTGATCGGCCGCTCCTGCCAGAACTGCCACGTGGCCGTGCACGGCAGCAACCATCCGTCCGGCGCACGCCTGCAACGCTAGCGCGAGGGAGAACGACCATGACGAAGAAGACCCAGACCTCCGGCCGCAATTTCCGCGGAAACGCGCGGCCGCGCCTCACCCTCCTCGCCGCCGGCGTGAGCCTGGCGCTCTCTCCCTTCGGCAACGCGTGGGCCGACTCCGCCACGGGAACCGACACCTCGGTCTCCAACGCGATGAACCAGGGCATCGCCGCCGGCCCCGCCAAGGTCGACGCCGAACTCGACCTGAAGCGAAGCCCCGCCGGCATCCTCTACGGCTACGACAACATACTGCCGCAGCCGCGCAGGAAGACCGGCGACGGCTGGGAGTACCGCGGCGACGTCGAGCTGGGCGGCATCGGCTCCGGCGGCGACGAGACGAACCCCTTCTTCCGCCGCTACCGCGACCTCGACTCCGGCTTCTACCTCCACCACGTCCGCGTGCTGGCCGACAAGCCGAAGGACGGCAGCTTCGTCGACCTCGATGCCGGATCGGTGGCGCGCGACGACCAGTACTACTCCCTCACCTTCGGGCGCTACAACTCGTGGAAGGTGAAGGCGTACTTCAACGAGACCCCATCGGTGTCGACCAACACCTTCCGCTCCCTCTGGAGCGGCATGGGCTCGGGCTACCAGTCGCTCGTCGGGCTCACGCCGGGCGGGCTCGCCACGCCGGCGGCCACCCAGACGGCGCTGCAGGCCGCGATCGCCGCGGCGGGCGACTCCGAGCTCGCCATCACGCGCAAGAAGGGCGGGCTACGCGCCGACGTCACGCTGTCGGAGAACTGGAAGCTATTCGCCGGCTTCGCGAGCGAAAGGAAGAAGGGCTCCAATCCCTATGCCCTGGTCTTCGGCGGCGGCGGCGGAGGCGGCGACATCGAGGCCACCGAGCCCATCGACTGGACGACCAACGAGGTCCGCGGCGGCCTGCAGTACTTCGACGGCGTGCAGAGCTTCAACCTCACCGCCGAGGGCTCGTTCTTCCGCAACGACCTCGACACCTTCACGATCGAGAATCCACTCTCGATCACCGTCAACACGATCGTCGGCGTTCCCGCGTCCACGTTCAGGACGGCGCGCTTCGACTCCTACCCGGAGAACGATTTCCTGAAGCTCAAGGGCGAGTACGCGCGCAACCTCCCGCAGCTCATGAACGGCCGCTTCAGCGCCGTCGTGGCCGCGACCCGCTCCAGCCAGGACGACGCCCTCATCGCGCCCACGACGCTGCCGCTCACCGGCGGCACCATCAACGGCGTCTCCGCGGCCAACATGTGGAACACCACCGCGGCGCTCAGCAAGCAGAACGCGGGCGCGGAGATCGAGACGCGGCTCGCCCACCTGAGCCTCACGCTCAACCCCTCGCCCAAGGTCGGGGTGCGCGCGAGCTGGCGGCACTACGAGACGGACAACGCGTCCGAGTACCTCGCCTGCAACCCGCTCACGGGCCAGATCGGGCGCCTCATCAACGACGGCAGCGGCGGCGCGTTCCTGAACACGCCCGCGTACCTGGCCGCCGGCTGCAATCTCGATGCGATCCGGGCGCTCAACGTCACCCCAAGCGCGGGCAACATCAACGTGAGCTCCGTTCCCTACGACTACAAGCAGGACAACGCCTCCCTCACGGCCGACTGGCGCATCGATGCGAAGTCGACGCTCACGGGCCTGCTGGAACGCGAATCCTACGATCGCCGCAACCGCGAGCGCGAGGAGACGAACGAGGACCGCCTGAAGCTCACCTACACGAACCGCGGCTTCGAAAGCGCTACGCTGCTTCTGTCGGGGGAGACCGCGCGCCGGCGCGGCAGCGAATACAACCCGCACGTGACGGCTCCCTACACGAGCTACACGCTGGGTCCGCTGCCCACCGCGGCGAACACGAACTTCGCCTCCTGGATCCACGCGGTGGACGGGCTGCGCAAGTACGACCTCGCGGACCGCGACCTGCGCGCCCTGAACGGCCGGCTCAACATCGCCGCGGCGCCGATGCTCGACATCGGCCTCTCGGGGCAGTGGAAGGACCAGCGCTACCCCGAGTCGGAGTTCGGCCGCAACGGCACCAACCGGCAATCGTCGTTCAACGTCGACTTCAACTGGCAGGCATCCGCGGAACTCGCGCTGTTCGGCTACTACTCCTGGGCCAGCGCCACGATGCACCAGCTGGGGGTCCAGCCCAACGCCTGCGTGGCCGGGACGACTTACTACTTCTTCAGCAACGGCGCCATCAACACGACGGGCGTGCCGCCTGCCGGTACCACGCTCGTGGGCTCGACGGCGCTCACGGCGGCCAACGCGCTTCACATCTGCGAGGAGGCCGGCCCGCTCAACCCGCTCTTCCCGACCAGCCGCTTCTGGGAACAGACGCAGGAGTCGCGCAACACGGCCGCGAGCATCGGCGTGCGCCGCGACTTCGGGCCGGTCAAGCTCGATGCGGCGTACACCTACGCCAACGGGACAACGGAGACGAGCTACACCTACAACGCGGCGGGCCTGGCGCTCACGGCGGCGCAGGTGGCGCTCATCGGCACCGGCATGCCGGAGTCGCGTTTCACGCAGAACACGTTCGAGGCGAACCTGAGCTACCCGTTCAGCAAGTCGATGACGGCGCGCCTCTATTACCGCTACGAGCGCGGCAAGGTGAGCGACTGGCACTACGACGGCGTCGACGTGAACCCGGTGCCGGCGGCCAACGCGGCCTACCTCGACAAGGGGCCCACGGACTACAGCGCCCACACGGTGGGAGTCTTCGTGAAGGTGGACTTCTAGCCGCCCAGCGCCTTCATCACCTCCGGCGGGCACGCGTACTTGGCCCTGTCGAAGAGGTTCTGGCCCTGCGCGTCCTTCACCTCGGGGTCGGCGCCGACGGACACCATGTGCGCCACGATCCCGGCGAGCTGCGCCGGCGTGACGGTCGGGATGCCGCAGTAGTTGACCGCCACGACGAGCGGCAGCGGCGGGGTCGCCATGCCCGGGAAGCGCACGGGTTGCGCGACGTTGGCGCGCGTCACCAGCGACTTCACCTTCGCCACGTCGCCCACGCGGATCGCCCCGTAAAGCGCCGCTCCGTCGGCCCCCGGGCCGCCGGCCGCCGGTGCGGCCTTGGCGGCGGGTGAGGCCGCCTGCTTCGCCGCGCGTGCCCCGCTCTCGCGCCACGCCGGGCGGATTCGGTCCAGGGCCTTCTCGGCGGCCGTCTTCACGCGCGGGTCATTGCTGGCGAGTTCGGCGCGCACCGTGTCCGTCACGTCGAAGGCCTCGCTCCAGAGCCCTTCCAGCCGCCCGAGGAGCTCGACCTTGGCGCCCGGGTCGGGATTCGCCGCGAGCCACGAGGCGAGGTAGCGCGCGCGCTCCTTGCCGTCGGGAATCGCGGAGGAAGCGGGAGAGAGGCACGTGTCGAAGGGCTTGCCCGGCTTGCCGGCCTTCAGCACGGGCTCGCACGCGGCGAGCCATTGCGCCTTCGCGGCCTGCGTGGCCCCCGGAATGCGACCCTCGGCCCGCGTGTCGGCCGCGCGTCCCAGGATCTCCACCGCGCGCAGCCGCTGTTCCTCGGAGGCGGAAGCGTCCGCCGCGACCGCCGCCAGCTCGGGCAATCCCGCCGTGGCGCGGCCGGCCACCGCCGCCAGCGCTCGCATGGCGTGGTCGCGCGAGCCCGGGGACTTGAGCGCCGCCGCCGCCTTCGGCGTCCACAAGGCGATCGAAGCGGGATCGGCCTGCTCGCCCAGCAGCGTCCAGGCGACGTAGACGGTGTCGCCATCGGCGTGGGCCGTGTGGTCGAGCAGGACGCGCGTCCAGTCGTCGGGCTTCGGCGAGAAGCGGTTCAGGATCGGCAGCAGCTCGGCCCAGGCGCTCTGCGTGATGCGCAGCTGGTCGCGGATGGGTTCCAGCGTGGAGCGGTCCTTCGTGTCGACGAGGCGCTCGAGCGCCCGGCGGGCGAGCTGGACGTTCTCGCGCGAGCCGCCGCGCTTGCGCGCCGCGGCCGTCTCCTCGAGATAGCGAAGCAGCGGCGGGGCCAGCGTCGCGGGCGCCTCGATGCCGATGAGGCCGCGCGCCGCGAGAAAGGCGACGTAGGTCCTCTGGTCAGGCGACTGCAGCACGCGCCGGCGAGCAGGGGCGAGCGCCTGCTCTGGCTCCTTCATCGTGGCGAGCGCCCCGGCGGCGTTCATCACCACGGCACCATCAGGATCGTCGAGCGCAGTGCGCAGTGCGGAGCGGAAGGGCTCGACGGCGGCGGGCGTCTTGCCGGCGAGCGTCCAGAGCGCGGAAGCCGCGGAAGCCCGGACTCCGGCATCGGGATCCGCGAGCTTCTTCGCGAGGGTGGCCGCGTCGTCGGCTGCCAGCACGAGCGATGCGGAAAGGCACGTCGACAGCAGCAGGGCGGCGAAGCGAATGGCGCGCATGGGGCCTCCTCGTCGTGCGCGCCATCATAGCGTAGGCTGGATGGCGAGCCTCGCGGCATCGCCGCGGGACAAGACCGGGAGACAGGAACGATGAACGAGAACGAAGGCTACAAGGCGGGCCTGGCGGTCCGCCGGAAGGTGCTGGGCGAGAAGTACGTCGACGACGCGATCGCGAAGGCCGACGACTTCATGAAGCCCCTTCAGCAGTACCTCACGGAGCACGCCTGGGGCGCGGCGTGGACGCGCCCGGGGCTCGACCTGAAGACCCGCAGCATGCTCAACCTCGCCATGCTCACGGCACTCAACCGCCCGCACGAGCTGCGCATACACCTGCGCGGCGCCATCCGCAACGGCGTCACGAAGGAGGAGATGCAGGAGATCTTCCTGCAGTGCGGCGTCTATTGCGGGGCGCCCGCGGCGCTGGAGTCCTTCAAGATCGCGAAGGAAGTGCTGGCCGAGGAGGCCGCGCGGGCCTGAGCCGGTCGGGGCGCGGAACCCGGGGGCGCCGCGCGGGTCGGAGGGGAGTCGGGCAGGCCCCAGCCTGCCGGGAGGCCCCGGAGATGACCCATCGCCTTGCCGCCGCACTTGCCGTCGCGCTCGCCCTGCCACTGGCCGCCTCGGCAGCCGGGCGCGAACTCCCCGTGATGGCCCTTCCCGTGGCGCCCACCGCGGACGAAGCCGCGGATCTCGCCTACCTGCGCGGCACCGGGAAGCTCGCGCGCGATCTCTTCCTGCGCTTCTCCGAGGCCTGGGGCCGCGAGCCCTTTGCCACCGTCGCCATCGCGGGGCTGAACGACATGGACGCGGTGCTGCGCCTGCTGCGCAGGTATCGCGTGGCCGATCCCGTGCCAGGGACGCCGGTTGGCGAATTCCCCGATGTGGAGCTGCAGGCGCTCTTCACGACGCTGCTGCAGCGCGGGCTCGGGGGCGAGCTGGAGGCGCTCAAGGTGGGCGGCCTCGTCGAGGAGGCGGACATCACCGACCTCGCCATCTCCATGGCGCACACGATGAAGGCGGACCTGCGCGCCGTGTACGGCAACCTCGCCTGCGGCTCGCGCAACCACCTGCGCGCCTTCGCGCGCGAGATCCGCGCACTCACCGGGCAGGCCTACGTCGCGCAGTCGATGTCGCAGGCGGCCGTGGACGCGATCCTCGCGCAGCCCTGGGAGCGCTGCGGGCGCGGCTGGTAGGGGCCGCTTCGCCGGTCAGGCGGGGCGCAGACCCAGGAGCTGCCGGGCCTCCGCCGGCGTGGCGGGCCGGCGGCCGTACTTGCCGCACACGTCGGCGATCTTCTTCACCAGCTCGGCGTTGCTGGCCGCAAGCCGCGTCTCGTCGAAGCGGATGTTGTCCTCGAGCCCGGTGCGGCAGTGCCCACCCAGCTCCAGCGCCCACTGCGCGACCTCGAACTGCGTGCGCGCGATGCCCGCGGCGGTCCACGTGGCGCCGGGCAGCACCTGCGGCAGCTCCGAGAGCAGGAACTCGAGCACCGAGCGCCTCGCCGGCATCGCCCCCTTGATGCCCATCACGAACTGCACGTGCGGCGGCGGCTTGAGGAGCCCGCGCTTCACGAGGTCGGCGGCGTTGTAGAGCATCGCGAGGTCGAAGAGCTCGCACTCGGGCTTGATGTCGAAGTCGAGCATGCTCTGGGCGAGCGCGTCGATGAGCTGCGGCGGGTTCTCGTAGATCATCGTCGCGAAGTTCACCGAGCCTGTGGCGAGCGAGGCCATGTCGGGGCGGTGCGAGAGCATGGTCCCGCGTGCGGCGGGCTCGCGGCCCCGGCCGCCGGTGGAAAACTGCACGATCATGCCGGGGCAGTGCCTGCGCACGCCCTCCTGCACGGCCGCGAACTTCGCGGGGTCGGATCCGGAGGACTCGTCGTCGTTTCGCACGTGGATGTGCACCAGGGTGGCGCCCGCCTCGAAGGCCTCGTGCGTGCTCTCGATCTGCTCGGCGACCGTGACGGGGACCGCGGGATTGTCCTTCTTGCGCGGGACGCTTCCGGTGATGGCGACGGCGATGACGGCGGGCTTTTCCATGGTCATTTCTTCTTCGCGTGGGTGTCGGTGACGAGGCCGAAGGGATCGCGCGGGTTGGCGTAGTCGCGCTTCGGGCCGATCTTGTAGACGCCGCTGAAGCGCAGGATCGTCACGCCCTCGACGCTCGCGGTGCCCTGGATGAAGACGAGGGACTTGGTGGCGCGGATCACGTCGGCGCTGCCTTCCACCCACGCGCCCATGGGCGCGGGCGCGACGAAGTCCGTGGTCATGCTGATGGTGGGGAAGCTGTGGCCGGCGATCTCGGGCCACTGGTAGTGCGTCACCACGGCCATCTGCATGTCGGCGAAGGTGGCGAGCATGCCGCCGTGGCCATTGCGGGCGATGTTGCCGTGACGGTGCTCGACCCGGAAGCCGAGGCGCACCCGCTCGCCATCCCACCGCCCGTACATCGGGCCCACGGTCTTCAGGAACTCGCCCCCGATGGAGATGGGGCGGAAGCCGGGTGGAATGGCGGCGGTGCTCATGGCGACCGTTATGGTCGCACGATTTTCACTTCCAGCCGGGGTGGTCGAAGTAGGTGGCGTAGGACTTGAGGGCGCCGTCGACCTTCACGAGGCCCGCGCGGCCGGCCTTGCCGTCCCTGGCCGACTTCATGGCGTCGGCGCCGGCGATCAGCTCCGCCACGACGATGTGCAGCTGCGCGTCGGCTTCCGGCGGCAGCTTGCACTCCTTCACGATGCGGCCGACGTCGGCCTCGACGCGGTTGCC
>JAHCLE010000093.1 GCA_026125445.1 Burkholderiales bacterium
CACCTCGCCCGAGAGGAGGGCCGCGAGCCGCGTGCCGTCCTGCTTGATGGGCTGGTAGACGATCTCGTTCACGTTGCCCTCCATCTTCCCCCACCAGTTTGAGTTGAGGACGAGCACCGTCTTCACGTCCGCCTCGCGGCTCTTGAGGACGTAGGGGCCGGTGCCGTTGGCGTTCCTCGAGGCGTAGGTCTCCTCCTTGTTCTTGTAGTCCTGGGGCTTGAGCACGTTGTGCTTGGTGGCCCAGGGCTTGCTCATGATGCGCACCTCGGAGAGCTGAGCCAGGAGGACGGGGTTGGGCCCCTTGGTCTGGATCTCCACGGTCTGGTCGTCCACCTTCCTCGCGCCCGTGATGCCCTGCATGTACGGCGAGAAGTTGGAGGTCGGCGCCAGCGCGCGCTCGATGGAGAAGACCACGTCGTCGGCGGTGAACGGCGTGCCGTCGTGGAACTTGACGCCCTGGCGCAGCTTGAACTGCATCGCGTTCGGGCCCGCGGCCTTCCAGGAGAGCGCGAGGCAGGGCTCGATCTTCAGGTCCTTGCCGCGCGTGACCAGGGGCTCGTAGATATGGTCGGAGACCGAGTTGTTCAGGCCCTCGTTCTGGGCGTGCGGGTCCATGGTCAGGATGTCGCCCTGGCTGGACCAGCGAAGGGTCTTCGCGTCGGCGGCGGTGGCGAAGGCGAGCGCGACGGCGACGGCTGCCGCGCGAAGGACGGTCGAGGCGGACATGGTGGAGTTCTCCCGGGGGTGGAGGGGCGGGCGCAGGCGCCGGCGATGATGCCGCAGGACCCCGGGAGCGTCAACGCGCACGGCAGCCCGCACCGCGTGTAATCTTTGCACCGCCCGGCGAGGGAGCCGACCCTGACCTGCCGGAGCCATCAGGAAAGGCAATTCCATGATCCCGCGCGCCATCGCCATCGCCGTCTCCATCGCCCTCGCGGGCTGCGGCCGGGAGGAACCCCCGAAGCCCGTCGACCCCGGCACCAAGGTGGAGCAGGCCGCGCGCCAGCTCGGCGAGGCGGCCAGGCAGGGCGACGTGCACCAGGCCGGCGAGGCCATGAAGCAGATGGGCGAGGCGCTCTCCGGCTCGATGAAGGTCGAGCCGGTGGACTTCCGCGCGCTGAAGGAGCTGCTGCCGGAGTCGCTCGCGGGGCTCAGGCGCACCGCCTCGGAGGGCTCGCGCACCAGCGTGGCCGGCATCGCCTCGTCCAAGGTCGAGGCCACCTACGAGGACGGCAAGGGCGGGCGCATCGTCCTCGAGATCACCGACGTGGGCACGCTCTCCGGGGTGACGGCGATGGCCTTCGCGTGGGTGAACGTGGAGATCGACAAGGAGGGCACCTCGGGCTACGAGCGCACGACCACCGTGGCGGGCCGCAAGGCCTACGAGCGCTACGAGGCCGCGACGCGCACGGGGGCCCTCGACGTGATCGTCGCCGGACGTTTCATCGTCGGCGCCAAGGCCACGGGCGTGGAGATGAAGGTGTTCCGCGAGGCGGTGGGCAAGCTCGACCTCTCGCGCCTGGAGGAGCTCAAGTCGAAGGGGGTGCCCGCGCCGGCGGCGCCCGCCGCGCCCGCGGGCCCGGCGCCGCGATGAGCGACCCGCCGCCGCTCGTCTCGCCCCAGGGCGCCGCCTGGGAGCTGCGCGAGATCCCGGCCTTCGCGCCCTTCGCCTGGCTCGTGCGCGGCTGGGACGACTTCCGGGCAGCCCCCCTCGCGAGCGGCTTCTACGGGGCGGCGTTCGCGGCCATGGGCTGGGCGCTCGCCGCGCTCTACGACTTCGCCTACCAGTACGTCACCACGCTCGCCGGCGCGTTCCTGCTGGCCGCACCCTTTCTCGCCACGGGCCTGTACGCGCTGTCGCGCGACCGGGAACGCGGCCTGCGCCCGCGGCTGGCGCCCTCGCTCACCGCGTGGCGCGAGAACGTCGGGGGGCTCGGCATCTACGTCCTGGTGGTCACGGTGATCTTCCTGGTGTGGGCGCGCGCCTCGCTGGTGACCTTCGCGCTCTTCAGCACCGGCACGATGCCGGACCTGAAGGGTTTCCTCGCCAAGGCCTTCTCGCTCGGCAACATCGAGTTCGTGCTGGTCTACTTCGCCGCGGGCTCGGTCTTCGCGACGCTGGTGTTCGCGGTGAGCGTGGTCTCCGTGCCGATGATGCTCGACCGCGGCAACGACGCCGTGAGCGCCGCCATCCTCTCGGTGCAGGTGCTCGCGAAGAACCCGGGGACGATGGCGGTGTGGGCGGCGCTCATCGTCGTGCTCACCGGGCTCGGGCTCGCGACCGCCTTCCTGGGGCTCGTCCTCACCATGCCCGTGATCGGGCACGCGACCTGGCACGCCTATCGCGACTGCGTGGCGTGGGGCGCCGCCGGGGGCGGTGACGAAGCCGGCGGGGCGCCCGCATAATCGCGCCTCGAGACCATGCGCGCCGCCCTCCTTGCTCCCGCACTCGCCGCCGCGGCCCTCGCCGCGGGGCCGGCCGCCGCCGCCGAGGAGGCGCGGGTGGCGCTCGTCATCGGCAACGCGGCCTACAGGGACTCGCCGCTCGTCAACCCGGTGAACGACGCGAAGGCGATCTCGGCGGCGCTGCGCGCGGCCGGATTCGAGGTGATCGAGCGCCACAACCAGGGGGCGACCGACATGCGCCGCGCCATCCGCGAGTTCGGCGAGAAGCTGCGCGGCAAGGGCGCGGGGCTCTTCTACTTCGCGGGCCACGGCGTGCAGGTGAACGGGCGCAACTTCCTCATCCCCGCCAACGCCGACATCAAGTACGAGGACGAGATCGAGGACCAGTCGGTGGACGTCTCGCTGGTGCTGGGCAAGATGGAGTCGGCCAAGGCGCGCATCAACCTGGTGATCCTCGATGCCTGCCGCAACAACCCCTTCGCGCGCGGCTCGCGCTCGGCGCAGCAGGGGCTGGCGGCGATGGAGGCGCCCATCGGCTCGCTCATCGCCTACGCCACCTCGCCGGGCCAGGTGGCCTCAGACGGACTCGGCAGGAACGGCCTGTACACGCAGCACCTCGTGCGCGAGATCGAGCGGCCGGGGCTCAAGGTGGAGGACGTGTTCAAGCGCGTGCGCGCCGCCGTGCGCCAGGCCTCCAACGGCCGCCAGGTGCCCTGGGAGAACACCTCGCTCGAGGGCGACTTCTACTTCCGCCAGCCGGAGCGCACGGACCCGGCGGCCGGCGCCCAGGAGGCGCGGCGCCAGCAGCAGGCCGAGATCGAGCGCGCGGTGGCCGAGGCGCTGTCGCGTTCCAAGGAGGAAGCCGACCGCGAGCGCAAGCGTCTGGAGGCGGCCTTCGCGGAGAAGCTCGAGACCGAGCGCGAGGCGATGCGGCGCGAGGCGAGGGACCGGATCGCGGCCGCGGAGAAGGCCGCGCAGGCCGCTGCGGCACGGCCGGCCGCCGATTTTCCCGCGCCCGCTCCCGTGCCGGTGCCCGCGCCCGCCGCGGCGGCGGCGCCTGCCGAGCCCGCGGCCGATCCGGCGCAGGAAGCGGTCCTGCTCGCCATGGCGGCCGACGTGCTCGACTCGAAGCTCAAGCCCGTGCCCGACGCGGTGGCGCGCGCCCTGGAGCCGCCGCCGCGCCATCCCGGCGACCGCTGGGTCTTCCTGCGCGAGATCCGCGACGGCGAGGCGCTGACGCGCCGCAACTACCTCACCCAGTCGATCACTGCCGCCGACGCGAACGGCTTCGAGCTCGCGGCCAGCGACTCCGACATCCCGCTGCGCTTCGACCGCGAGGGAAACATCTACTCGATGCCCTCGCCGACGGGCCCCGGCACGCTCGTCTTCGATCCCGTGGACCCGCGTTTCCGCTTCCCGCTCAAGCCGGGCGACTCCTGGACGGCCAACTCCCGCGAGGTGTTTCCCCAGTTCGTGAAGCAGGCCGACAACCGCGTCACGGTCCTGGGCTGGGAGAGCGTCACGGTGCCGGCGGGCACCTTCCAGGCCCTCAAGGTGAGCAAGGTCTCGAACAAGGCGTGGTCGCCCTTTCCCGGGCAGAGCCTCACCTCGAAGCGCCTCGCGCACTGGTGGTACGTGCCGGCGCTGCGCAACTTCGCGCGCTACGAGGCGCTCGAGGTCGACCAGCGCGGCCAGGTCCTCGTCGACCAGACCTGGGAGCTCGACAGCTTCAAGCTCAACTGAGCGCCCCTACCGGATCGACTCGATGCCCCAGGCAGTGTCGCGCGGGCTCGCAAAGCCGCGCGCGTGGTGGATCTCGATGCGGGCCACGCCGTCGAGCCGGCGGGGAATTCCCAGTCGGATCACGCCGCGCTGGGTGGGCCACTCCGCGATCCGGATGAGGCGGCCGGCGGCCACGTCACGGGCGAAGCCCGGGCCGAACTCGCCTTCCTCGAACACGCTGGAAGGCCTGCCGAAGAGCTCGATGAGCGTGCGCTGCACGCGCTCGAACACGCGGGCCGCGTCCTCGCCGCCGCCGGCGGGCGCGAGTGAGACGATGACCGCCACGCGCTCGACGCGGCCGGAGTCGCCGATCACCGCCACGCGCTGCCGTCCCTCGATCTCGGGCAGGGGCCGCGCTTCCCAGACCACCGCGCCCGGCTGGCTCGTGGAACCGGCGTAGCCCGCCGAGGCCATGCGCGTGGCCGCATCGTCGAGGCGGTCTCCCGGGGCGATCGCGGCCAGCAATCCGGCGTCGCGAGGCACCGCGCCCGAAGAGGCGGAGATCGCCGGCGCGGCCACCGGCGCTGCCGTCGCGCGGTGATCGAAGGCGAGCGTCCAGGTGACGCCGGCGCGCCACGCCTCGGTCCTTTCGCCTGGCGAGGGGCGGCGGTCGAAGGTGGTCACGTCGACACCGAACTCGTGGGGGCCCCAGCGGAAGCGGTAGTCGAGCCCGAAATTGACCGTCGCCACGTCGGGCGTAGCGAGAAGGACCGGATCCTGTGAAAGGTGCCCCGCACTCAGCGAAAGCCGGTGCGGCCCGCCGGAGAGCTGCAGCTGAAGCGTGGCCTGCAAGTCGCGCGTGGCCGTGGCGGCGTCGCTCACGTCGCGCCAGGTGAATCCGGGGGCGACGCTGCCCTGCAGGCCCGCGAATGCGAGCGGAAGCACGATGGAGGCGCTCACCTGCCGGGTCCTCGGGCTCGCGTCGGCGACGGCGCGGTCGTCGAGGCGCTGGTAGAGCAGGCCGAGCTGGCCGATCGCCTGGCCGAAGGGCCGGGAGAGGAAGAGGTTCGCGGTGAGGTTCCTCTGGTCGAGCGTCGCATCCGCGCGCTCGATGTCCTGCCGGAACACGTCGGCGCTCACCGTCGCGGCCAGATCGCGCCACGGGCCGGCCAGGCCGGCGCCCAGCACGCGCGTGTCGAGCGGGTTGTCGCCCTCGAAGCCGTCGCGGAATTCCTGCAGGCGCGCGCGCCACGCGAGGCCGCTCGAAGTGGCGCCGGTCAGGTGCGCCTCGAGACTGCGGCGGCCGGCGACCACCGCGGTGCCGTAGGGCCGGTAGTCCGCGCCGTAGCGCTCGCCGCGCAGGCGCCAGCCCACGCCGCTCGCGAGGTGCGATCCCGTGAGCTGTGCGAAGAGTCCCGAGTCGCGCCTGTCCCACGCGACGGTCCCGCCGGGAGGACCGTCGTGGTCGCCTCGCAGCGCCGCGGCCTCGGCTTCCGCCCGCCACCGGGTATCACCGAGCGCGAATGGCGCCTCGGCGGCCACGCTCGCCACCTCCTGGGTGCGGCGGGGCGTGCCTTCGGGGGCGTTCGCCTCGCGCGAATTGCGCAGCACGTTCAGGGCCAGGCGGGCGCGTGCCAGCTCCGAGAGCCAGGACAGGCCCACGGTGTTGTCGTCGCTCCATTGCAGGTTGCGCCAGGACGACTGGGCGGCGCCCGCGAAGGCGAGGATGGAGGTGCGGAAATCCGCGCTCTCCGGGACGGGCTGCAGCTCGACGGAGGCCCCTTTCAGCGGCCGCTGCTGGGTTCGCGTGCTCGCGAAGGCGAAGAAGTCGCCCGCCTCGGCGCGGTAGGGGATCGCGGCATCTCCGTTCTCGCGCGCGACGAGGAGCCTCTCGGGAACCACGTCGCGAAAGGGGGAACGGTAGGGCGAGTCGTTCACCACGCCGGCCACCAGGCCGCGCCAGCGGTCGAAGGGAGCGGGCTGCCAGCCGAGGTTCAACACGAACTCGTCGTAACCCGTGGTCGTGGTGAACGGATAGGGCGAGCCGGCCGCGTTGCCGCGCGTGTCGTAACGTTCCCAGCGGACGGTGTTGGTGCCGTTGAGGGAGAGGTCCTGCGCGAGGGCCGCGCCGGCGAGGAGCGCGAGGCCGGCCGGGGCGAGGCGAGCGCCGCGGCTCATGGCCCGGACTCCCTCGACTTGAGCGTCATCACGAGCTCGTTGGTGCCGTCGCGCGCCTGGAACCCCGCCACGGGATCGTTGAACTCGACCTGGGTGCGCACGGTCACGGACACGCGCGAGACGAGCAGCCCTTCATGGCGCCACTGCTCGAGCACCTGCCAGCCCTGGATCGCGGTGACGCGCAGGGTCGCGTCGCGCGGCACCTTCGTCTGCAGGGCATCCACGAGCTCGTCGCGCCGGTTGAAGCCGGGGGCCAGCACCGCGTCGAGGCCGCGCTCGCTCCACGCCTTCGCCACCGTCGCCACGGCCGCCTCGATGCGGGCCCGGTCGACCGGCACGGGAGGCGAAACGCGTCGCGCGCCCTCGGGGAGCGCCGGCCTCGCGGCGGGGCGGGCGATCGGGTTGAAGGTCCTGGCTTCCTGCGCCGCTGCCGGGAGCGCGGCGAGCGCGGCGAGCGCCAGCAGTGCGCCGAGGGTCGCCTTCATGGCCCGGCCCTGAAGCAGCTCATCGAGCACGTGCCCCCGCCGCTGCTCACGATGCTCGCGTTGAAGGCGTTGTTGCCCGTGCGCGTGATCGTGGCCCGGTGGTTCGACTGCCCGAAGTAGGTGAGGGTGGCGCTGTCCGAGGGGAGGGAGGCCGAGCAGCCGGTGAAGGTCGCGGCTCCGCCCGCATGGAACGGCGACACGGTCACCTTGTCGCCGTTCACCGTGACGGTCTGCGGCGACGGGCACGGATTGCAGTTGCCGGAGCACACGTACGCTGCGCCCGCGTTGGCCTGCCAGGCGCTGCCGGACGGGCCGCACGGCCCGGTGGCCACGTCGTTGTCGGCGATCGTGACCGTCGCCGTCGCGGGCGCGCCCAGGGTGGCGCCGCCCGTGGGCGAGTTGAGCGTCACGAAGAAGGTTTCCGGACCCTCGACCACGCTATCGTCGAGGATGGGCACGCTGAAGCTCTTCGGGGTGGCGTCGCCGCCCTCCCACACGAGGCTGCCGCTCACCGGCTGGTAGTCCGACCCCGCGGTGGCGCTTGAGGGGCCGGTGAAGTACTGGACGCTCACCGTGCCGCCCGTGCCACCGGTGCGCGTGGCGGTGATCGTCACGGTCCCCTGGCCCTCGGCGGTGGAATAGGACGAAGCCGAGAACTGGATGCTGCCGGCGGGCTGCGGCGTCGGGGGCGAGTCGTTGTCGGCGATGGAGACGGTGGCGAAGGCCGGCGAGCCGACGGCCGCGCCGCCCTGCGCGTCCAGGAGCGTGATCGTGAAGGTCTCCGTGCCTTCGACGAGCGTGTCGTCGACGAGCGCGATGGAGAAGGACTTCGGCGTCGCGTCCCCGTCGTTCCACGACAGGCGGCCGAACGCGGCCGCGAAGTCGGCGCCCTCGGTCGCCGTTCCGGCACTCGAGAGGTAGCCCACGCTCACGGTCCCGCGGGAGCCGCCGGAGCGCGTGACGGTCACCAGCACCGCTCCCCCTTCGGCGCCCCCGTAGGTGGATGCCGAGAACTGCAGCGTGCCCGCGCCGCCAGCCGGAGGCGGCGTCACCGGAGGCGAAGTGCCGCCGGTGCCGACGGGATGGTCGGGGTCGAAGGGATTGGTGCCGCCGATGAGGATCACGGTGTCCACCTGGACCGCGCGGCAGAGCCGGGCCTCGCAGTCGGCCAGGGCGTCCAGCGCCGGCCCCTGCTGGGGCACGACGGCGTCGAGTCGGTCGCGCAGCCGCCCGACCTGCGCGCGATCGACCTGCAGCCGCTCGATCTCCCGCCGCAGGTAGCCGAGCTCGCCGACCACGAGCACACGCTCGCCGTCGAGGACGGCGAGGTCCTGCTGGGCCTCGATGTCGCGCAGGAGCGAGCCGCGGATGCGCTCTCGAAGGGCCGCGCGCCGCCGGTCGAGGTCGCGCAGTCGCACCTCCGTTCGCGCGAGCTGCTGCTGCAGCTCGGCCACGCGCCGCGCGTTGGCCTCGAGCCGCGCAATCTCGCCGCGCAGGAAGTCGATCTCGGCCACGATGGCGGCAACGCGGTCGGCCTTGTCCTGGCACTCGGGGCAGGCCGCCCTGAGGCCGGGCCGTCCGCCGTCGCCATGGCCGGGGATGACGCCGACGCCTCCGCGTCCCGGGTCCGTGAACGTCCCCCCGCCGCCTCCGGGGCAGGAGTCCAGCACCTGGAAACGCTCGCGAAGGGCCATCTCCGTGGCGGCGATCTTCGGATTCAGGTCGCGAAGCGCCGTGCCCCAGCCGAAGTACTTCGCCATGACGTCCGCGCTCAGGCCCGCGGGCGGCGCGTAGTAGTCGGGCAGCCGCGGGCGCGACAGGGTCGGGTTGCCGCAGGCGCGCGCGAGGCACGCGAGGAGGGCGGCCTTGGCCGCGCGCACCTTGCGCAGCGCGTCCTCGGCGACGTTCCTGCGCTCGCCGATGCGCACGCGCTGCACGAAGAGATCCGCCAGGATCCTCTCCTCGGCGCTGAGGTTCCTCTGCAGCTCCTCGATGTAGGCCTTGTTCTCGGCCATCTGCTTCTCGACCGCCACCTTGAGGTCGCGGTAGACGATCTTGGAGGCGGCCTTGGCGAGGCCGCCGAGCAGGTCCTTCGGGTTGAGCTTCGTGCCGGCCTTCTCGGCCTCCTTGATCTTGGCCCTCGCCTCGTCGAAGGCGTTGGCGGCATCGGAGAGCGAGCTCTTCATGTCGTTCGCGATGCTGGTCCTCGCATCATTGGTGCCGAAGATCGACCCGGTCGCGTTCGAGACCGCGCCGCCCTGCGCAAGGTTCGGGTCGCCCGCGCCCAATTCGAACCCCAGCTTGGCGCCGTCGTTGATGACGCTCTCGAGATCCTTGGCGGTCTCGTAGAAGCCGTCGATCTTCGCCGCCCAGTTGTCGCCCGGCGCGAGCGTGTCCTTGTCCGCCATGTTCTTGATGTCGTCGGCGAGCGAGGCGATGTCGAAGAGCATCGTCGAGAGCTTGTAGAGGTACTCCTGGAGCGCCAGCACGCGGATGGCGCGGTCGAGGTTCACGCTCGTGATGCGCGTCTGGGCGACGACGTTCGAGTGCGCGGCGGCGGAGGCGGCGGCGGCCCGATTGAGCGCGCCGAGGGCCGCGTCGAGGTAGGTCTCGGCGTCGACCATCGCCTGGGCGAGCCGCGCTGCCGCCGCGCATTCCTTCACGACGGGGCAACGCGCCTGGGTGCAGGCCGTGGACAGCGCCAGGATCGCCTCGGCGTGCCCCTGGATGGCCTGCAGGTCGGCATTGGCCCGGGGAATGATCGGCTCGACCGTGTCGAGCAGGCTCTTCGCGTCGTCGACGGCCCGGGTGTCGGGCGGCGGCGTGTTCCCCGGCGCAAGCCCCGTGCCGGGCAGGCCGGTGGCGGGCGGCGCGCCGGCGCCACGGCGCAGTTGCTCCTTCTGCCGGCGGCCCTCGGGCGTGAGGAGCTCATCGGGAACGCCCGAGAGGTCCAGGCCCGCATCGGCGGCGCCCGTCGGCGGAGGCGGCGGCGCTTGCGCGGGCTTCGGGGGCGCGAGGGGGCCGGCAGGCTTGCCGGGCGCGAAGTTCCCGGGCTGCTGCTGCTGCGGCGCCGCAGCGCGGCAGCGCTCGCGGTTGCAGGCGATGAGGTCGTTGCGCGCCTGCTCGGCGCGCCGGTCCACCTCCCGCAGCGTCGCGATGTGCGCCTCGCGGCGCGCGCGCGCCGATTGCAGCTCCCTCTCGGCGCGCTCGCGAGCCTCCTGCTTCGCCTTCAGGCGCTCCTTCGCCGCCTCGAGCTCCCTCTCCCAATGCGCGATCGCATCGGAGTGGACGGGGATCCCGAGGAGGGTGTCCTGGCCCAGCCGGCCGAGGGTCTCGTGGATCTGGCGGATGGACTTCTCCGCGAACTCGACGTCCCAGGTGGCGCTTTGCAGGTCGCTCTCGAGCCCTTTTTCCGCGCGGTAGAGCCGCAGGTTCTCGTCGTGGCCGGCCTTCTGCGCGGCCTGGGCTTCCTCGAGGGTTCGCTCGGCCGGCTCGCACGCGGGACACTGGGCGCGCAGGGGAGCGGCGGGCGGGGCGGGTGGCGTATCGAAGAACCGCATCGGGTCGCGCGGGGGACCCGGCTGGGACGGCGACTGGGCGACCGCCGCCGCTGCCGCGACGGCGATGGTCGCGAGGCAGGCGAACCGGGCAAATCGGGCCAGGGGGCGGGCCGGGCTGGCGAGAAGGGTCACGGACGTTTCGCCTCCTACCATTCGACTGGCCGGAGACTAGAATGGCCGCGCAGCCGCGTAACCCCCTGCGCAGGGGGTTCCGGGAAAGGGGGAGCATCGTGCCCATGCCGCATCCGGAGGGGGCCCCGCCATGAAGCGCTCCGCCGCCATCGCGAGCGTGCGCTCCCTTTGCGCGCTCGGCCTGCCCGGCGAGCAGCTCATCCCCGCGCTGCTCGAAGCCCTGCACCGCGTGATCCCGTCGTCGAGGAATCTCTTCGACTGGACCGACGCGAACGGGAACCTCGTGCGCTACTTCTTCGAGGGGCCGATCGATGCCGAGGTCGCCCGCCACTACTTCGAGGAGTTCTACAACAGCCGCGAGACCGAGGCGATGGGCGGCTTTCGCGACACAGTGCTCGGCCGGGCCACGATCCGCAGCGCCGCGGAGCTCGACAACGCCGCGTTCTTCCGCTCAGGCCTCTACAACGAAATCTGGCGGCCGCAGAACCTGCACTCGCGCGTGGAGGCCATCGTGCGCGGCGCGCGCGGCCAGCCCCTGGGTTCCCTCGTGCTCTACCGCGAAAGGGGCGCGGCCGCGTTCACGCGCGAGGAGGAGGCGCTGCTGGGCGACCTCGTCCCGTACGTCGCGCGGGGCCTGGAGGGCGAGAGCACCATGGCCCTCGACTTCGTCGCGCGCCGCGAGCGCCGCGCCGTCCTGAGCCTCGCGGGGGATGGCACCTTGCGCCACCTGTCCGAGGACGCGCACAAGATGCTGCTGCTGTCACACGGCGGCATCACGCCGGAGAGCGCCGGGCGCGCCCCGCACGGCCCCGAGTTCGCCACCCTGGCGATGCTGGCCGACCAGATCCGCAGCCACGAGCACGCCTCGCGCCACCAGGTGATGCTCACCGTGGACAACGCCTGGGGACGGTTCGTGTTCGAGGCGCAGCCGCTGCTCGCCGCCCGTAGCGATTCGCAGCCGGCGATCCACGTGAGCATCCAGCACCAGGAACCGCGGGCGGTGGCATGGCGCCGGGCGCTGGCAGGGCTCAACCTTTCGATCGCGCAGACGGAAGTCTGCGCGCTGCTGCGCGCGGGCTACACCCAGCAGCAGATCGCGGCCGCGCTCGGGATCGCGACGTCCACCGTCGCCGACCACGTGAAGAAGATCTACGGACGGCTCGACGTGCACTCGGTGCGCGAGCTCTGCTCGCGCGTGGACGAGCTGGTGCAGTAGGCGCCGCGCGCCTTCAGCGCCGGAAGACGATCTCCGTCTCGACGGCGCGGCCCGCCTTGCCGGCGTTGAACTTCCACTGCGAGAGCGCGTTCGTGACGGCGCGGTCGAAGACGCGCCGCGGCTTCGCCTCGACGATGTCCACGCGCGTCACGTTGCCCTCGGCATCCACGGCGAGGCGGACCTTCACCACGCCGCCGTCGTAGCCCTCGCGCAGGGCCTCGGACGGAAAATCGGGATCGACGCGCGCGAGCACCCGGGAGGGCTGCTCCACGGGCGCGGCCTTCGCGACGACCGGGGCGGGCGCGGGCTCGGGCTTCCTCGCGGCGGCGGCGGCGGGAGCGGCGGGCACGGCGGGTGAAGCGGAAGGCGCGGCCTTCGCGGCGACTGGCGC
>JAHCLE010000094.1 GCA_026125445.1 Burkholderiales bacterium
AGGTTGTTGTAGCCGAAGGAGGCGCCGCGCTCGCAGACCATGATGTTGTCGCGCCCGCTCGCCTCGCGCGCCTTGGCCACGACGTTCTTCATGTCGTGCGGGGCGAGGAACTGGCCCTTCTTGATGTTGACCGGCAGTCCCGCCTTCGCCACGGCCACGATGAAGTCCGTCTGCCGGCAAAGGAACGCGGGGGTCTGCAGCACGTCGACTTGCTTCGCGACCTCCGGCACTTCCTGCTCCGTGTGCACGTCGGTGAGCACCGGCACGCCGAGGGTCCTGCGCACCTTGGCGAGGATCTCCAGTCCCTTCTCCATGCCCGGGCCGCGGAAGCTCTTGCCGCTGGAGCGGTTGGCCTTGTCGTAGGAGCTCTTGAAGATGAAGGGGATGCCGAGGGCCGCCGTCATCTCCTTGAGCTGCCCGGCGACGTCCATCTGCAACTGCTCGCTCTCGACGACGCAGGGGCCGGCGATGAGGAAGAAGGGCTTGTCGAGGCCGGCTTCGAATCCGCAGAGTTTCATTCCTTCCCTTTCACGCTGGCGCGTGGGTAAGGCGGGGAACGCCGATGAACGCCGATGCCCCGCCGATTGCCGCCGATAAGGGCTTGATGGATTGCGTCGTGGCAAGTCGAGACGTTGCCGGATCTCTCCCCATCGCAACTGAACAAGATTTTATCGGCGGCAATCGGCGGGGCATCGGCGGAAATCGGCGTTTCCCGCTTTACTAAGCGGCGCCGCCGTCGATGACCTTCAGGCCCGGCTCCGGGACGCGCAGCTTGTGCTGCTCCAGGGCCGCCTTCACGTAGGAGATGAAGAGCGGGTGGCCGGAGCGCGGAGTCGAGGTGAATTCCGGGTGGTACTGGCAGCCGAAGAACCACGGGTGGTCGGGCCGCTCGGCCATCTCCACCAGGTTCTCGGACTGCGTGCGCGCGCTGATGGCGAGGCCGGCGGCCTCCAGGCGCGCCACGTACTGGTCGTTCACCTCGTAACGGTGGCGGTGGCGCTCGGAGACGACGTCCGAGCCGTAGATCCTGTGCGCGAGCGAGCCCTTCTTCACGTTGCAGGGCTGCGCGCCCAGGCGCATGGTGCCGCCGAGGTTGGAGTTGGCGTCGCGGCGCTCGATCTTGCCGTCGCGGTCCTGCCACTCGGTGATGAGGGCCACCACGGGGTGCGGCGTGTCGGGGTCGAATTCCGTCGAGTTGGCGCCCTCGAGGCCGCAGAGATCCCGCGCCGCCTCGATCACGGCGATCTGCATGCCCAGGCAGATGCCGAGGTAGGGCACCTTGTTCTCGCGCGCGTAGCGCACCGCGGCGATCTTGCCCTCGATGCCGCGCTTGCCGAAGCCGCCGGGGACCAGGATCGCGTCCATGTTCTCGAGGGTCTGCGTGCCCTTGGCCTCGATCTGCTCGCTGTCCACGTAGTGGATCTTCACCCGCGTGCGCGTGTGGATGCCGGCGTGGATGAGCGCCTCCGAGAGGCTCTTGTAGGAATCCTGCAGGTCCACGTACTTGCCGACCATGGCGATGTCGACCTCGTGCTCGGGGTTCTCGAGCGCGTCGACGATCCTGTCCCACATGGACAGGTCCGCCGGGTAGGCGGCGAGGTCGAGCTTGCGGCAGACGATCTCGTCCAGGCCCTGCTTGTGCAGCATCGTGGGGATCTTGTAGATCGAGCTCACGTCGTAGCATGAGATGACGGAGCGGTGGTCGACGTTGGTGAAGAGGGCGATCTTCCTCTTCTCCTCGTCGGGGATGGGCTGCTCGGAGCGGCACATCACGATGTCGGGCTGGATGCCGATGCCGCGCAGCTCCTTCACCGAGTGCTGCGTGGGCTTGGTCTTGATCTCGCCCACGCTCGCCAGGTGCGGCACCAGCGTGAGGTGCATGTAGCAGGTGTTGGTGCGGCCTTCCTCGATGCCCATCTGCCGGATGGCCTCGAGGAACGGCAGCGACTCGATGTCGCCCACCGTGCCGCCGATCTCGATGATGCCCACGTCCACGCCCTTGCAGGCGGCCTTCACGCTGGCCTTGATCTCGTCGGTGATGTGCGGGATCACCTGCACCGTGCCGCCCAGGTAGTCGCCGCGGCGCTCCTTGTTGATGACGCGCTCGTAGATCTGGCCGGTGGTGAAGTTGTTGAGCTTCCTCATCTTCGAGGAGATGAAGCGCTCGTAGTGGCCGAGGTCGAGGTCGGTCTCCGCGCCGTCTTCCGTGACGAACACCTCGCCGTGCTGGAACGGCGACATCGTGCCCGGGTCCACGTTGATGTACGGGTCCAGCTTGACCAGCGAGACCTTGATCTTGCGCGATTCGAGGATCGCGGCCAGCGAGGCTGCGGCGATGCCCTTGCCCAGGGAGGAGACCACGCCGCCCGTCACGAACACATACTTGGTCATTTCGAATCCCCGGCAGGAAATTTGTATTTTACCGAAAAAAGGGGACGGGTCCCGGACCCGTCCCCTTTCGGTTCCGCCGCCGGCCTCAACGGTCGAGCGCGAGTGCCTTCGCCTCGGCGTCGCAGTCGACCTTGGGCTTGCTGCCCGCGGCCCAGGCGGCCTGGACCTCCTTGCGCGCGAGCGCCACCTGCGCGTTGAAGACGGGGTCGGCGTGCAGGCGCGCCACCGAGGCGGCGCCCACCACGCGGCCGGCCTCGACGTCGCTCCGGTAGTGCACGCCGCAGACCACGCGGCTCTGCCCGAAGGCGAAGCCGCGCGCGAGGACCGCGTCGGCCTTCTCGGGCGCCACCTCGGCGAGCGTGAGCGCCCACGCCCAGCCGATGGAGGCGTGGCCCGACGGGAAGGAGTCCGGCTTCATGCGTTCCTCTTCCTTCGGCGTGCAGGACGGGTCCTTGGTGACCTGGAAGGGCCGCGCGCGCTTGTAGTGGTCCTTGGGCTTGTCGTTGGCGCGGCTGGAATCCATGCGCACGCGGCGAAGCAGCATGTTCAGGTGCGGCGTGCCCTCCGCCGAGATCGCGATGCCGAGCGCGCACTGGAAGACTCCGGTCGCGTGCGGGAAGCGAAGCTCGGCGTCGCTCGCGGCGAGCGCCCAGCGCGGCGTGTCCTTGAGCTTGCGCGTGGCCTTGTACATCTCCTCGTCGGCGGCCAGCGCGGCCGATCCCGCCGCCGGTGGCGGCGGCAGCAGGGCCACCGTATTGGGCAGCTGCTCGGGCGTGAGGTACCCGGCCACGTAGCCCGGGCGGATCTCGGGCAGCTCGGTCGGCGGCACGACGGGCTCGACGGCGGCGCACCCGGCCAGCAGAACGGCGCCCAGGCCGGCCCACGGCCCCATCCTGACGAACGCGGTCTTCATGTCTGCTCCTCCCTCGGGGGTGACGATCGTTCCATCGTATTACGCCCGGCCGCGACCGGCCGGTTGATCCCCGTCAACGCCGGCGCAGTCGCGCCCCGGGGCGGGGATTCGGTACATTAGGCGCCTCGTTGCCCCCCCGAGGAGGCCGCCCGATGGACGAGACCGCCCCCGCAGGCTTCAGCCTGGATGTCGCCGGCGAGGAGTTGCACGAGCCCGCCACCGCGCGACACGTCGCGGAGGCCGTGCGCAAGCGGCCGCGCGGCGCGGACTGGTACCTCACGCTCGAGGACGAGGTGGTGATCCTCGACGCCCAGCCCGCCGCGGATGGCGGCGTGCGCCTGTCGCTCGAGGAAGGCAGCCGCCGCTTCCAGGCGCGGATCGGTGACGACGACGAGCTGCTCGCCGCCGTCTTCACCAGCGTTATCGAGGGCACCGGCCGCTGGCGCGACCTGTGCGACTGGAAGGAACCGCCCCCGAAGCCCGCGGCAGGTCGCACGGCGGCAACCCCGAAGCTTCCGGCGAACGTCCCCGTCGAGGCCAAGGCGGGGCTCGGGCTCATCGCGCTCGCCGTCCTCGTGATGGGCCTGCCGGGCGACTGGATGCCGGATGCGCTGAAGCCCGCGGGCGCGCGCATGGTGCTGCTCTTCGCCCTCGCGATCCCCGGGCTCATCGTGTTCGCGACCCTCGTGAAGCTGCACGAGGTCCGGCGGGCCGCCGCCTGGGCCCGGGGCAGCGCCGAGATCACGAAGTGCGAGGTCGTCGCCGAGACCGTCTCCCGCTCGGGCCAGGCTTCGAGGGTCGTCAACAAGCCCGCCGTCGCCTACGAGTTCTCCGTGGGCCTGAAGCGCTTCAAGGGCCACCGCGTCAGCGTCGGCGAGATCGCGGGCAACGACCCGCGACTGCAGGAGATCCTGCAGCGCTACAGGGTCGGCGCGCGCGTGCCCGTGTACTACGACCCGAGGAACCCGCAGGATTGCGCGCTCGAGCGCGACCTGCCCGCCGGGTTCGGGTCCATCTGGATCCTCGCGGGCGTCCTGGCCATCGTCATGCTGGCGGTCGCGCTCTTCTTCGTGTTCCCGCAGCAGGCCATCTCCATGCTCGCCCCCTACTTCCCGAAGGGCGCGCACCCGCACTACGCCCTCTTCTTCGCGGTGGCGGGGCTGATGATGGTCGCCTTCGCGGTCGTCTCGCGCAGCCAGTCGTCGCAGGCGGCGCGCTGGCACAAGGCGACCGGGCGCGTGGTGGCGAGCCGCACCGAGGGGCGCGGCTCCCGCGCGAACCCCGGCGCGGTCTCGGTTCTCGTCTACGAGCCGGTGGTGGAGTACGCCTACACGGTGGGCGGGCGCGAATATCGCGGCACCCGCCTTTCGTTCGGCGCGTCGGTCGCGGCCACGAAGTCCTGGGCCGAGGGAAAGGCGGCGGCTTATCCCGTGGAGCGCGAAGTGACCGTGCACTACGACCCGTCCAACCCGGCCGAAGCGGTGCTCGAGCCGGGCGGCAGCTTCGCGTGGGGCGGGCTGTCCTTCGCCCTCGTGTTCCTCGTGCTGGCGGGCTACTTCGCGACTCACTGAAGACCGCGGGGGCCGGCTCCTCAGGCCACGGACGCCGAGGAGGCGGCCAGCTCGGAGGCCCGCGGGATGCGCCCCTCGAACCACCAGGCCGCCGCCGCCTTGCCCATGGCGCAGCCGTCGTGCCCGATGCCCGCCACCGGGACGAGGCTCCAGCGGCAGGCCACGCCCAGTCGCGCCGCCTCGCGCTGCGCCATGTCGTGGAAGAAGTGCGCGCGCGCGAACCGCGTCGGTCCCTGCGCCAGCGCTTCCGGGTTGCGAGGCAGGTTCTCGTCGGTGGTGGAGATGTCCTGGTCGCCGGCGAGGATCGTCATCGGGTAGCCGAGCCAGCGCGCGAGGTCCGCCTCGTCCATCCCGAGGCCGCCCAGCCCCTCGGGAAACGCGCGCCCGAGCGTGGGCAGCGTGTACCAGCCGGGATTGCCGCAGGCCACCGCCTCGTAGATCGAATGGTCCTGCGTGGCCATCAGGCGGTGCACGAACTGGCCGCCGGCCGAATGGCCGAAGAGGCGCACCTTTTCCCGGCGCGTGACGCCGCCGGCGCGCAGCGCCTCCACGACGCGCGGCAGGATCGCGTAGGCCCAGCCCTCCCGCGGGGTCACGGTGGCGTCGGGGCCGACGACTCCGCCGTTGTTGTAGCTCTCGGGCCTGGGCCACGCCGCATCCCCGAATGTCGTGGCCACGATGAGAAGGCGATGCTTCTCGGCCGCCTCGACCCAGAAGTCGCGGTAGTCGTCGCCGTTTCGCTTCACGCCGTGCTGCACCAGGACGACGGGATCGTCGGGGCCGTGCGCCGCGGGCCGGTAGGTGTGGATCGTGAGCGGCCGGCCGGGGTGGCGCGCGTCCTCGAAGGCGAGGGCGTCGCGGCCGATGGCGGGAACGAGGGATGGCGTGGACATCACGGATCAACCTTTCTCGAGAAGATGGCAGGCCGCGACGCGGCCCGGCGAAATGGCGCGAAGCTCCGGCCGCTCCTCGCGGCAGCGGGCCACGGCGGCGGGACAGCGCGGATGGAAGGGACAGCCCGGCGGGGGCGCCAGCGGCGAGGGCAGCTCGCCCTGCACCGGCTCGAAGGCGCGCTTGCGCCGGTGCAGCCGCGGGATCGCCTCCAGCAGCGCCTGCGTGTAGGGGTGCGCGGGGCTCGCGAAGATCTCGGCCACCGGCCCCGTCTCCACGATGCGGCCGAGGTACATGATGGCCACGCGGTCGCAGAGGAAGCGCACCAGCCCGAGGTTGTGGCTCACGAAGAGGTAGGTGAGCTGGTGTCGGCTGCGCAGCTCCAGGAACAGGTTGATCACCTGCGCCTGGATCGAGACGTCCAGCGCCGCGACCGGCTCGTCGCACACCATCACGCGCGGCTTCACCGCCAGCGCCCTCGCGATGCCGATGCGCTGGCGCTGCCCGCCCGAGAACTGGTGCGGGTAGCGGTCGCGGTAGGCCAGGTCGAGCCCCACGTCGGCGAGCGCGCGGTCGACGGCGGCACCCACCTCCGCCTCCGGCACGAGCCGGTGCACGGAGAGCGCCTCGCCCACGATCCGGTGCACGCGCATGCGCGGGTCGAGGGAGGCGAAGGGGTCCTGGAAGATCATCTGCACGGCGAGGAGGTAGTCGAGCCGCTCGCGAGCGCGCAGCCCCGCCACGGGCTTGCCCTCGAAGCGCACTTCGCCGGCGGTCGGCGGCAGGATCCCGGTCACCACGCGGGCGAGCGTCGACTTGCCGCATCCGGATTCGCCCACCAGCCCCAGCACCTCGCCGCGCTCGATGGCGAGGTCCACGCCCTCCACGGCGCGCACCACGGGCGGCGGCGAGGCCCGTCCCGCAGCCATGAGGATGCGCTCGGCGAGCGTCGGGTGGCGCGTGAAGTGGCGGCTCACGCCGCGCACCTCGAGGATGGGCTCGCTCATCGCGCCTCCCCCGCGGCCAGCGGGAAGTGGCATCGGACGCGCCTCGCGCCCTGCGCCGTCTCCTGCGGGTCGTTCGTCCGGCACTCGTCGCGGGCCCTCGGGCAGCGCGGCGCGAAGGCGCAGCCCGCCGGTCGCGCATCGAGCCGCGGCGCCATGCCGTCGATCTGCGCCAGGCGCGCGCCGTGCGCGGCCTCGTCGGGCACCGAATCGAGGAGCCCGCGCGTGTAGGGGTGGCGCGGGGCGTCCAGCACCTCGCCCACCGGGCCCGATTCCACGATGCGCCCCGCGTACATCACGGCCACGCGGTCGGCGAGCTCGGCCACCACGGTGAGGTCGTGGGTGATCCAGACGAGCGCGGTTCCGGTCTCGCGCGTGAGCTTCTGCACCTCGAAGAGGATCTGGCCCTGGATGGTCACGTCGAGCGCCGTGGTGGGCTCGTCGGCGATGATGAGGTCGGGCTTGTTGAGGAGCGCCGTGGCGATGGCCACGCGCTGGCGCATGCCGCCGGAGAACTCGTGCGGGAACTGCGCCAGGCGCTGGGCGGCCGACGGGATGCCCACGCGCGCGAGCGCCTCGCCGGCCATGGCGAGCGCGGAGCGCTCGTCCGTCGCCCGGTGCTCGAGCACCGCCTCGGCCATCTGCTCGCCCACGGTGAGCACGGGGTTCAGCGTCATCAGCGGGTCCTGGAAGATCATCGCGATGCGGTCGCCGCGCAGCTCGCGCAGCCGCTCCTCGCCGGCCGCGCGCAGGTCCTCGCCCGCGAAGCGCACCTCGCCCGCGATCACCTCGCCCGGCGGGTCCACCAGCCCGACGATCGAGAAGCCGGTGACGGTCTTGCCCGAGCCCGACTCGCCCACGAGCCCGAGCACCTCCCCCTTGGCGACCTCGAGGTCGACGCCGTCCACCGCCGCCCAGGTGCCGTCGGCGAGGTGGAAGACGGTCCGCAGGCCCCGGACCTCCAGCAGCGGCGCGCTCAATGCCGGTGCGCGTCGAAGCTGCGGCGCAGCCGCTCCCCGACGACGTTGATGGACAGGATCAGGGCCAGGAGCGCCAGCCCCGGGAAGAGCGGGATCCAGTACTCGCCGGAGAGCAGGAACTCGAAGCCGTTGGCGATGAGAAGCCCCAGCGAGGGCTGCGTCACCGGCACGCCCACGCCCAGGAAGGAGAGCGTGGCCTCGAGCGTGATGGCGCCCGCGATGCTGACCGTGGCCACGACGAGCACCGAGCCGATGCTGTTGGGCAGCAGGTGCGCGCGCATGATGTAGGCGGTGGGAAGCCCCTGGTTCACCGCCGCCTCGATGTATTCCTTGCGCCGCTCCACGAGCGCCGCCGCGCGCATGAGGCGCGCGTAGTTGGCCCACTGCACCACGACGATGGCGAGGATCACCTTCTCCACGCCGCGGCCGATGGAGGCGAGCAGCACCAGCGCCACGAGGATCGCGGGGAATCCGAGGATGAAGTCCACGACGCGCATGAGGGTGGCATCCACGCGCCCGCCGAACTGGGCCGCCGTGAGCCCCACCGTGACGCCGACCACCAGCGCCCCGGCCGTCGCCGCGAGCCCCACCAGCAGGCTCGTGCGCAACCCGTAGAGGATCGCGCTCAGCATGTCGCGCCCCTGCGCGTCGGAGCCCAGCCAGAAGGTGAAGCCCGCCATGCCCTTCTCGCCGGGCGGCAGGCGGTTGTCCATCACGTTGAGCGCCGTGAGGTCGTAGGGGTTCTGAGGGGCCACGAAGGGCGCCAGCAGCGCGAAGGCCACGAGGACGGCCAGCACCAGGAGCGCGCCCTTGACCGTCGGCCGGCTCGCGATGCGCCGCAGCACCCGCCGGCGCAGCGCGGTGTCGTCCCCGGACGCGACGGGCACCGGCGTCATCCCGCCTCTCCCACGAGGCGCACGCGCGGGTCGAGCGCGGCGTAGGCGAGGTCCACCAGCAGGTTCACCGTCACGAACAGGAACGTGGCCAGCATGATGTAGGCCACCACGATGGGGCGGTC
This sequence comes from Burkholderiales bacterium, assembly GCA_026125445.1. Classification (GTDB taxonomy): domain Bacteria; phylum Pseudomonadota; class Gammaproteobacteria; order Burkholderiales; family Usitatibacteraceae; genus FEB-7. The sequence goes on from JAHCLE010000094.1 coordinate 8,769, forward strand.
GAGCTGGTAGATCGAGTCGATGAGGAGCTTGCCCATGCCGGGCCAGGCGAAGACGGTCTCCGTGATCGTGGAGAAGGCCACTAGGCTTCCGAACTCGATGCCGGCCACGGTGACCACGGGGATGAGGATGTTCCTCAGGATGTGGCGCCCGACGATGCGCCGCGGCCGCACGCCCTTGGCGCGGGCGTACTTCACGTAGTCCTGCGCCTTGGCGTCCGCCGTGCCCGCCGCGACCAGGCGGATCATGAGCGCCATGTTGGGAATCGAGAGGTTGAGCGCCGGCAGGATCAGGTGCTTCAGGCCGTCGAGGGTGAGGAGGCTCGTCTTCAGGCCCAGGATCTCCACCGTCTCGCCCCGCCCCGAGGTGGGCAGCCACCCGAGCAGCACGGCGAAGACGAGGATCAGCATCATCCCCTTCCAGAAGTTGGGGAGCGAATAGCCCAGCACCGTGCCGCCCATGATGAGGCGCGAGGCGCGCGACTCCGTGTTCAGGCCCGCCAGGAGCCCCAGCGGGATGCCGCCCGCGAGCGCGATCGTCATGGCGAGGACTACCAGCTCCAGCGTGGCCGGCAGGCGCGTGAGGATGAGCTCGATGGCGGGCACGCCGTGCACGAAGGAGCGCCCCAGGTCGCCGTGCAGCGCGTTCCACGCGAACACGAGGTACTGGCGCCACAGCGGCAGGTCCAGCCCGAGGCGGCGCACGAGTTCCTCGCGCTCGAGCGCGCTCGCCTGCGGCGGCACGAGCAGCTCGATCGGGTTCCCGATGCCGTAGACGGCCAGGAAGACGACGATCGAGGCCGCCAGCAGGACGAAGACGCTCTGGATCAGCCGCTGCAGCGCGTAGCTCGCCATCGAGGGCGGCCCGGCCCTACTTCTTCGCGGGCGCCACCGACATGGCGAGCGTGTACTGGTCCGTGCGCCCCTTCACCACGAGGTCGGCGCGGTGCGCCCAGATCGTGTTCTCGAAGTGCAGCGGGATGAAGGCGTGCAGGTCCAGGAGCTTGGCGCCGGCCTGGCGCAGCAGTTCCGCGCGCTTCTCGTCGTCCATGGTGACGAGCGCCTTCGAGATGAGGTCGTTGAACTCCGGGTCCGCGAGCCCGCCGTAGTTGGAGGTGCCGTGGGTCTTCTTCGCGTCGAGGGTCGCGGCCCAGTAGCGCATGAAGTTGGAAGCCTCCGCCGAGCCCCACCCGCCGATCGAGAAGCTGAACTCGCGCTTGGCGCGGCGCGGGAAGTAGATGGCGCGCGTCATGGCGTCCACCTTGGCGCGGATGCCGATCTGCGAGAGGTAGCCCGCGACCGCCTGCGCGATCTGGCTGTCGTTCACGTAGCGGTCGTTGGTGGTGGTGATGGTGAGGTCGAAGCCGTTGGCGTAGCCCGCCTCGGCCATGAGCTTCCTCGCCGCGGCCGGGTCGAACCTGATCACCGGCGGGTTGGGCAGCGTGCCGAACATGCCCGTGGGCAGGAACTGGTAGGCGGGTTGCGCGGCGCCGTCCATGATTCGCTTGGCGATGGCGTCGCGGTCGATGGCCATCGACATGGCCTTCCTCACGCGCACGTCGCGCAGCGGGTTCTCGCCCTTGGCGTCCGCCACGAAGGGGCTGGGGCTGCGGGCCACGTCGAGCTGGAAGAAGATCACCCGCGAGGAGGGCGTGGAGACCCAGGCGAAGCGCTTGTCGTCCTTGAGGCGGCCCAGGTCGCGCGCGGCCGGGTTCTCGATGAGGTCGTAGTCGCCCGCGATGAGCCCCGCCAGGCGCGGCCCGGCGTTGGTCACCGGCACGAACTTCACGGCCTGCCAGGGCGACTTCTCGCCCCAGAAGTCGTCGTTTCGCACGAGCTCGATGGCGGAACCGCGCACGTAGCTCTTGAGCTTGAAGGGGCCCGTGCCGATGGCGACCGACCCTTCGTTGAACTGCGTCACCGTGGGCCAGGGCCCGGTCACGCCGCAGTTGGTGTCGAGCGAGAAGGTGATCTTCCCGTGCGCCGCGATGGACGAGGTGAGGATCTGGATGCCCGCCAGCAGCCGGGGCATGAGCGGCTCGGGCTCCACCGTGGTCACGACGAGCGTGTGCGCATCCGGCGCCTCGATGGACTTCATCCCGCGGATGAGGTCCTTGTTGCCGCCGGCGATGTTGGTCTCGTTCTTGGCGACGCGGCAGAAGGTGAAGATCGCGTCCTCGGCCGTGAAGGGCTTGCCATTGGAGAACTTGACGCCCTTCCTCAGCTGGAAGGTCCACTTGTTGGCGCCGTCGCTCTTCCAGGAGGTGGCGAGCGCCGGCACGAGGCGCTGGGCCTCGTCGGTGTCCACGAGCGCGTCGTAGATGTGCGCCGCGAGCGCGTTGTTGGGCGCGAGCACGTGGTAGTGCGGGTCGACGGAGGTGGGCTCGGAGGATAGAGCGACGCGAAGCGTCTGGGCGCCCGCCGGGAGGGCGGCGGCGAGCGCGAGGACGGCGAAGGCGGGGACGGCATGGCGGAAGGCGGACATGGACGGGTGCTCCGGGGTGGTGTTCGCGGGGCGCGGGACGGGCCGCGCATCGCCGGATATTACGCGAACGAAACTCCCGCCCGCTTGATCTGCGGCAGTTCCGGTGGCGTGAGAAAATGGCCGCATGAAGGTCGGCGACCGCCACTACCGCAGCCTCTGGGCCGACCGGCCCCGCGGGCCCGTCCATATCATCGACCAGACGAAGCTTCCGCACGCCTTCGAGAGTCGCACCCTCGACTCCCCCGAGGCGGTCGCCGAGGCCATCCAGTCGATGCGCGTGCGCGGCGCGCCCCTCATCGGGGTGTCGGCGGCCTTCGGCGTGGCGCTCGCCATGTCGAGGGACTCTTCCAACGACAACCTGCGCGAAAGCACGCGCCGGCTGGCGGCCACCCGCCCCACGGCCGTGAACCTCGCCTGGGCGCTCGCGCGCATGCACGAGGCGCTGGACGACCTTTCCCCCGCCGACCGCGCCTCGGCCGCGTGGTTCGAGGCGCAGGCCATCGCCGACGAGGACGCGGCCCT
>JAHCLE010000095.1 GCA_026125445.1 Burkholderiales bacterium
CGCCGCGCCCGTGCCGCAGATCACGAGGTAGCCCGGGGCGTCGCCGAGCGAGGCGAGCGTGGCCATGCGCATGCCGTTGGCGCGCGTGAGGGGATTGGCCACGCCGCCCACCGTGCGCCCGTCGCCGAACACCGCGTAGCGGATCCTGCTGGCGCCCGTTCCCCAGCCATCCCGCGCGAACCCGTCGGCGTCGAGCGGCGAGAGGCCGAGTGTTGCGGCGGGGAGAAAGCCGTCGTGGAAGTTGGAGCAATTCCCTTCGAGGGCGCTGCCGCCCGGGGCGAAGCTCTCCTCGCCGCGGCTCGACGCGCTGGCCGGGCAGGGAAGCCGGCCCTGCGTGGCCGCGAAGCCGAGCACCGCCTCGCGGGCATCGTCCAGGATGCGGCGCGTCTCCTCCTGGCGTCGCAACGCCACCTGCGTGGCGAGCGGCACGGAGAGCCCCGTGAGCAGGATCGCGAGGATCAGCATCACGAGCATGACCTCGAGCAGGGTGAACGCATGCGCCGGCCAATGCGATCGCCTCACGGCCCGGCCACCACCACGTCGTTGAGCGCGCGGGTGGCGAGCGTGGCCACGCGGTTGGCCGCGGGCGTGCCCGGTCCCGGAGGCAACGAGGGATCCGCGTCGCAGCCCGGCGCCGCGGGGTTGGCGTTGAGGCGCCGCAGGTCCGCGTTGGCGCCCTCCAGCCACTCCCGCGCATCGCCGTCCGCGGAGGACCCGCGCGACTGGCGGCCGGAATCGAGGAGGAGCGGCGGGCCGGCCACCAGCACGGCGAAACGATGACCGGGCGGGACGGGGTCGCCCGCTTCATCGGCGACGAAGAGGCAGCCGAGCGGGTCGCAGGCGGCCGCGGCTTCCGCGGCTGCGCTGCCCGCCGGCGCGACCGAGTAGAACACGTGCCTCTTCCAGGCGCTCCACCAGGTGGGGCGAAGCGTGCCGGAGGTATCCCCGGTGGCGTCGGCGATGCGGCAGTCCGGCGGCCAGCGATCGTCCATGGTCGCTTCGCTGTCGCGCAGCGAGGCCAGGAATGGCGTGTCGGGGATGCGCCCGAAGCGCACGCCCGAGGCCTCCGCCCAGCGCGTGGCGGGGTCCGAAGACCGGCTGCGGCACAGGGGCGCCGCCCACGGCAGGCGACCGCGGTTCTCCGGGCGCGCCGCGTAGTTGCGAAGGCACGTGGCGACCTCCTGCGCGACTCGCTGCATCACGCGGGCCATGAGATCGTCGTAGGAGACGGCCGCCAAACGGTCGTTCACCCAGACGGTACCGTCATGCGAGGCGACCGGGCCGAGGATGAAGCCGTCGCGGTTGCCGGGGCGCCCCGCTGCGTCGTTGCGGTCGACGAAGCGCGCATTGTCCTCGTCGGAGTAGGCGGGGCCGGGCGCGCGGTCGAGGTAGTTGGCGGGATCGCACCTGGGGGTGAGCGTCGGGGGCTCGGTGAGGCAGCGGCCCGCGGCGTTGCATTGGCCCGGCCCGCAGGTGCGCTCCTGGATCGTCGCGGCGACGCCGAGGCCGGACCAGCGCGCGAGAGGAGGTCCCGGGGCGATGACCACTGCCACGGCGCCGCCCTTGCCCGGCTCGTAGGGGCCCGCGGCCGTGCCGTCGTGCAGCACGTTGCCGGCGGCGTCGCGGACGGTGATCGTGCCGATGGCGGCTTCCGGGCCCATGTCGAGGCAGGCGGGGCTCGCGGCGCAGTTGAGCAGCCCCTTGTGCCTGCTGGACACGGCGTACCACAGGCGCTCGCCGAAGGCGTCGCGCAGGTCCGGAAGCCCCAGTGTCTTCCACGGCAGCCGCCCGAGGCGCTGCCACTGGCCCGTTTCGCCCGTGAGCGACCCGCAGGTGGGCTCGGCCCATCCGTCGTCGTCGAGGTCGGGGCAGGGGAGGTAGCCCGGGCCGACGATCTCGTCCAGGGGACGGCTGGCGGCGTGGGCGATGAGCGCTTCGCGGGCGATGGCGAGGGCGCGGTCGCTTGCTGCGGCGCGCTGCGGGCCGGTCGCGCGTCGCGCGATGGCGGCGGTGAGGGCGATCACCAAGACGAGGGCGAGCAGGACGGTGATGACGGCGAGGATGGCGCCTCGCTCGCGCGAAACACGGGGCATGACCCGACTCCGGCGGCTTGCATGTGCCGGACTCTTGCCTCCGCGGGGTCGTCCGTCACGCGGGAATCGGAGAAAGGTCGGCCGCGATTTCCGCGAGCACCGCCGGCCCGCGGGGACGCAGCCTCAGGGACAATTCTCGCCGGGAATCGCGCCCGGCGCGCTGCAGGAGGGATTCGACGAGGGGCAAAGGGCGATGTCGGCGATGACGAAGTTGGAGTAGTAGTTGAAGAACTGCGTCAGCCTCGGTTCGATGTAGACCTCGCTGAAATCGCCGCCGGGATTGAGGGTGAAGTTGACGCGGCCGTCTCCCGATCGGCACGACATCTTGGTCACGCGGACGGACGATCCCCCGATCGTGAAGTCGAAGCTCGCGCGCTCCAGTTCGCCGGATTCGGAGCCGAAGCGGGAGAGGGTGATCCCGAGGTATCGCCCGGTGGTCGCGAACTGGAAGCGCAGCCCCTCGTTGGTTTCGCGGTTGAGCGTGACGTACTGGTTGGCGTTCACGCCGGTGCCGATGGTGCCGATGCCTGCGCCAGTGGCCACGTCGAATGCCACGTTCCTCGCCGTGTCGCCATAGGCCGTTACGGTGAATGCGCCGAAGTTGAGCGTCGACCGGCCCGTGTTGTAGTCGACGGTGCCGCCGGCAGCGGCGACTGCCGCTGCACCGAACGTCGCCGGAGGCGCCCCCCAGTCCCTTGCCGCGAGCTTGGCGGAATTCACGACGTCGGTGATCGATGCAAGGAGCACCGAGTCGTCGAAGAAGCCGGTGTCCGTGGGAGCGATTCCCTGCGCGGACCGCGTGCGGTTGTCGAAAGTCGTTCCCGCCTGGGTATTGCGGTACTCGAGGACCGTGCTGCCGGGAAAGGGCAGTCGTCCGCCGCCCTCCGCGGTGAACGCGCCCGCTCCCGACTCCCCGTGGCTGATGAGCACGAACGCGTAGCCCCCCGTGGTCGCCGAATCCGTCTGGACCGAAAGCCCCTTGCCCGCGAGGAAGGCGGCGGGAGGCGTCTGCCGGGTCGATGGGCACTTGCCGTTCGCGTCGACCGATCCCGTCGCGGCGGCGTTCGTGTTGCAGTCGGTCATGCTGGCGCCGCCGGTCTGCGTGAGGCCGGTGGTTCCGGAATACACGCGGTAGGAGATCTTGCGGCCCCATCCATCCAGGGCGTCCGTCGCCCTCAGGGCCAATGAAGTCCAGGGCACCACCCCGGCGGCGGAGTTGCAATTGACGGTTCCGGTCGAGTCGTCCTCGAGACCGGTGGCGGAAGTGCCCGCCGCCGGACAGGGCAGGCGCTGGTTGAGGGCCGCGAACTGGATCAGCGCCTCCGAGACGCGGCGCAGGTTCGCTTCCGTGGACTCCCGCTGTTCCAGCGTAACTTCGGCCACGAAGTAGCGGCGCCCGAGGACGAGCGCGACGGCCGCCAGGATGAGTACGATGATGACGGTGGCGGCCGCAAGTCCTCGCTGTGGGCGCACGGGAAACCGATCAATGGGCGCGAGGACCGAGTTGCGCCTTGGTGGCGACGGTCAGGATCGAGGGGCGAAGCAGCCAATCGTCGAAGTGCCCTGTGCCCTCGACGTAGACCGGGAAGTCGTCGACGAAGGCGGTCGTGGCGTTCGAAGTGAGGTAGGTGAACGCGACATCGGCCGCGTTGTTCGAGGACTCGATCGTCCCGGAAGGTGGATTGCCGGCCTGGAGGATGCCTTGGTTGCTATACGCCCCTTGGCCGTTCTCGCCATGGCTGATCACGACATAGGCGGCGCCAGTGGACGGGTCCGCCGCGGGATTCATGACGAGAGGCGTGGCTGCCGCGAGATTGCGCACTTTGAGCCCCTTGTCCTTCGTGACATCGCGCGGATTGGTGCAACCGGCGGGCCACGTTCCAGAAGGGCAAGGAGTACCACAGGCCACCTTGGCAGCTCCCGTAACAGTGGCACCGGGATCGCACGCGGTGAAATCCATCGCGTTATCGAGGACAAGTTCGGGCGCGACTCGATAGGTGAGTCGGTTTCCCCAGCCGTCCGTGGCGTCCTGCTCGGCCAGACCCAGTGATTGCCAGGGAACCACGCCATGGGTCTGGGTATTGGCGGCGCCTGCCACCGTGCATTGGCCGGATCCGTTCCTGAGCTCGCCCCCCGCTCCGGAGGTCGTGCCGGCAACCCGCCCGTCCGCGGGACAGGGCAGCCGCCTGTGCTGGGATACGAATAGAGCGATGGCCGTCTCGACGCCGGAGAGCCTCTGCCGCGTGGCCTCCCGGCGCTGCTGTCCCAGCATGGCCGTCGCGAGCCCCGCGATCATCGCGAGGAGGAGCGAGAGAACGACGATCACCACGGCGATCTCGACCAGCGTGAATCCGGCCGCGGCGTGGTGCACTCGCCTGCCCTGACTGCGGCGCACGGGGATCACTCCGCCTTGCCGCCCTTGGGCGGGATGGCGGGCTCCTTCTTCGCCGGCGCGGCCTTCGCGCTGGGGGTCGTCTCCTCGCCGGCCGGCGGCGTGGGCAGTGGCGGAAGCGGAATCGGTTCGTAGCGCTCGACGATCTTCGGCTCGAGCACGCCCTGCATGCGCGGGTCCCGCGCGGGGTAGGGCCGTTTGTCGATGAACACGGTGCTCTTGCCGTCGCTTCGCTTCACGAAGCCGGTGACCACCGGATCGGGGATCGGCGCGAGCGTCTGCTCGACCGTCTCGCCGCGCCGCATCCGCTCCAGGGCCTCGCGTTCCTTGGGCGAGTGGAAGAGCGTGCCCAGCTCCTGGGCCGGCGCGGCGGCGGAGAACGAGAGAAGAAGGAGGGCAAGCCTAGCTCGCACGGTTCCCCCGCTTGTCCTTGAGCGAGATCCACTCGAGCACGCATTCGGCCTCGACGCGCGCCATGGCCGCGGCGGTGGCCCCGGTCTCGAGCTTGCGCAGCTTGCAGCGGCTGGCCGGGTTGAATCCCCTGGACGGCTTGGCGAGGTCCTCCAGGAACGCGAGCGCATCGCCCTCGTGCAGGGCCTGCACCTTCACCTTCACCCGGCTGCCCAGCACGTCCACGGCGCTGAAGACCCGACCGCCCGCGAGCGGCAGCGGGCGCTGGGGAGCGATCTCGAATTCCAGTGCAAGGAGGCGGTGCCGCTCCTTCAGGCGTTCCAGGCGCTCGACGAAATCCAGCCGGCTCTCCTCGCCCAGGATGCCGCGCTTCACGAGGTCCTGGAAGATTTCGGCGGAGGCCTTGAGGTCGTCGCGCTCGCGCTTGGCCGCCTCGACGCGGGCCTGGGCCTCGGCGAGCTGGCGCCTGGACGAAAGGCCGTCGCGCTTCTCCTTCTCCAGGTAGAGGTGACTGCCCCAGGCGGAGGCCACCGCGGCGACGATCGACACGCCGAGGATCAGCCACGAAAATCGCAGCCGCTTGAAGCCCTCCTTGGAGAAGACGACGTTCATGGTCGCGGCTCCGTGGCGCGCGAGACCTTGACGCTGAAGCGCGCCTGGCTCGATCCGCCCGGCTGGTCGGTGGACCGGCCCTGGATCGCGGATCTCGGCGTGATGTCCAGGGGGCTGTCAAGGATGTCGGCGCGGTAGCCGGGGAGCTTCCCGATGTCCGCGACGAAGCCCTCGACCACGGCGAGCGCGCTGCGGTAATCGACGCCCTCGACGTTCACCATGGCCTCCAGGACCGCCACGGAATGGCGTCCCGACGAGAACGGCGCCTCCGGGGCATCCGCAGGCGCTCTCGGTGGCGCCGCGCCTTCCGTGCCCTTCGGCAGGGCCTTGAGGGGCGGCGCGACGCGCGGAACCGTGGGCACGAGCGCCGGCAGCGCCTTGTCGTCGTCCGCGGCCTCCCACGCCACCTGCGTCAGGCGGATCGACGGGTACTTGTCGAGCACGGTGGAGAGCGGGACGAGGAAGTCCGTCACGGTGATGTTCTGCCGAAGAGAGCTGGAGAAGAAGGCCACCGTGTCGCGCATGGTCTGCCCTCCGACGCCCATCGCGGGCGTGGAGCGCGAGACCTCGTCGTATTCGCGCTGCGCCGCCTGGATCCGGCGCGCGGTCTGCAGGTCCGCGTCGCGGTTGGCGAGGACGCCGGTCAGGTTCCAGCCGGCGTAGCCGAGGCCCGCGGCGAGCGCGACGCCCGCCATCGCGCCGATCGCGTTCCTCGCCTTGCGGATCACCGCGAAGCGGCGAAGCTCGGGGGGGGCGAAGTGGTTCTCGCCCGGCTTGCGCGCGAAGAGGTGGGCCAGCACCTCCTCCGCGCTCGAGGCGAGCGGCGGGGGCTTCAGCCCCAGGCTCCCCGCCACCTGCTCCATGTCGAGGAGGCGGTACTCGATCTGGTCGTAGTCGCGCAGCACCGGCTCGACCGCGGGGCGGTCCTTCGGGTGCACGAGCAGGCAGACTTCGAGCCGGTCCGTGGGCTGGAAGTTGCGAAGGCTGTCCAGGTACTGCCACGTTCGGCCCACTTCCGCGGAGACGAGACCGCCGAGGGTCTCGCCCTCCTCGAGGTCCACGGGGGTGAGGCGGCTGAACTTTATCTCGCGGTTGCGGAAGTAGGTCTGCCGCAGGGCGTCGCCCGGCGTGAAGGTGACCAGCAGCGTGTGGGGGAAGTGCAGGTGCAGCTGCTCGAGCAGCTGCCCGCTGAACACCGCGGAGGAATGGATCCCTTCGAACGGCACTTCCAGGCGCTCGAGCACCTCCAGCCAGGGCCGCAGAACCTCGCCGTTGGTGATGGCCGTGTAGATCACGCGGTCGTCGCGGCGGCCCTCCAGCTCGCGGCCCTGCGCGATCGCGTGCCGGTAGGAGGTGTTGCGGAAGATCTGGGAAAGCTTCCGGGAGAGGACGGCCTCCCGGTCGCGCGTCCCCAGGTGCGGGATCGTGTCGGCGCGGAAATCCTCCTCGGCAAGGTCGGTGAGGAGGTGCGTGGGCAGGCTCCGCAGCGTGCCCACGTGGGCCTCGAACTGCGCCTGCCCGTCGCCGGAGACCGGAAACACCTTCCGCCCGGCGATCCCCCCGCCGCGGGCCACCAGGCTCACGACGGTCTCGTTGGTCAGGTAGAGGATGTGGCGGGCGGCCATCGGCTAGAACTTGATCTTGCTGATCACGTCGTAGAGCGGCAGGAAGATCGTGTACAGGATCGCCACGATGAGGCCGCCCAGCACGATCGTGGTCGCCGGGCCGATGAGGCTCTGCATCTTGGCGATTCCCTCGCGGACCTCCCGGTTGTAGAAGTAGCTCACGTTCAGCAGCGCCGAGTCCAGGCCGCCCGTCGACTCGCCCACCCGCAGCATGCGAAGCACCAGCGGCGGGAAGAGCTTGGTCGCGGTAAAGGCCTGGCTGATCCCCTGGCCCTCCGAGATCGCGCGGCCCACGCGCTGCAGCGCCTGCTCCATGAGCCGGTTGCCCATGATCTTCTCGCAGATCTGGATGCAGTCGAGCACGCTGATGCCCGAGCGGTAGAGCATGGCGAAGAAGGTCGAGAAGCGCGCCAGCATGATCTTGTAGCGAATGGGGCCGATGACCGGCAGCCGGATGGATGCGGCGTCGATCCTCTGCTGCACGGCGTCGTTGCCCTTGGCGGCGGCGAAAACGGCCGCCGCCGCCCCCAGCGGCACGCCGATGAGCAGGTACCACCACTTCACGAACACGTTCGAAAGCGCGATGAGGATCTCCGTCTCCTTCGGGAGCTTGGGCACCAGGGCCTTGAAGGTCACCGCGAGCTGCGGGACGAGGAAGATCATGAGGACGAAGATCACCGCCACGACCACCACCAGCACGATGGCCGGGTAGATCAGCGCGCGCTGCGCCTGGCTCGCCATCTCGTCCTGCCACTTGAGGTTTTCGGCGAGTTCGTCGAGGACCTCGTTGAGCTGCCCGCTCTGCTCGCCCGCCCGCACGAGCGCGACGAAGACCCCGTCGAAGATGTACGGATGGTTCGCGAGCGCCTCCGACAGGCGAAGGCCCCCCTCGATGTCCTCGATGAGGCCGGCCACCACCTGGCGGAAGCCGGGGTTGTCGACGGTGTCGCGAAGGTCCGTGAGCGCCTCGATGATGTTCACCCCGGCGCGCAGCAGCTGCGAGAGGTGGAAGCAGAAGGTGATGAGCTCCGGGCGCGTGACGTGGCGCGAGCGCGCCGCGACCGTGCGCTTGACCGACTCGAAGGTGATGAGGTCCAGGCCGAGCCGGCGCAGCCTCAGCTCGAGGTCGATCGCGTTGGTGGCGTCCAGGCTTCCCGAGGAGATCTTGCCCTCCTCGTCGACGGCGCGGTAGGCGAAGAGCGCCATGCGGCCCCCTAGATCACGCGGTCGGTGAGGTCGACCACCCGCGAGATCTCCTCCAGGCTCGTCTGGCCCATGAGCACGCGGGAGATCGCGTCGTCGGCGAGCGTGCGGAAGCCGCGGGCCGAGGCGGCGCTGCGGATCTCGCGCCCGGTGGCGCGCCGCGCGATGAGCTCGTCGATCTCGGAGTCGAGCTTGAAGATCTCCATGATCGCCAGGCGCCCCGCGTAGCCCTGGTTCTCGCACTTCGGGCAGCCCACGGGCTGGTAGACGGGCCGGTCGTCGGCTTCCTGCATGCCCAGCAGGCGCCGGGTGGCGGGGTCGGGCTCGTAGGGCGAGCGGCAGTGCAGGCAGAGCTTGCGCACCAGGCGCTGCGCGATCACGCCGATGATGTTGCCGGCCATGATGTCCGGCAGCACCCCGAGGTCCATCAGGCGCGGGATGGCGCCGATGGAGGAGTTCGTGTGCAGCGTGGAGTAGACCTGGTGGCCGGTCATGGCGGCGCGGAAGGCCATCTCGGCCGTGTCCTGGTCGCGGATCTCGCCCACGAGGATGATGTCCGGGTCCTGGCGCATCATCGAGCGGATGCCCGAGGCGAAGTCGAGCTTCACCACCTCGTTCACCGAAGTCTGGCGGATCATCGCCATCGGGTACTCGACCGGGTCCTCGAGCGTCATGATGTTCACGCCCTCGGTGTTCACGTAGCTGAGCACCGAGTAGAGGGTGGTCGTCTTGCCGCTGCCGGTGGGGCCGGTCACGAGGATGATGCCCTCGGGGCGGGCCAGCATGAGCTTGAGGGTCTTCAACTCCTCGGGCTGCAGCCCGAGGTCCTCGAGGGGCACGATGCCCTTGTCGCGGTCCAGGATGCGCAGCACGATGTTCTCGCCGTGCGTGGTGGGCTGCGCCGAGACGCGGAAATCCACCTGGTGGCCGGAGAGCATGAGGGAGATGCGCCCGTCCTGGGGCGCGCGCGTCTCCGCGATGTTCATCCCGCTCATCACCTTCAGGCGCACCACCATGGCGGCCCAGTAGTTCTTGTGCAGGCTGCGGATCTGCCGCAGCACGCCGTCGATGCGGTAGCGGATGCGCAGGAACCCCTGCTCGGGCTCGAAGTGGATGTCCGAGGCGCCGCGCTTGACCGCGTCGTTGAGGAGCGCGTCCACCAGGCGAACCACCGGCTGGCTGTACTCGTCGAACTCGGCGGCGAGGCTCTGGTAGTCGATCTCGCCCGTCTCGATCTCGTTCAGGATCCCGTCGATCGAGAGCTCGAAGCCGTAGTGGTGCTCGATGCCGATCGTGATGTCGGACTCGCGCGCCAGCACCTGCTCGATGCGCAGGTCCTCGCGCACCAGCGCGCGGATCTGGTCGAGGGCCACGACGTTGGCCGGGTCGGAAACCGCGATGAGGAGCGAGCGCTTCTCGTGGTCGTAGGAGACCGGCAGCACGTGGTAGCGGCGCGCCAGGTCCTTGGGCACGAGCGCGATGGCCGCGGGGTCCACGATCGTGTTCTCGAGGTCGATCGACACCTGGCCGAGCGTCTCGGACAGGATGTCGCGGATCGTGGCCTCGGTGACGAACCCGAGCTGCACCAGCACCTTGCCCAGCGGCGCCTTGAAGCGCTTCTGCTCGGTGAGCGCGATGTTGAGCTGGTCCTGGCTGACGATCCCCTTCGTGAGGAGCGTCTGGCCCAACGGCAGCTGGGAGAGGGGCGCGGCTTGCACGGTGCCCATCGCTACGGCTTGATCTCCGCGATGCGCCGGGAGACCTGGCCCTTGTCGAACTGCGCGGACTGCTTGCCGGAGGCGGCGAGCGCGCGCTTGTAGAAGTCGAGTGCCAGCCGCGGCTGGCCCAGCTGGTCGAGGCTCACGGCCAGGTTGTAGGCGAGGTCGGCGCTGTCGGGGTCGAGGCGGTAGGCCTCGAAGTAGGCGGCCTGCGCCTCCGTCCAGCGCGACTGCGAGGCGTAGAGGTTGCCGAGGGTGAAGTGCAGCGCCGGGCTCTGCGGGTAGCGTGAGATGTCGGCGCGCAGCTGCTCCTCCAGCCCCTCGGGACGCGAGAGGTCCGCGAGCGAGGCGAGGCCGGCCACGGCGGAGGGGTTCTTGGGATCGAGGGCGAGCGCGCGGCGATAGTGCCTGGCGGCCGTGTCGCGATCGCCGGAGCGGGCCGCCGCGGTCGCGAGCCCGAGGTGCGCGTCGAGGTTCGCGGGATCGGCGGCGAGCGCCGCCTCGTAGGACTTGCGCGCTGCGGCCGGATCGCCCCGGCGCAGCGCGTCGTAGCCCTGGGCGACTTCCGGCGAGACGCGCGGCGCTTCGATGGTGCGCGAAAGCTTGAGCGGCGGCGCGGGCTTGGCGTCGGCGGGCTGCCTGAGCAGGTTCATCACGAGCTGCTCGGCGGCCCTGGGCGGCACCTTCTCGCGCGAGGGCGTGGTGGCGGGACTCTCGGGCTTCAGGAGGGCCACCGGCGGGACCGCCTCGTTGCGCACGGTGGGCGCTTCCGGCGCGGCGGTAGGGAGCGCGGTCGCGGCGGGCTGCGGTGCCGCAGGCGTCACGGGCCGGGGAGCGGAGGGCGCAGGGCCGCGCGCCACGTGACCGGGCGTCTTGTTGATCTCGTACCAGACGTAGGCGCTTCCGCCCGCGAGAACGACCAGCGCGATCGCCACGACTGCGAGGACGGCCTTCTTGCTGCCGGAGGGCTCGGCGGCGGATTCCTGCTGCTTGGCCGCGAAGACGGCCTTCGCGCCTTCGCGCTCGCGCTTGGCCGCCGGCGCGGTCGCGGGCGTGGCCGGGGGATGGGCTGCGGCCGCGTGGGGGGCCGGCGGCTCGTGCGCCTCCAGCTCGAGCTTTCGGCGTGCCGCGGGTTCGGCTGCAGGTATCGCGGCAGCCGCCGGAGCGGCGGTCGCATCGGCCTGCGGCGGCTCCTGGCCCTGCCCCTGGCGGGCGAGCTTCTCCTGCTCGGCGCGCTTCAGGGCGTCGAGGAGCAGGCTCACCGGCTGCCTCCGGGCGGGGGCGGATCCGGCACCACGGGGTTGGGCGTCGTCGGGAACTTGAATTCCTCGCCGGGCGCCATGCTGCGGACCGTCTCCTGGACCGCGGGCAGCGGCAGCTCGGCGTCCTTGAAGAAGCGCGTGTCGGGCAGGAAGCGCCGGTAGCCGGCGAGGTCGCCTTCGATGCTCGCGTTCCTCACGACCACCGGGCGCATGAAGATC
>JAHCLE010000096.1 GCA_026125445.1 Burkholderiales bacterium
GGGCCGCTCGTGGCCCGCGGTCACCGTGAGCTTCATGCTGCCGTCGTCGGTGAAGGTGACGGCCGGGGCCTTGGCGACCGGGCGGACCTGCTTCGCGGCGTCGTGGGTGGTCACCATCCACGCCACCAGCAGCGCGGCGGTCACGGCGCCCAGGGAAACGACACCCATCAGGTCCAGCTTCTCGAGTTTGCTCATGGTCACTCTCCTTCTTCTGCGGCTCGGCACCCGGCGGGTGCGTTCGACTTGGCGCCAGATTAAGGAGGCGCAAGAGGCGGCTGAAGGGGAAAGCGACGAAATGCGGAAAACCGGGGGCGAAGCGCTTCCGGGAGGGGGGTATGCGGGCCGCCGGGCCCCGGAACGGCCCTAGGAGTGGGCGTGGGTACCGTGCCGGGCGTCCTTCACCAGCTGCGGGGCGTAGGAGCCGGCGACCATCCCCAGGGCCGAGGCGACGAGCCCGACGATCTGCGGCGGGACGTCGGCATCGGCGAAGAACTTCTCGCAGATCGCCCAGACGACGAGGCCCACCACCGCCGACACCAGCGCACCCTGGGTGGAGGCCCGGTGCCAGTAGATCCCGCAGACGAGGGGGATGAAGGCGCCCACCAGCGTCACCTTGTAGGCGTTCTGCACCATCTCGTACATGGTGCTGGTGTTGTTCAGGGCGAAGATGAGGACGCCGGCGGTGAAGAAGACGAGCACCGTGCGCAGCATCACGAGGAAGCGCTTGTCGCTCATGTTGCCGAAGAGCGGCTTCACCACGTTCTCGGTGAAGAGGGCCGTCGGCGCGAGGAGCGCCCCGGAGGCGGTGGACAGGATCGCCGAGAGGAGCGCGCCGAAGAACATCACCTGCGCGAACAGCGGCATGTGGTTCAGGACGAGGTTGGGCAGGATGAGCTGCACCTCGCGCCCTTCCGACTTGAGCAGCGGCTCGACCATCTTCGGGTCGATGAGGAGCGCGGCGTAGGCGAGGAAGATCGGCACGAAGGCGAAGCAGAAGTACGCGGCCGCACCCAGGAGCGAGCCCTTGACCGCCGTGTTCTCGTTCTTCGCGCTGGTCACGCGCTGGAAGACGTCCTGCTGCGGGATCGAGCCGATGGCCATGGTGATCCAGGCGCCCGCGAAGGCCCACCACTCCTTGCTGCCCCCGGTCGGCCAGAACTGGAACTTGCCCGCCTCGGAGGCGTGCGAGACCACCTTGCCCACCCCGCCGGCCATCCCGGAAACCAGGAACGCCACGTAGATTAGGCCCAGCACGATCACCACGGACTGGAAGAGGTCGGTGAGCGCCACCGACCACATGCCGCCGAAGGTGGTGTAGATGAGCACGATCACCGCCCCCATCAGGATGCCCTGGTCGAGCGAGATGGCGCCCTGGGAGAGGGAGTTGAAGACGATGCCCAGCGCGGTGAGCTGCGCCGAGGTCCAGCCGAGGTAGGAGACGGTCACCGCGAGGCTCGTGAGCACCTCCACCCCCTTGCCGTAGCGCTTCTTGTAGAAGTCGCCGATGGTGAGGAGGTCCATGCGGTAGAAGGCGCGCGCGAAGAAGAGCGCCACGAAGACGAGGCAGAAGCTCGCCCCGAAGGGGTCGGCCGGGATGCCGCCCAGCCCGTCCTTCACGAAGGTCGCCGACACCGACAGCACCGTCTCCGCCCCGAACCAGGTCGCGAACACCGTGGCCACGTTCATGTAGAGGGGCAGCCCGCGGCCGGCCACCAGGTAGTCCTTGGCGTTGGAGACGAACTTCGCCGCGTACAGGCCGATCGCGATGGTGACGACCAGGTAGGCGATCGTGAAGAAGACGAGGGTGGTCATGGGGCGCGGGGGGCGGTCCGGATTGCGGGCGAGTCTAGCAAAATCGATGTTGCGCCGCAGTAAGGTTGGCGCAAGGAACCGGCTACTTGATCCCCGCCTGCATGAACGACTGCATGAACTGGCGCTGGAAAAGGAGGAACGCCACGAGGAGCGGCGAGACCGCCATGAGGGTCCCGGCGCTGATCACCGCCCAGTCCACGCCGGACTCGGGGGCGCCGAAGATCGCGAGCCCCACCGTGAGCGGGCGCGTGTTCACCGAGTTGGTGATGATGAGCGGCCAGAGGAAGTTGTTCCAGTGGTAGCTCACGGAGACGAGCGCGTAGGCGAGGTAGGTGGGCCGCGCGAGCGGCACGTACACCCGCCAGAGCACCCCCAGCATCGAGCAGCCCTCGACGCGCGCGGCCTCCTCGAGCTCGCGCGGGATCGTCTTGAAGGTCTGGCGCATGAGGAAGATGCCGAAGGCGCTCGCCATGTAGGGCAGGCCCACGCCCACGATCGTGTCGACGAGGCCCAGCCTCGCCATCGTCTTGTAGTTCTCCACGATCAGGACCTCGGGCATCACCATGAGCTGCACCAGCACCAGCCCGAAGGCGACGTCGCGCCCCGTGAAGTCGAAGCGCGCGAAGGCGAAGCCCGCCAGGGTGCACAGCACGAGCTGCGCGGCGAGGATCATCGTCACCAGGAAGACGGTGTTCAGGAAGTGGCGCGGGAAGGGCGCGTAGGTCCAGGCCTTGCGGAAGTTGTCGAGCGTGAGCGGGCCCAGGAGGTCGAAGTGCGTGGCCATCGTCGCGGGGTGGAAGGCCGCCCAGAACGCGTAGGCGAGCGGCGCGATCCAGAGGGCGGCCAGCAGCCACGCCGCGGCCGTCTCGAGGAGCGGGAGCTCGCGGCGCAGCACCCTCATCGGTAGTGCACCCGCTTCTCCACCAGCTGGAACTGCACGATGGCGAGCCCCGCGAGCATCGCGAGCAGCACCACCGTCAGCGCCGAGGCGTAGGCCGTGTCGAAGAAGCTGAAGGCCACCTGGTAGATGTAGTAGAGCAGCAGGTTCGAGGCGTTGTCCGGCCCGCCCTTGGTGAGGATGAAGAGGTGGTCGACCAGCTTGAAGGAGTTGATGGTCGCGTTCACCAGCACGAAGAGCGTGGTGGGCATGAGCAGCGGGAAGGTCACCCGCCGGAAGTAGTACCAGCGCGAGGCGCCCTCGACCTTGGCCGCCTCCTCCAGCTCGGGCGAGAGCGACTGCAGCGCCGCGAGGTAGAAGATCATGAAGAACCCCGCCTCCTTCCAGACCGTCATCAGGGCGAGGCAGCCCATCACGGTGGCGGGGTCCCCGAGCCAGTTGTGGCTGGAGGCGCCGAAGAGCGCGGTGAACTTGTCGAGCAGGCCGATCTGCGGCGTGTAGAAGAAGAGCCAGAGGTTGGCCACCGCGACCATCGGCAGGATCGTGGGCGTGAAGTAGCTCATGCGCACCAGCGCCCGCGCGGGCAGCCGGTCGTTCACCCAGATCGCCATGAGCAGCGCGATCGCGATCGAGGTGGGGATCGTGCCCAGCGCGAAGGCGACGTTGTTGCGCAGGACCTGCCAGAAGATGGGGTCGTCGCCGAGCGCCGCGTAGTTCGCGAGCCCGACGAACCTCGTCGGCCGCACCACCGTGCCGGTCGAGAAGAAGCTGTCGAGGAGCGTCGCGACGGCGGGGTAGTGCGTGAAGCCGACGAGAAGGATGGCTGCCGGGGTGAGCAGCAGCCATCCATGCACATTCCTCATCGGGCGGTCAGCGGTAGGGCTTCAGGAGCCTGTCGGCCTCCGCCTGGGCGGCCTTGAGCGCGTCGGCCGGCTGCTTCTGGCCGGTGAGCGAGGCCTGGATCGCGTCGTCGAGGAGCTTCCTCACGCGCCCGGTCTGGAACGTGGAGAGCTCGGGCGTCGCGTACTGGAACTGGTCGCGCGCGACCACGGCCGGCGGGAAGGTCGCGGCGTACGCCTTGAGCTTGGCCGTGTCGTAGGCCGCGGGCGAGGTGGCGACGTAGCCGGTGGCCATGCTCCAGTCGGCGGCGCGCTCGGGGGCGGTCATGAACTTCACGAAGGCGAGCGCGGCCTTCCTCTCCTCGGGCGTGGTCTTCTTGAAGAGGTAGAAGTTGCCGCCGCCGGTGGGCGAGCCGCGTTGCTTGGAGGCGGGAAGCATCGCCACCCCGAACGGGAACTTCGCCGTGTCCTTCACGGCGGTGAGGTTCCCCGTGGTGTGCCACATCATCGCGGTCTTGCCCTCGGTGAAGGCCTGGCGCAGCGTGCCCCACTCCACCGTGCCCTCCGGCATCACCTTGTGCTTCGCGCCCAGGTCGCGCCAGTACTGCAGGGCGGCGATCACGTCCGGGTGCGCGTAGTTGGTCTGGTTGCCGTCGCGGTTCATGAGGTCCTGGCCGTTCTGGCGCGCGAAGGCCTGGAACATCCAGTAGGCGTAGCCGGTGGAGGGCACCATGACGCCCCAGCGCTGCACGTTGCCGCCGGCGTCCTTCTTCACCAGCTTCTGGGCGAACTGGGTCATCTCGGTCCAGTTGGCCGGCGCCTTCTCGGGATCGAGCCCGGCTTCCTTGAACGCGTCCTTGTTCCAGTACATCACGATGGTCGAGCGCTGGAACGGGATGCCGTACACCTTGTCCTTGTAGGTGCCGTTCATCATCAGCGCCGGGTAGAAGCCCTTGAGCCAGGCCTTGTCGTCGGCGCTCGTCGCCACGTCGTCCCAGGGCACGATCACGTCCTGCTCGAGCAGCTCGTAGACGTCGATCGAGAAGAGCACCGAGATCTGCGCCGGCTGGCCGGCCTTCAGCGCCGCGAGCGCCTTGATGCGCGCGTCGTCGTAGTTGCCGGCGTAGATCGGCTTCACCTTGACGCCGGGATTGGCCTTCTCGAATTCCGCCGCGTAGCCGTCGATCACTTTCGTGAGCGGGCCGCCGACCGCGATGGGGTAGTAGAACGTGAGCTCGACCTGCGCCCAGGCCGCCTGCGCCAGGCCCAGGAGCGCCGCCGTGAGGACTGCGAGTATCGACCGCATTGCCGTTTCTCCCTTTGTGGTCTCGTTCCGGTTGCCGACAGGTGCACCTTACAGCGTAGGAAATCCCTCTTTCGCCTTCATGACGCCGGTCAATCCGCGGCCGCGGCGAGGCGCCCGGGCTGCCGGTCGTCGGCCACGCGGACGCCCGTGGCCGCGTCGAACAGGTGCTGCGAGGCCGCGTCCCAGGCAAGCCGCACCGGCTCGCCCGTGGCGAGCGAGAGCTGGCCCGGCGCGCGCACGAGGAGCGTCTCCTCGCCCGCCTTCGCGGTGACGATCGTGTCGGCGCCGTGGTATTCGGAGCTCGTGACCGTGGCGGCCACGCCGCCGGCATCCGCGAGCCGAACGTGCTCCGGGCGCACGCCCAGGACGAAGCCCTCGCCGCGGCCCGCGAACAGGGCGTCGGCCGAGCCGCGCACCACGGCGCCCGAGGGCGAATCCGAGAGCGCGACGAGGTTCATGGCGGGCGTGCCGATGAATCGCGCCGCGAAGGTCGTGGCCGGCCGCGCGTAGAGCTCCTCGGGGGAACCCTCCTGCTCGATGCGCCCGTCGCGGATGAGGACCACGCGGTCGGCCATGCTCATGGCCTCGACCTGGTCGTGCGTGACGTAGACGACGGTCATCCCGAGGCGCTGCTGCAGCCCGCGGATCTCGACCCGCATCCCGTGGCGAAGCTGCGCGTCGAGGTTGGACAGCGGCTCGTCCATGAGGCAGATGCGGTTCTCGGCGATGATCGCGCGGGCGAGGGCCACGCGCTGGCGCTGGCCGCCGGAGAGCTGCTGGGGCTTCCGGTCGAGGAGCTCGGCGAGCCCGACCTGCGCGGCCACCTGCGCCAGGCGCCGCTTGCGCTCCTCCTCGGGCACGCGCCGGACCTTGAGCCCGAAGACGATGTTCTCCTCCGTCGTGAGGTGCGGGAAGAGCGCGTAGGACTGGAACACCATCGACACGCGCCGCTTCTCGGGGCTCAGGCGGCTCACGTCGGCCCCGTCGATGAGGATGCGGCCGTCGCTCACGTCCTCCAGCCCGGCGATGAGCCGCAGCAGCGTCGACTTGCCGCAGCCCGAGGGCCCCAGCAGCACCACGAACTTTCCGGCTTGCGCCCGGAAGCTCACGGAGTCGACGGCGGTCACCTTGCCGAAGCGCTTGGTCACCCTATCGAGAACGATTTCCGACACGCGCCTTCCTCGCCGTGGGCAGTCGAGCCAATCCCGATTCTAGCGCGTTGCCCCCGCGCCGACCCTCACCCCCGACCCCTCTCCCGCCGGCGGGAGAGGGGAGATAATGGGGCCATGAAGCTCATCACCTGGAACCTGCAGTGGGGACGCGGGCTCGACGGCCGCGTCGACCTCGCGCGCATCGTGGCGCACGCCCGGTCGATGGCCGACTTCGACGTGCTCGACGTCCAGGAGATCGCGGACAACTTCCCCGGCCTCGAAGGAAACGACGACGCCGACCAGTTCGCGCAGCTCGCCGCGCTGCTGCCGGGCTTCGCGGCGATCCCCGGCTACGGCGTCGACCTCGAGGGCCCCGGGGGCAGGCGGCGGCGCTTCGGCAACATGATCCTCACGCGCCTGCCGGTCATCGCCGTGCGTCGCCACGCGCTGCCGTGGCCCGCGGATCCCGGCAAGGAGTCGATGCCGCGCGTGGCCGTCGAGGCGACGCTCAAGCTCGCGATGGGCCCGGTGCGCGTGACGACCACGCACCTCGAGTACTACTCCGACGTGCAGCGCCAGGCGCAGGCGGTGCGGCTGCGCGAGCTGCACGACGAGGCCTGCGACCGCGCCGCGCGGCCCGGCTACCCGACCGCGGAGAACGGGCCCTTCGACCTCACGGCCCAGACGCCCTCCGCGATCCTCACGGCGGACTTCAACTTCCCGCCGGAGAACCCCGCCTACGACCAGATCCAGAAGCCGCTGGCGAGCGGCGGCCCGGCCTACCGCGACGCGTGGGCGCAGGTGCACGGCCGGCGTCCGCACGACCCGACGTTCTGCCTGCACGAGCACCGCTACGCCAAGGCGCCCTACTGCTGCGACTTCGTGTTCGTGAGCGAGGACATCCTCGGACGCGTGCGCTCGATCGAGGTCGACATGGCGACGAAGGCCTCCGATCACCAGCCGGTGCTGGTGGATTTCGACGACCGATGAGGCGCCTCGCCGCCGCCGCGCTCGCCGCGTGGGCGGGCTGCGCCCCGGCCCAGCCGGCGGCCGTGGCCGAGTGCGCGAAGCTGGGCAAGGAGGGCCGGGAGTGCCTGCTCCGGGCCATGCGGGCGCATCCCGCGAAGAGCGCGGCGTTCTGGGAGGCGGTGCAGTCGCGGCCGATCGACGAGCGCCTGGGCCCCGCGCCGGCGGAGCTCGTCGACTACCTGCACCTCGACAACGCCGCCAACGGCTTTCCCGAGAAGCCGCGCGCGAGCCGGCCGTCGGCCGAGTTCATGGCCGACATGCGCGGGGCGATCGCGGACCTGCCGTCCGCCGTGCGCCGCGCCTTCGACGCGACCTTCGCCGGCGTCTGGCTCGTCGACGACCTGGGCGGCACGGGATACACCGACACTTACGTGGACGCGAAGAACCGCCCCGTGGGCGGCTTCATCGTGCTCGACGCCGCGGTGCTGGGGAAATTCACCGCGAACGCCTGGGCCACGTGGAAGGAGAACACGCCCTTCAAGCCGGGCGGGGGCTGGACGCTGGAGGCGAGGATCGAGGACAGCGCAGGCGACAACCGCCGCAGCGCCATCCGCTACATCCTGCTGCACGAGCTTGGTCACGTGCTCGCGATCAATCGGGACGTCCATCCGCGCTGGGACTTGCAGCCCTCGGAAGTGCCGGAATCCGCCCGATTCCCCTTCTACGACCTTTCGTGGACGGTCAACCGGCGGGAAAACCGCTACGCCTCGAAGTACGATGACGCGTTCCGCGAGCGCCGATGGGTCGTCTACTACCGGGCGCCGAAGCACTTCTCGCGGGACATGGTGCCGATATACGACGCCCTGAAGGCAACGAACTTTCCCGCGCTCTACGCGGCCACGAGCCCCGGCGACGACTTCGCCGAGTCCTTCGTGACCTACGTGCACACCGTGCTCATGAAGCGGCCGTGGGAGATCACGATCCGCAAGGACGGAAAGGTCGCGAAGACCTACCGGACCTGCTGGGACGAGCCGCGCTGCGCCGCCAAGCGCAGGATCCTCGAGGACCTGCTGCGCTGAGGAAAAGGGGTCAGGTTACTTTGCACAAAAAATGTGCAAAGTAACCTGACCCCTTTTCCTACCTTTTCCTACATGCCGCGGACGACGAGGCCGAGGACCATGAGGCCGAGGACGACGGCGATGCCCAGGAGGATGCGCGTCTGGCGGCGCTGCGTGACCTCGAGGGCCAGGATGGCGCGCTCGATGCGGCCCGGCGCGTCGTCGGAGAGGATCTTGTGCACGAGCCGCGGCACCTGCGGCAGGGTCTTGCCCCACATCGGCGCCTCGTTGCGGATGTGCCGCCACAGCCCGCGCGGGCCGTAGTTCTCGCGCATCCACTTCTCCAGGATGGGCTGCGCCGAGCGGCGAAGGTCCAGCTCCGGGTCGAGGTGGCGGCCGAGCCCCTCCACCTGCAGCAGCGTCTTCTGCAGGAGCACCAGCTGCGGCTGGATGTCCATGCGGAAGCGCCGACCGACCTCGAAGAGCCGCAGCAGGAGCTTGCCGAAGTAGATGTCCTTGAGGGGCTTGTCGAAGATGGGCTCGCACACCGAGCGGATGGCGCCCTCGAACTCCTCCACGCCCGTGTCGGCCGGCACCCACCCCGCCTCGATGTGCGCCACCGCCACCGCCTTGTAGTCGCGCTTGAAGAAGGCGATGAAGATCATCGCGAGGCAGTTCTTGTCCACCTCCGGCAGCGACCCCATGATCCCGTAGTCGATGCCGCAGTAGCGCCCGTCGCGGGCCACGAAGATGTTGCCGGGGTGCATGTCGGCGTGGAAGAAGCCGTCGCGGAACACCTGCGTGAAGAAGATCTCCACGCCGTTCCTGCCCAGGGTCGGGATGTCGATGCCGGCGGCGCGGATCGCATCCAGGTCGTTCACGGGGATGGCGTCGATCCTCTCCATCACCATCACGTCCTTCGTGCACCAGTCGAAGTACACGTCGGGCACGTAGAGGATCCTCGAGCCGGCGAAGTTGCGCCGCACGGTGCTCATGCTGGAGGCTTCGCGAAGCAGGTCCAGCTCGTCGTGGATGATCTTGTCGAACTCCTGCACCACCTCGCGCGCGCGCAGCAGGTCCGAGAGCGGGTGCAGGCGCTCGATCAGCCCGGCCACCACGTAGAGGATCGACGTGTCCTTGTCGATCGTCTCGGCGATGTGCGGCCGCAGGATCTTCACCGCCACCTCGCGGCCGTCCGGCAGCTCCGCGAAGTGCACCTGCGCCACCGACGCGCTCGCCACCGGCACGAGGTCGAACTTGCCGAAGACCTCGGCGTAGGGCTTGCCGTAGGCGCGGTCGAGCGTCTCGACCACCTGCGCCGCCGGGAACGGCGGCACGCTGTCCTGCAGCTTCGAGAGCTCCTCGGTGATGTCGGTGGGGATGAGGTCCGGGCGGATCGACAGGAGCTGGCCGAACTTCACGAAGATGGGGCCCAGCTCCTGGAAGGCCACGCGCAGCCGCTCGCCGCGCGGGCCCGAGCGGTCGGCCCAGAAGAAGGCCACCCGGAAGCCGAGGCGCACGATGCCCAGCCCGCGGCCGGCGAGGAACTCGTCGAGACCGTGGCGACCGATCGTGGAGAGGATGCGAAGGAGCCGGAAGACCCGCATGGAACCGCGATTCTACCGTCCCCCGCGGGTCACTTCCTCTTGAGGCGCTCGAAGAAGTGCTTGCGGAACTTGGCCACCTTGGGCTCCACCACGAAGCTGCAGTAGGGGTTCTGCGAGCCGACGCGCTCGAAGTACTCCTGGTGGTAGTCCTCGGCCTGCCAGAAGGTCATCGCCGGCACGATCTCGGTGACGATGGGGTTGGCCCAGACCTTCTCCTCCGAGAGCCGGGCGACCACCTCGCGGGCGGCCTTCTCCTGCTCCGGCGTGTGGAAGAAGATGGCCGAGCGGTACTGCGTGCCCACGTCGTTGCCCTGCCGGTTGAGCGTGGTGGGGTCGTGGACGGTGAAGAAGACCGCCAGAAGGTCGCGGTAGGCGACCACGGCCGGGTCGAAGCTCACCCTCACCACCTCGGCGTGGCCGGTCGAGCCGCTGCACACCTCTTCATAGGTGGGCTCGGCACGGTGGCCGCCCATGTAGCCGGATTCCACCGACTGCACCCCCTCGAGCTGGTCGAACACCGCCTCCAGGCACCAGAAACAGCCGCCAGCCAGCGTCGCGGTCTCCGTTGTCGCCATCGGGTGACTCCTCCGCAAGAACCGGGCCTGAAACAGGGCCACAATAGGTTGAAAAAAGCTGGACAGGAACCCCCTTCGACCACAAAATGTGGGGGTTTCCACGAACGCCGCCCACTTGATCTGGGACAACCGCAGCAGGGGGGCGCCGGGGAAAATCGGCACTCTGCCCGCCCAAGAAGCAGGCGAGTTCACTTTATAACGAAGTAGAGGGGGTCTACCTCATGAGCGTGGCCAAGTCCCGCCGTCCTGCAGCCGACATTTCCCGGCTGCCCGCCCAGGAAATCAGCACCGAAGTCCTCGTCGAGAAGTACGCCAAGGACGGGGAAAGATCGATCCGCGAGGTGCGCGCCCGGGTGGCCAAGGCCCTCGCGGCCAACGAGAACGAGGACCGCCGCGCCTTCTGGGAGGCGAAGTTCCTCGAGGCCCAGGAAAACGGCTTCATCCCGGCCGGCCGCATCAACTCCGCCGCCGGCACCACCCTCACCGCGACCCTCATCAACTGCTTCGTGCAGCCGGTGGGCGACTCCATCACCGAGATCGTCGACGGCCGGCCCGGCATCTACACCGCGCTGGCGGAGGCCGCCGAGACCATGCGCCGCGGCGGCGGCGTGGGCTACGACTTCTCCTCCATCCGCCCCGAGGGCGCCTGGGTCAAGGGCACCAACTCGCGCGCGAGCGGCCCCGTCTCCTACATGCGCGTCTTCGACCAGTCCTGCGAGACGGTGGAATCGGCCGGCGCCCGCCGCGGCGCCCAGATGGGCGTGCTGCGCTGCGACCACCCGGACATCGAGCGCTTCATCCACGCCAAGGACAAGGGCGACCTCACCAACTTCAACGTCTCCGTGGGCGTGACCGACGCGTTCATGCGGGCGGTGGAAGCCAACGGCGACGTCGAGCTCGTGCACCGCGCCGAGCCCTCGCAGGAGGTGAAGGACAACGGCGGCTACCAGCGCGGCGACGGCCTGTGGGTCTACCGCAAGGTGCGCGCGCAGGACCTGTGGGACCAGGTCATGCGCTCGACGTACGACCACGCCGAGCC
>JAHCLE010000097.1 GCA_026125445.1 Burkholderiales bacterium
GCCCGGCATCATCACCGCCGCCTGCCTCGTCTCGCTCGTGGCCTACGCGCCGGTGGTGGCGGGCGCGGCCTGGATCCAGGGCTACGACTTCCGCCCCGTGCACCTGGCGCTCATGCTCGGCAGCGGCCTGGTGCACACCGCATACTTCCTGCTCCTCGACCGCGCCTATCGCAGCGGCGGCGACCTCTCGATCGTCTACCCGCTCGCGCGCGCCACCGGCCCGCTGCTCACCATCGCCGTCGCGGTGCTGGTGCTCGGCGAGCGGCCGGGCCCGCTCGCGATCGCCGGCGCCGGCCTGGTCGTGGCCTCGGCGCTGGTGCTCACCGGAAATCCCTTCTCGTGGCACAAGTCCGACGCCCGGCAGGCCGTGGGCTTCGCGCTCCTCACGGGATTCACCATCTCGATCTACACGATCACGGACAAGGCGAGCGTGGCCGCCTGGCTCATCCCGCCGCTCGTCTACGACTGGGGCTGCAATTTCTTCCGCTCGCTCGTGCTCGTGCCCTTCACGCAGCGGCGCTGGCCCGGCTCCGTCGGCCAGGCCTGGCGCGAGCGGCGCGGGACGGTGATCGCGATCGCCCTCCTGTCGCCCCTTTCCTACATCCTGGTGCTCACGGCCATGGTCTTCACCCCGGTGAGCCTGGTGGCCCCGGCCCGGGAGGTCTCGATCCTCTTCGCGGCCCTCATGGGGGCCCACTTCCTCAAGGAGGGCGACCTCCTGCGCCGCCTGGTGGCCGCCGCCGGCATGGCGCTGGGCGTGGCCGGGCTCACCACCGGTTGAGCGCCCTCCGGCAGTTATAATCCCGGCACCCCCATTGCAGCCGGCGCCCCCGTGCCTTCCCCGACCTCCTGCCCCGCCTGGCGAGACCTCGAGGCGCACCGCGACGAGATCGCGGGCGAGCGCATGGAGGAGCTCTTCGCCGCCGATCCCGGCCGCGGCGGCTCCCTCACCTTCGGCTGCGCCGGCCTGCAGGTGGATTTCTCCAAGCAGCGCCTGACGGCCGACACCCTCCGCCGCCTGGCGGACCTCGCGCGGGAGCGGGACCTTTCCGGCGCCGTCTCCCGCCTCTTCGCCGGCGAGCGCGTCAACAACACCGAGGACCGCCCGGCGCTGCACGTGGCGTTGCGCGGCGACGAGCGCTTCGTGGCCGGCGGCGAGGACGTGCAGGCCCAGGTGCGCCGCTGCCGCGAGCGCATGCGCGTCTTTTCCACCGCCGTGCGGGACGGCTCGTGGAAGGGCGCCACCGGCCAGCGCATCCGGCACGTCCTGGCGCTGGGCATCGGCGGCTCCTACCTCGGCCCGCGCCTCGCCGTGGAGGCCCTGGCCGCGATGGCCGACGGCCCGGAGGTGCGGTTCGTCGCCAACGTCGACCCCGCCGCCCTCGACGACGCCCTGCGCGGGCTGGACCCGGCCTCCACGCTGGTGGTCGTGGCTTCCAAGACCTTCACCACGCAGGAGACGATGGCGAACGCCGCGGCCGCGCGGCGCTGGCTTTCGGGCGCGCTGGGCGAGGCGGCGGTGGCCCGGCACGTCGTGGCCGCCACGGCGAACGTGGCCGAGGCCGGCCGCTTCGGCATCCCCGAGGCGAACGTCTTCCCCTTCGGCGACTGGGTGGGCGGGCGCTATTCCGTGTGGTCGAGCGTGGGCCTGCCGGTGGCCATCGCGCTGGGCATGAACGCCTTCGAGCGTTTCCTCGCCGGGGCGCACGCGGTCGACCTCGAGTTCCGCTCGGCGCCGCCGGAGCGCAACGTCCCGTTCCTGCTGGGCGCCGTGGGCGTGTGGAACCGCGATTTCCTGGGCATCCCGGTGCACGTGGTGCTGCCCTACGCGCAACGCCTGGCGAGCCTGCCGGGCTACCTGCAGCAGCTGGAGATGGAATCCAACGGCAAGCGCGTGGAAGCCGGCGGCGAGGCCGTACACGTTCCCACCTGCCCCGCTCTCTTCGGCGAGGCGGGAACGCTGGGCCAGCACGCGTTCTACCAGTGGCTGCACCAGGGCACGGACGAGGCTTCGGGCGACTTCATCGTCGTGGCCCGTCCCATGGGCTCGCGCGAGGCCGACCACGCCGTGCTGCTCGCCAACGCGCTCGCCCAGTCCGAGGCCCTCATGACGGGGCGCTCCACCGGCAACCCGCACCGCGACTGCCCCGGCAACCGCCCCAGCACGACGATCGTCCTGCCCGCGCTCGAGCCCGCCTCCCTCGGCGCGCTGGTGGCCCTCTACGAGCACAAGGTCTACGCCCAGGCGGTGCTGTGGGGCGTGAATCCCTTCGACCAGTTCGGCGTCGAGCTGGGCAAGGCGATCGCCGGGCGCATCCTGCCGGGCCTGGCCGGGACGGCGGACGCGGACGTGCACCCGGCCACCCGCCACCTCATCGCCCTCCTGCGCACGGCCGCCGAGGGCGGCCCGGCGCGCTAGAGCCCATGGCCACCGAGGACTTCCGGCGGATCGTCGAGACGCTGCGCACCGCGGTGGCGATCGCGGACGCCAAGGGCGTGGTGGCCTTCGCCAATCCTTCCTTCGTGCAGCTCGCCGGCGACCCCGACCACGGCGTGGCCGGTCACGCGCTGCCGACTTTCTTCCACAAGGACGATTCGCGCCGCGTGCAGCAGAACGTGGCGCGCATCGTCGAGGGCAAGACCGCCTCCGCCCTCATCGACGCGCGCGTGGCCGCCACCGGCGACTGGGTGCAGCTCTCCCTGCAGCCAGCGCTCGATGCGCGCGAGAAGCCCGCGGGCGTCGTGGCCGTCCTCGTCGACATCGCCGGGCAGCGCGAGACCGAGAGCGCGCTCAACCTGACGAGCGCGCGCCTCATGGCGCTGGTCGAGGCCTCTCCCAACGCCGCGCTCATCGAGAACGCCGAGGGCGAGGTGGAACTGGTGAACGAGGCCTTCTGCCGGCTCCTGGGGCTGGAGAGCGCGCCGCAGTCGCTGCTGGGGCTTCCCGCCGTCGAGGTCATCGGCCGCTCGAAGGCGGTGGACGCCAAGGCGCTCGCGAAGGCGCACCGCAAGCCCGACGCCACGGCGAGCGTGGCGCTCGCCCGCCCCGACGCCCCGCCCGCCACGCTCGAGCGCCAGCCCCTGCTGGTGGACGAGGAGCCGGCCGGCGCGCTGTGGTCGTCGCACACGGCCACCGGCGAGGCGGCCGAGGAGGCCGACCGCGGCGCCTCCGAGATCGCGCTCATCGAGAAGATCGGCGCCGAGCTCTCCGTGGCCCTCGAGGGGCTGTCGGCGATCTCCATCCGCGCCCAGCAGATGGAGTTCGACCCGGCCCTCGTCGAGCACTTCCAGCGCATCCGCGCCTCCACCGAGACGGCGCTGGTCGCCATCGGCGACCTCGTGGACTTCTCGAAGGTCGAGGGCGGCATCGAGCTCTCGGCCGCCGAGTTCCGCCTGCGCGGGGCCGTGGCCGACCTGGTGAAGCGCGTCGTCCACGGCGCCGAGGAAAGCGGCTGCCGCCTGCGCGTGAAGGTGGAGCAGGACGTTCCCGACGTCCTCGAGGGCGACGTCGAGCGCCTGCAGCTGCTGCTGCGCAACCTCCTCGAGAGCGCCTTCGCGGTCTTCCCCGGCTCCGAGGTCCAGCTCGCCATCTCCCCGGAATACACGACCGAGACCGGCATCCACCTCTCCTTCGCGGTCTCGGCGACCACCCCGGAGAAGGCGTCGCCGCGCTCGTCGGCCGAGGCCGGCATGGGCGTGGCCGTCGCGCGCTTCATGGTGGCGGCCATGGGCGGGCGCCTGGCCGTGGGCGCGCGACCCGCGGACCCGGTGTACGCCTTCACCATCGAGTTCCCGGTGGGCGAGGCGCCGCCGCCGCCGCGACGCGCCTCCTACGTCTCGCTGGTGGCGATGCCGGTGCTGGTGGTGAGCGAGGACCCGGCGCAGCGCCACGAGCTCTCGAACCTGCTGCGCGGCTGGCGAATGACGCCGATGGAGGCCGACAACGCGGCGATGGCCATCGCGCTCCTGGAGCGCATGCACGAGGAAGGCAGCCCGGTGCCGCTCATGCTGGTGTCCAACCGCATGGCGGTGCAGGACGGGTTCCTGCTCGCCTTCCGCGTGAAGAACCATCCCAGCCTCGGCGGCACGCTGGTGATGATGCTCGCCACCGAGGGTCGCCCCGGCGACGCCATCGCCTGCCGCGAGAACGGCATCGCCGCATACCTGCGCTACCCGCTCGCGGACAAGCAGCTCAACGACGCGATCGTCGCGGTCACCGGCGCCTCCGTGGATGCCGACGAGACGCCCACGCTCGTCACCCGCCACTCGCTTCGCGAGCAGCGCAAGGGCGCGACCATCCTGCTCGTGGACCCGCACCGCGACAGCCACATGCTGGCCGCCCACATCCTCAGGAAGCGCGACTCCAGCCTCGTGGTGGCCTCCGACCTCGCCGAGGCCACGGCTTCCCTCGACCAGGACCTCTACGACCTCGTGCTGGTCGACACCGGGATCGAGGGGCTCGACGGGCCCGACGCGCCCGGGATCCTGCGCGGCCACATCAAGCGCGATCCGGAAGCGACGAGGATCTACGCCACGAGCATCGACCACTCGCCCGCGTTCCGCGCCGAGAAGATCGCGCAGGGCTTCGACGGCACGCTCGCCAAGCCCTTCCGGCGCGACACCTTCCTCACCATCCTCGCCGAGATGGGCAAGCTTCCCGAGGAAACGAAGGACTGAGGCGGGAACCTTCCGCCCCCTCCCGCGTCACAGCAGGCATATCCTTCCCCGGCGCGACGCGCCCCCGGGACATGCGCCTGCTCCTCGTCGAGGACGATGCGATGATCGGCGCCGCGGCCCGCGACGGCCTGCGGCAGGACGGCTTCGCCGTCGACTGGGTGCGCGACGGCGGGCAGGCCGAGGCCGCGCTCGCCACCGGAGTCCACGAGATGGTGCTGCTCGACCTGGGATTGCCCCGGCGCGACGGGCTCTCGATCCTGCGCTCGATGCGGGCCCGCTCCGACGAGACCCCCGTCATCATCCTCACCGCCCGCGACGCCGTGGCCGACCGCGTCGCGGGGCTCGACGCGGGGGCCGACGACTACGTGGTGAAGCCCTTCGACCTCGAGGAGGTCGAAGCGCGCGTGCGCGCCCTGGTCCGCAGGCGCGCCGGCCGCGCGCGCGCCCGCGTGAAGGTCGGCTCTCTCACCCTGGACCCGGCCACCCACGAGGTCACCTGGCGCGGCCGCCGCGTGGAGCTCCCGGGCCGCGAGTACGCGCTCCTCGCCGCGCTCGCCGAGCGGCCCGGTGCGATCCTCTCGCGCGCCCAGCTCGAGGAGCGCCTCTACGGCTGGAACGAGGAGATCGGCAGCAACGCGATCGAGGTCTACGTGCACGGGCTGCGCCGCAAGCTCGAACCGGGATTCATCCGCAACGTGCGCGGCCTGGGCTACACGCTGGCCGCGGACGGCGCCTGATGTCGATCCGCCGCCGGCTCCTATTCTGGCTGCTCACGAGCGTCCTGGCGGGCGGCCTGCTCGCGGCGGGCGTCGTGTTCTTCCAGGCCCTGGGCGAGGCGAGCGAGATCTTCGACTACCAGCTTCGCCAGGTCGCGCTCACGCTGCGCGACCGCAGCTTCAGCACGGCGGCGCTGGCCGAGGCGCTGCAGGGCGACGAGGCGCTCGACCTCGCGATCCAGGTCTGGTCGTCCGACGGCTCGCTCCTCTACGACTCGCTGCCCGGGGCCGGCATGCCTTCCTTCGTCCAGATCGGCTTCTCGACCGTGGCGCTGGCGGGCGGCGCCTGGCGCGTCTACGCCGTGCAGCAGCGCGGGCTCACGATCCAGGTCTCGCAGCCGGTGGCCGTGCGCGACCGGCTGGCGGCCCAGGCCGCGTGGCGCACGCTGCTGCCTTTCCTGGTGGCACTTCCGCTCATGGGGCTGCTCATCTGGCGGCTCGTCGGGCGCGAGCTGGCGCCGCTCGAGCGCACGGCGGCCGCGGTCTCGCGGCGCAGTCCCGCGTCGCTCGCGCCGATATCCGCGAACGATGCGCCGGAGGAGGTTCGCGCCCTCATCCACGCGCTCAATTCGCTCCTCGGCCGCCTCGAGGCGGCGCTCGCCAGCCAGCGCCGGTTCGTGGCCGACGCCGCCCACGAGCTGCGAAGCCCCCTCACGGCGCTCACGCTGCAGCTCCAGCTCGCCACGCGCGCGCGCTCCGAGCGCAAGCGCGACGAGGCCCACGATGCGCTGCGCCAGGGCGTGGAGCGCGCCACGCGCCTGGTGGAGCAGCTCCTCGCGCTGGCGCGCCAGTCGCCGGACGCACCCGCCGAGCCCGTGGTGCCCGTCGACCTCGCGGACATCGCGCGCCTGGCGGTCGAGCACCATGGCGCGGAAGCCGCCGCGAAGCGTCTCGACATCGGCGTCACGGTGGACGGCCCGGCCGCCATCCCCGGGGAGCCCGCGGCGCTCGCCATCCTCGCCGACAACCTCGTGCGCAACGCCGTGCGCTACACGCCCGCGGGCGGGACGGTGCGCGTGACGACGGGGCAGGACGGGCGCGGCGCCTACCTCGCCGTCGCCGACGATGGCCCGGGAATCCCGCCTGGCGAGCGCGAGCGCGTCTTCCACCGCTTTTACCGCGGCGAGAACGCGGAAGGTCCCGGCAGCGGCCTGGGGCTCGCGATCGTGAAGGAAGTCGCCGACCGGCACGGGGCGAGCGTCTCGCTCGACGATGGCCTCGGCGGCCGGGGGCTGTGCGTACGGGTGGAGTTCCTGCGGTCCGCGGCCCGCGCCGCCTTAAGTCCCGCCTAAGCCTCCGGGCGGACAGTGGTCCCCGTCGCGGCGCGCAATCGCGCCGCTTTTCGACAGGAGACCCGACATGAAGCCCAAGATCCTCATCGCCCTGCTCGCCGCCGCCGGCCTCGCCTCCACGGGCGTCCTCGCATGGCGCGACCACGTCGCCGCCGTGACCCCGCCCGCGGCCGTGACGGCCCCTGCGACCGCCCCGGCCCTCGCCGCGGCGCCGAGGCTTCAGCTCACCAACTTCAGCGAGCTCGTGGACAAGTACGGCCCCGCGGTCGTGAACATCAGCGTCACCTCCAACGTCAAGGCGTCGTACTCGATCCCGGGCTTCGGCGGCAGCGACCGCCAGGACCCGTTCTTCGAGTTCTTCCGCGGCTTCCGCATGCCCGAGATGCCCAAGCCCGCCCCGATGCGCGGCCAGGGCTCCGGCTTCATCGTGAGCGCGGACGGCTACATCCTCACCAACGCCCACGTGGTCGACGACGCCTCCGAGGTGAGCGTGAAGCTCACCGACCGCCGCGAGTTCAAGGCGAAGGTGGTGGGCGCCGACGCGCAGAGCGACGTGGCGCTGCTCAAGATCGACGCGAAGAACCTGCCCACCGTCCGGCTGGGCAACTCGGCGGCGACGCACGTCGGCGAGTGGGTGGTGGCGATCGGCGCCCCGTACGGCTTCGAGAACACCGTGACCGCGGGCATCGTGAGCGCCAAGTCGCGCTCGCTGCCGGACGGCGGCTTCGTGCCGTTCATCCAGACCGACGCGGCCGTGAACCCCGGCAACTCCGGCGGGCCGCTCTTCAACCTGGCCGGCGAGGTGATCGGGATCAACTCGCAGATCTACAGCCGCACGGGCGGCTACCAGGGCCTGTCCTTCGCCGTGCCGATCGAGATCGCGCTGAAGGTGAAGGACGAGCTCGCGGCGCACGGCAGGGTGACTCGCGGGCGCCTCGGCGTCACCGTGCAGGAAGTGAACGCGGCGCTCGCCGACTCCTTCGGCCTGGACCGGCCGCGCGGCGCGCTCGTCGCCGAAGTGGAGAAGGGCAGCCCCGCCGAGCGCGCCGGGCTGGAGCCGGGCGACGTCATCACCGCCATGGACGGCAAGGCCATCGAGCGCTCGAGCGACCTGCCGGTCCTCGTCGCCGAAACGGCGCCCGGGACGAAGGCGAACCTCGAGGTCTGGCGCAAGGGCGCCGGGCGCAAGCTCGCCATCACCGTGGGCGAGCGCAAGGGCGAGAAGGTGGCGGCCCGCGACGGCGGCTCCGCGCCTTCCGGCCGGCTGGGCCTCGCGGTGCGGCCCCTCACGCGCGACGAGCGCCGCGAGATCGACGCCAGGGACGGCCTCGTGGTCGAGGACGTGAGCGGCCCCGCGGAGAAAGCCGGCATCCAGGAGGGCGACATCGTCCTCGCCCTGAACGGCCAGCCCGTGAAGTCGCCCGAGCAGCTGCGCGAGCTCGTCGCCAAGGGCGGCAAGCACCTGGCGCTCCTCGTGCAGCGAAACGACAGCAAGCTCTTCATCCCCGTGGACCTCGGGTGAGGCCGGCGGTCCCGCCCTGCGCGGGACTAGCGTGCCGCGAGAATCGCGTCGGCGAGCTCCGCGAAGCCCGCGGAGCCCGCCGATGGCGTGACGAAGCGCGGAAGCACCGACATGAGGTCGGCCATCTCGCGCACGTTGGCCACGCCCACCGCGTTGGGGAAGAAGGCGAACATCGGCTGGTCGTTGGGCGAGTCGCCCGCGAACACGAAGCGCTCCCTGTCGCGGTCGAGGTCGACGCCGAAGTCCTCGGCCAGCGCCAGGCGCGAGGTGGAGAGCTTGTCGTAGCCCCCGAACCAGCCGTTCACGTGGATGGAGCTCACCTTGGCGGTGAGGCCCTCGGATTCCATGATCGCGACGATTCGCGCGATGGCCTCGCGCGGCAGGCGCGGCACGTCCTCGCAGAAGTCGATCGCGAGGTCGGCCTCGCGGTAGGGCTGGTCGGAGGCGATGCCGCTGCCCGGGACCTCGGCGAGGATCCGCCGGGCGATGGCGTCCAGGCGATCGGCGCGGCGCGCCCGTTCCGCGTCCCCGATCACGTAGCGCTTCACGAGACGGCCGGCGCTTGCGTCGTGGCGGAACCAGAACGCGCCGTTCTCGCCCACCACCGCGTCCACCGGCCACATGCGAGCGATGTGGTCGCACCACCCCGCCGGGCGGCCCGTGACCGGGATCACGAGGAGCCCGGCCGCGCGCAGGCGCTCCAGCGCCGCATAGGCCACCGCGTGCAGCCGGCCGTGCGTCGTGAGCGTGTCGTCGATGTCGGCGAGCACGCCGCGGATCGCGCGGCGCGCTTCCAGCGGGAATTCGGCTAGGGGAATCATGGTTCGGAGTGCGGGTGGTCGGTACGGAGTGGGACGCGTGGGTCACTCCGACATGGCAGGGGTCGGGAGGGTGGATGTATTTTTTTGGTTTTGGGCCGAGTCAAATTGCTCCCGGTATCGCTGCCTGAACCCATGTCGACATAGGCCAGAGGATCGACGCCAATAGCAACCTCATTCGGCCCAAAACCAAAAAAATGCATCCACCCTCCCGACCCCGATCCCTTCTGCGCTTCACGCCGTGCCGACCCGCAGCGCCAACGCAGTCTCGGCCAAGGACTCCTCTTCGCGAAGCTCCTTGCCGGTCCGGCGCGATGTGCCCGCTCAAAGGTCGACCCTGCTGCGGCGGATGGGCCGCTACGCGGGCTTGCGGCTCTTGAGGTAGTCCTCGACGGCCTGGCGCTGGGCGGCGTCCATGTGGATGCCGCACTTGGTGCGGCGCCAGAGGATGTCCTCGGCGGTCTCGGCCCACTCGTCGGCGATGAGGCACTCGATCTCGCGCTCGGTGAGCCCGGCGCCGAAGTTGCGGCCGAGCTGCTCGACGCGCTGGATGTCGCCCAGCACGTAGGGCGTGCGGCTGCCGTGGCGGCGCACGACGCCGTCGAGGATCTCGCGCGGGAAGCCCTTGTAGCGGTCGAACATCTCGTCGCGGAACGCGTTGTAGTTGGGCATGTCGCCGCCCGGCAGGTGCGCCTCCTTCGTCCACTTCGGGCCCTGGGGCGGCAGGAAGGGCGCGAGCTTGGCCAGCGCCGTCTCGGCCAGGCAGCGGTAGGTGGTGAGCTTGCCGCCGTACACGGAAAGCACGGGAGCCTTGCCGCCCTCCTCGTCCAGCTCGAACACGTAGTCGCGAGTGATCGACGAGGGGTCGGACTTGCCGTCGTCGTAGAGCGGGCGAACGCCGGCGAAGGTCCAGACGACGTCCGCGCGCGAGATGGGCTTGGCGAGGAAGCGGTTGGCCGCCTCGATGAGGTAGTCCGTCTCCTTGTTCGTGATGTCGACCGCCTCCTCGGGCGTGTCCACGGGGACGTCGGTCGTGCCGATGAGGCTCCACTTGCCCTCGAACGGGATCACGAAGATCACGCGCCGGTCGACGTTCTGCAGGATGCAGGCGTGGCCCAGCGAATGCACCTTGGGGACCACGATGTGGCTGCCCTTGACCAGGCGCACCTTGGCGCCCGTGGCCTTGTGCGGAACCCCCTGGAGCACGCTGGAGACCCACGGGCCGGCGACGTTCGCGATGGCGGCCGCCGTGACGGTGCGCCGCGCCCCCGTGCGCATGTCCTGGAGCTCGGCCGTCCAGAGCCCGTTCTCGCGGCGCCCGCCGGTGAACTTGGTGCGCGTGAGCACCGTGGCGCCCTTGTCGCGCGCCGACATCGCGGTGAGGATCGTCAGGCGCGCGTCGTCCACGCGGCAGTCGGAATAGATGATGCCGGAGCGGATGTCGGGCTTGAGGCCGGCGCTGAACTCGATGTGCGGGAAGTTGACGGTGTGCGAGCCCGGCAGCGACACGCGCTTGCCCAGGTGGTCGTACATGTACAGGCCGATGCGGATCATCCACACCGGGCGCATCGTCTTGTCGTGCGGGAGCACGAAGCGCATGGGCCGCACGATGTGGGGCGCGGCGTTGAGGAGCACCTCGCGCTCCTCGAGCGCCTCGCGCACGAGGCGGAACTCGTAGTACTCGAGGTAGCGAAGCCCCCCGTGGATGAGCTTGGAGCTCCAGCCGCTGGTGGCCGAGGCGAGGTCCGCCATCTCCACTTCCAGCACCTTGAGGCCGCGGCCCGCCGCATCGCGCGCGATTCCGGCGCCGTTGATGCCGCCGCCGATGACGAGGAGGTCGTAATCCGCCGATCTTGCCGACTGGGACGACATTTTTCTTCTTCCTTTCTGCCGGGATCTTCCGGTTTCCTACCCCTTACTTTACCTCGACCGGCCGAACCGGTCCCACCACAATAGTCCAATGATGGTCTTGGTGTCGGTGACGAGCCCCTCCCGCACCCAGTCCAGCGCGTCTTCCACGCGGGCCGGGAAGACCTCGAGATGCTCGCCCGGATCGAGCCGGGCGCCCACGTGCCGGAGGTCCCGCGCCCCCCAGAG
>JAHCLE010000098.1 GCA_026125445.1 Burkholderiales bacterium
CCAACACGATCGGCTTCCACCACGGCAAGCACCACAAGACCTACGTGGACAACCTCAACAACCTCGTGAAGGGCACGGAGCTCGAGGGCAAGAGCCTCGAGGAAGTGGTGATGGCCACCGCCGGCAAGGCCGACAAGGCGCCGCTCTTCAACAACGCCGCGCAGATCTGGAACCACGACTTCTACTGGAAGAGCCTGAAGCCCAACGGCGGCGGCGTGCCCACGGGCAAGGTGGCCGACCGGATCAACGAGTCCTTCGGCAGCTTCGAGGAGTTCAAGAAGCAGCTCTCCGCCACCACCGTGTCGCAGTTCGGCAGCGGCTGGGGCTGGCTCGTGGCCGATTCCGCCGGCAAGCTCAAGGTCGTGAAGACCGGCAACGCCGAGGTGCCGATGACCCAGGGCCTGAAGCCGCTCCTCACCATCGACGTCTGGGAGCACGCCTACTACCTGGACCACCAGAACCGCCGCGCCGACTACGTGAACGCGGTGATCGACAAGCTGCTCAACTGGGAATTCGCCGCCGCGAACCTCTGAGGGGACTGGTCCCATCGAAAAAGGGGACGGGTCCTGGACCCGTCCCCTTTTTCTCGTGGCTGGGACCAGTCCCTCTGCTGCTACCAGACCCGGAGGCGCAGCCCGGGCTGGATGACGGCGCGGGCGGTGAGGTTGTTGAGGTGCAGCAGGTCGGGCACGGCCCGGCCGAACTGGCGGGCGATCCCGTAGAGGGTGTCGCCCGCCCTGACCGTGTAGAAGCTGGTGGTCCGCTCGGCGGCCGGGGCCGCGGCCACCGCCGCCCTGGCGGGCGCGGCGGGTTGCGCGGGCTGCGTGGAAGCGACCTGCGTGGCCGGCTTGCCCCGTCCCGGCACGAGGATGGGCTGGGTGACGGTGAGCCGTCCCTTCTTGTTCACCTGCAGCTTGTTCACCTGCGCGAGCGTCGTCCCGGAAAGCCCGTAGCGCTTGGCGATGACGTGGATGGACTCGCCCTTCTTGCCCTGGATCGTGGTCCAGGTGACCAGGGGCTGGTCCCAGTTCTCGAGGTTCTCGCGGAAGACGTCCGCCTTGTCCAGCGGCAGCACGAGCGTTCCCGTGGGCACCACGGCCACCGGCTTGTTGTAGGCGGGGTTGAGCGCGAGGAAGTCCTCCTCGGGCATGCCGGCGAGCCTGGCCGCGAGCTTCACGTCGATCTTCTCGGGCGCCTCCACCGTGGTGAAGTAGGGCTGGTCGGGAATCGACTCCAGGTCGATGCCGTAGAGCGCCGGGGCGAGCACGATGTTCTTCACCGCCACGAGCTTGGGCACGTAGTTCATCGTCTCCGGCGGGAGCTTCAGGCTCAGGTAGTCGGTGGGCAGGCCCTTCCTCTGGTTGGCCGCGATGGCGCGCCCCACGCAGCCTTCGCCGCAGTTGTAGGCGGCGAGCGCGAGCTCCCAGCTCCCGAACATGTCGTAGAGGCGCTGCAGGTAGTTGAGCGCCGCGTGGGTGGCGGCCACGATGTCGCGGCGGTTGTCCTTCCAGTGGTCCTGCGCCAGGCCGTAGTTCCTGCCCGTCGAGGGGATGAACTGCCACAGCCCGGAGGCCTTCGAGCGCGAGTAGGCCTGCGGGTTGAACGCGCTCTCCACCACCGGCAGCAGCGCGATCTCCGTGGGCATGCCGCGCTTCTCCACCTCCTCCACGATGTGGTGCAGGTAGCGGCTGCCGCGGTCGACGAAGCGCTTGATGTAGTCCGGGCGGCTCGAGTACCAGGCCTCGTGCTCCTGCACCAGCCGCGAGTCCAGCGGATCGAGCAGGAAGCCGTTGCGGATGCGCTGCCAGAGATCGGGGTCCGGCAGCGGGACCTCGGGATCGTCGAAGGCGTCGGGGATGGCGTAGGAGACGGCCGCGGGGGCCTTCGCGGACGGGGAAGGAGGGGAGGCCAGCACGCTGCTCGCGACCAGGGCCGCGAGCAGCGGGATCCACCTCGGATTCCGCTTCAACGCCATTGGCTTAATCGTTGTTTCCTATGAACTTTTTCATGCTACGCGGACGGGCCCCCGGCGTCAATCGCCCTAGAGGACGAGGGTGAAGTCGCGCACCAGCGCCCCCGGCAGGCGCATCGAGGCGGTGTTGCGCGCCCCGTAGGTGCCGCCCTGGAGGATGAGCTCGCGCTCCCGGGTGAGCGCCTCGAGCTCCGAGCCCAGGATGCGGTAGGCGGTGTCGTCGAAACGCATGACGTTGAGCGGCGCGCGGATCTCGCCGTCCTCGACCCAGAAGGACGCGAAGCGCGTCATGCCCGTCATGCGGCAGGCGGAGCGGTCGGAGAAGTTGAGGTACCAGAGGTTGCCCACGTAGATGCCGCGATCCAGCGCCTCGAGCGCGTCGGCCTGCGCGAGCTCGCCGGGCGAGAGCTCCAGGGACTCCGGCACCTCCTCGGCATTGGCGCCGTTGGTCGCCACGCCGTATTCCCGGGCCGAGCGCGGGGAGGCGAGGCAGTCGCCCGGGCGCCCGGCGCGGATGAGCTCCACGCGCGCGGGCCGCACGAAGCCGTCGCGCTGGAATCCCGCGGCGAGCCCGTCGGCCGTGTTCTCCGCGAGGCTCACGCGCGCGTCCAGGCTCGCCGCGCCGTCCGCCAGGCGCATGAGCGGGCTGTGCTTGGTGCGCTGGCTCTTCAGCCCGAAGCCGCCCCAGCACAGCATCCCGATCACGTCCTCCATCGCGGCAGGCGAGAGGTAGGCGCGGTAGCGGCCGGGATCGAGGGAGCGCGCCGGGCGCCCGAGCAGGGCGAGCTGCTCGCGCGCGAAGCGCATCTTCGCCTCGAAGGCCGCGGCCTCCCAGCGCGGGCCGGAGTACGAGGTCTTCACGGCCTTGTCGCGGTCGTGGTACAGGCACCACTCGAAGTTGAAGTTGTCGACGCGCTGCCAGTTGCGCTGCCCCAGCGAGTTGGCGAAGCCCTCCAGGATCGGCCCGCCCGCGTAGAGCCCGACGAGGTCGAGCCCGCGGCCGGCCTCGGCGACCGCGTCGATCACGCGCGCGCAATCGGGGATCTCCCCCGCGGCCTCGCGCTCGGTGTTCACGGGTTCCCCGGGAAGGAGCAGGTACGGGTCCGCGGGGGCGTCGGCGATGCCGGCGCGCAGTTCCGCGAGCATCGCCTTGAGCTCGCCGCGGTCCGCGGCGATCGTGCCCGCGAGCGTGGCGGTCGCGTCCGCCCGGCGGCCGTCGCGGATGAGGGTGAGCGTCCAGCGCACCTGGCGCACGCTCGTGGCCTGGCGCACGGCGCTGCGGTTGAAGCGCACGAAGTCCGAGGTCTCCGCGGCGAAGCCCGAGGCGATCACCTCGCCCGCTCCCGCGAGCGACTGCACGAAGTCCGCCAGCTCGTGGAAGTACGCCTTCATGCTCATTGCGCGCCCCCGAAGACCTCGACGCCGGCGAAGCGGCAGGCGGGAGAGGCGTGACCGCACCGGATGACCTGGTTGGGCTCGCCCTTGCCGCAGAACGGCGTGCCCATCACCTCGAAGGTCGAGGCGTCGCCCACGCCGGTGAGCGAGCGCCAGAAGGTCGCCGAGATTCCGCGGTAATTGGGGTTCCTCACCACCTCGGCGAGCTTTCCGTTCCGGATCATCCGCCCCCACTCGCAGCCGAACTGGAACTTGTTGCGCGAGTCGTCGATCGACCACGAGACGTTGGTGCGCATCATGATGCCGTGCTCGATGCCGGCGACCAGCTCCTCCAGCGTCGAGGCGCCGGGCTCGATGTTGAGGTTGGCCATGCGGTCGATGGGAGCGCGGTTCCAGGCGCAGGCGCGGGTGTTGGCGACTCCGGCGATGCCGGCGCGGGCCTGCGAGATGGCCCCGCCCAGCGGGCGCTCGAGGAGGCCCTTGCGGATGAGGTACTGGCGCTCGGCCGCGGAGCCGTCGTCGTCCCAGCCGTAGGAGGCGAATTCCTCGGCGCGCGTCGGATCGAAGGTGACGTCGAGGAGCTCCGAGCCGTAGCGGTAGGAGCCGAACATGTCGAGGGTCACGAAGCTCGTGCCGGCGAAGTTCCTCTCGTCGCCGAGGATGCGGTCGAGCTCCAGCGGATGCCCGATGGACTCGTGGATCTGCAGCATCATCTGGTCGGGCATCAGCAGCACGTCCATCTTCCCGCTGGGGCAGTTGGGCGCGGCCAGGAGCTCCAGCGCCCCCTCGGCCACCGCGCGCCCGCTGCCCTTCAGCCCGAACGCGTCGAGGATCTCCAGCCCGCCCTGGCGGCAGAAGCCGTTGCCGCGGCCGGCGTGGGAGCGCGTCTGGGTGACGCCGTCGGCGTGCGCGGTGGCCGACAGGTTGGGGACCAGGTAGCGGAACTCCTGCTCCACCTCGCCGCCGTCGGCCGTGAGGTAGGCCTGGCGCGTGCGCGTGGTCCACAGGCCCGCCTCCCAGTCGACGATGCGCGGGTCGATGCGGCACTGGCTCGCCTCGCCCGCGAGCAGGTCGTACTTCTCGCGGCGCGTGAGGCGCGCCGGGTCGTCGGCGAGCGGCGAGCGGTAGGTCCCCTTCGGGCGCGGCATCTCGATGGCGCCGTAGTCCACGACCGTGCGGCCCGCCGTGAGCCGCGCGAGCCGCAGGGCCCGATCGGCCGCCTCGCGAAGCCCCGCCTGCGTGAGGTCGCTCGTGGCCGCGTAACCCAGCCCGCCCTTGTCGATGACCGTGACCATGGCGCCGCGGTCGGTGGAAAGCTGCGGGGGCTCGGGGACGTCCTGGCGCACGGTGAGGATCTCGGAGGACTCCTCCACGAAGCGCAGGGCGCAGAAGTCGACGGCGGGGGCGATGGCCCGGAAGTCGCGGGCGAGGGATTCGGGCATGGGGTCTCCAGCGGGAAAAAAAACCGGCCGCCTCGTGGGCGGCCAGCGCGCATTCTACGCCTTCGCCAGCGCCTCGAACTCCGGAGCCGTCATCCGCACGAGCTCCCACTCCGGAAGCACCTTGCCGCCCAGCGACTCGTAGAAGCGGATCGAGGGCTCGTTCCAGTCGAGCACGCGCCACTCGAAGCGCCCGCATCCGCGCTCCACGGCGAGCGCGGCGAGGTGGCGCAGGATCGCCTTGCCGATGCCCAGTCCCCGGTGCGCCGGCTCCACGAAGACGTCCTCGAGGTAGATGCCGGGCCGGCACAGGAACGTGGAGAAGGTGGTGAAGAAGAGCGCGAAGCCCACGGCGCGGCCGCCGCGCTCGGCGACGATGGCCTCGCAGGCCGGGCGCTCGCCGAAGAGGGCGCGCTGCAGCTCCTCGGGCGTGCCGACCTTCTGGTGGGCGAGCTTCTCGTAGACGGCGAGCTCGTGGATGAGGCGGTCGATCTCGCCGCAGTCGGCGGGGCGCGCGGGACGCAGGACGAAGTCGGGCATGGTCGAGGAACGAGCCGATCTAGAAAAACATGGGCGCTTCAGCGGAAGCCGTTCTTCCACTCGCGCACCGCCGTGAAGACCTCCACCGGCGTGGCGAGCGCGCGGCCCGCGTGCTTCGAGGCCGCGGCCACGACTTCCGGGGCGGCGCAGCGCAGGAAGGGGTTGGTGTCGAGTTCCTCGCCGATCGTGCTCGGCAGGGTGGGGCGGCCGGCCGCGCGCGCGGCCGCCTCGCGCAGGCTGCGCTCGAAGAGCTTCGCGTTGCCGGGCTCGACGGCGAGCGCGAAGCGGATGTTCGCCATCGTGTACTCGTGGGCGCAGTAGACGCGCGTGGCGGCGGGAAGCCGCGCGAGCTTCGAGAGCGAATCGGCCATCTGCGCGGGCGTGCCCTCGAAGAGCCGGCCGCAGCCGCAGGCGAAGAGGGTGTCTCCACAGAAAACGAGGTTGGGCCCGGCGTAGGCGATGTGCCCGCGCGTGTGCCCCGGCACGTCGAGGACGGAGAGCTCCACGTCCAGGCCCGGCACGACGATGCGGTCGCCCTCGCGCAGGCGCCGGGTGAGGCCGTCGATCTTCTCGCCGGCGGGCCCGAAGGCCTCGCAGCCCCAGCGCTTCGCGAGCCACTCCAGGCCGCCCACGTGGTCGCCGTGGTGGTGCGTGGCGAGGATCGCGGTGAGCGCCAGGCCCCGGGATTCGAGGAAGGCCTGCACGGGATGCTCGTCGCCGGGGTCGACGACCGCGGCGTGCCGGCCGTCCTCCAGGACCCACAGGTAGTTGTCCTCGAAGGCGGGGACGGGATGGATTCGCAAGCCGTCTTTCTGCAACATAGGCGCCGAGTCTATTAGAATTGGCCCATGCCGACCAACCCGCTCGCCGACTGGTTCGCGACCCCGCTGGGAGCCTACCTCCTCGCGAAGGAGCGCGCATACCTCGACGACGTCACGCCCGACATCTTCGGCTTCCACGCGCTGCAGCTGGGATTGCCGCAGTTCGACCTGCTGCGCGAGAACCGGATCACGCACCGCATGAAGATCGACGTGGGCGAGGGCTCGGACGTGCGCGCCCGCGGCGAGGAGCTGCCCATCGCCACGCAGTCGATCGACCTGGCGCTCCTGCCGCACGCCCTGGAGTTCGCCGAGGAGCCGCACGCGCTCCTGCGCGAGATCGACCGCGTGATGATGCCCGAGGGCCGCATCATCATCCTGGGCTTCAACCCCTGGAGCCTGTGGGGGCTGCGCAGCGTCGTCGGCCCCGCGCGCCACGAGACGCCCTGGAACGGCAAGTTCGTCTCGCTGCTGCGCGTGAAGGACTGGCTGGCGCTGCTGGGCTTCGAGGTCTCCGCGGGGCGGCTCGTGTGCTACGTGCCGCCGGTGAAGAAGGAGGCATGGCTGCGGCGCCTCGCGTTCATGGAGCCCGCGGGCGACCGCTGGTGGGCCGTGGGCGGGGCGGTCTACATGCTGCAGGCCATCAAGCGCGTCCGCGGCGTGCGCCTGCTCACGCCGGCATGGCACGAGGCGGTGGCGCGCGAGAAGCGCGTGGCGCTCGCCGCCAAGCGCGAGGGGGCGCCGGCCGCCTCGCGGGCGGGGTCCCTGAAGATCGTCAAGTGACCGCCGCCCGCAAGGAAGCCGCCTCCAGAGCGGTCGAGATCTACACCGACGGCGCATGCAAGGGCAATCCCGGCCCGGGA
This sequence comes from Burkholderiales bacterium, assembly GCA_026125445.1. GTDB lineage: Bacteria > Pseudomonadota > Gammaproteobacteria > Burkholderiales > Usitatibacteraceae > FEB-7. Next base: position 7,028 of record JAHCLE010000098.1, read on the forward strand.
GGCTGGGGGGCCCTGCTCACCTGCGACGGCCAGGAGCGCGAGCTCTTCGGGGGCGAGCCCTCGACCACCAACAACCGCATGGAGCTCACCGCCGTGATCGAGGCGCTCTCGGCCCTCAAGCGCCCCAGCCGCGTGATCCTGCACACCGACTCGCAGTACGTGCAGAAGGGCATCACCGAGTGGATCCGCGGCTGGAAGGCCAAGGGTTGGAAGACCGCCTCGAAGGCGCCGGTGAAGAACGTGGACCTGTGGATGAAGCTCGACGATCTCGCGGCCCGGCACCACGTCGACTGGCGGTGGGTGAAGGGGCACGCGGGTCACGACGGCAACGAGCGGGCGGACGAGCTCGCCAATCGCGGCGTGCCGCAGTAAGGCGGGAACACGGATGAACACGGATAGCCACGGATGAACACGGATTACTTCCGGGCGAGAGGCGGGGGCGGCGAGTGAGAAGGATCGTGCTCGACACCGAGACGACGGGCCTGGAGCCCTCCGAGGGCCACCGCGTGATCGAGATCGCCTGCGTGGAGCTCTTCGACCGCCGCCCGACGGGACGCAACTTCCACCGCTACCTCAATCCCGAGCGCGAGATCGACGCGGCCGCGGTGCAGATCCACGGGCTCACCGCCGAATTCCTCGCGGACAAGCCGCGGTTCGCCGACGTCGCCGACGAGTTCATCGAGTTCGTGGAGGGCGCCGAGCTCCTCATCCACAACGCCGCCTTCGACGTGGGCTTCCTCGACGCGGAGCTCGCGCTCGCCGGGCGGCCGGGCGTGCGCACCTTCTGCCCGGTGACCGACACCCTCGCGATGGCGCGCGAGATGCACCCGGGCAAGCGCAATTCGCTCGATGCCCTCTGCGAGCGCTACCAGGTGGACAACTCGCGCCGGTCGCTGCACGGCGCGCTCCTCGACGCGCAGTTGCTCGCGGACGTGTGGCTCGCGATGACGCGCGGCCAGGACACGCTCGACATCTCGCTCGCCGCCTCCGCCTCGCCCGGCGAGGGCGGGCAGGCCGCCGAGCGGCCCGCGCGGCTCGTGGTGGTGCGGGCGAGCGAGGCGGAGATCGCCGCCCACGCCGCGATGTGCGAGCGCATCGACAAGGAAAGCAAGGGCCGCTGCCTGTGGAAGCAGGCCGCCGGACCCGCGTAGGCGCGCCATGACGCCCGAGGCCCGGAAGAAGGACGTCGGCCAGCTCGCCGCGCGCCTCATTGCCCTCGGCGCCATTCCCATCGCCGTCTTCTGCGGCGCCTTCGCGCTCGCTCGCGCCGCGCTCGGGGTGAGCCAGTCGGCGCAGGCCTGGACCTGGATGCTGGCGCTCGGCGCCGGCGTGGCCTCGGTGTTCGTGATCGCGCGGCGCACGGCGCGCGTGCTGGAGGGGGAGGTGGGGGTGATCCGCGAGGCGGTGCGGCTCACGGCCGCGGGCACCCGCGGCGCGGAGCTGCCGGAGCTCGACCCGTCCCTCGAGGGCCTGAAGCGCGAGGTTCTCGCGCTCGCGACGGACTACCAGTCGCGCGAGCAGCGCCTGCAGGAGAAGCTCGACACCTCCCGGCAGCAGGTGTTCTTCCTGCAGACGCACGATCCCCTCACGGGGCTCGCCAACCGCAAGACGCTGGAGGAGCGGCTGGAGAGCGCGCTCGCCAGCGCCCGCAGCCTGGGCAGCACCCACGCGCTGGTCTACCTCGACATCGACTTCCTGCACCGCATCAACGATGCCTTCGGGCACCTGGCGGGCGACGAGCTGCTGCGCCGGCTCGTGCCGGTGCTCAGGGCGTGCCTGCGCGACGAGGAGCTCCTCGCCCGCATCGGCGGCGACGAGTTCGCCGTCGTCCTCGAGAACTGCAGCGCCGACTACGCCATGCAGGCTGGGCTGCGGCTTCGCGACGCGGTCCAGGCCTGGTCCTTCGAGTGGAACGAGCACGCCTTCCAGGTCGGGGTGAGCGTGGGCGTGGTGGCCATCACGCGCCTGACCTCCGGGATCTCGGCCATCCTCAACGAGGCCGACAGCGCCTGCTTCGCCGCCAAGGAGCAGGGACGCAACCGCGTGGTCGCCTTCCACGAGGCGCAGGCCACGCAGTACATGCGCCAGACGAGCCGCGGGTGGCTCAAGCGCATCAACGACGCGATCTCGGCGGGCACCTTCACGCTGCTCTACCAGCCGGTGGTCGCGCTGGCCGCGGCGCGCGATCCCGGCGCCCGTCCGCGGGTGGAGGCGCTGCTGCGCATGAGCGAGACGGGCGGGGAGCTCATCCTGCCCATGTCCTTCATCCCCGTGGCCGAGCGCTACGACCTCATGCGCACCATCGACCGCTGGGTGATCGAGCGGGCGTTCGCGGACTTCCGGCGCCTGGCCCGGGACCGCGGCGTGTCCGCGCCCGCGGAGTTCTCGATCAACCTCTCGGGGCACACGCTCTCCAGCGCCGAGTTCGGCGACGTCGTGCGCGAGGGACTGCAGCAGTTCGGGGTCCCGCCGGACTGCATCTGCTTCGAGATCACCGAGACGGCCGCCATCGCCAACGTCGAGCGCGCCCGGTCCGCCATCGAGGCGCTGCGCAGGATGGGCGTGCGCTTCTGGCTGGACGACTTCGGCAGCGGGCTCTCGTCGTTCAACTACCTGAAGCACTTCCCCGTCGACGGGCTCAAGATCGACGGCCTGTTCGTGAAGGGCATCGCGCGAAACTACCTCGACTACGCGCTGGTGGAGGCGATCCAGCACATCGCCGAGACCATGGGGCTCGCCACCGTGGCGGAATACGTGGAGAGCGAGGAGATCGCCGCGAAGCTCGTGGCCATCGGCGTGCCCTGGGGCCAGGGCTTCCACCTCGCGGCGCCCGGCCCCCTGGAGACGGTGCTGCGCTAGCGGCAGGCGCGCCCCCGCCGTGGCGCCCCGCCGGGACAGTAGGCTATAATCCGCGCCGAACTCGCGCCGGCCTTGGGAAGAGGTCCGGCGGCCTTCCCCCCGAAGTCCAGACCACAACGAGACGCCATGTCCCGAACCCGCCTCATCGTTGCCGCCATCGCAGCGGCGCTCGCCTCGTCGGCCCTCGCGGCCGGCGATCCCGCCGCCGGCCGGCAGAAGAACTTCCAGTGCATGGGCTGCCACGGCATCCCGGGGTGGAAGACGGCTTTTCCGGAGGTCTACCCGGTGCCCAAGCTCGGCGGGCAGCACGCGGCCTACCTGGTCAGCGCGCTCAAGCAGTACAAGTCGGGCGAGCGCGACCACGCCACGATGCGCTCCATCGCCTCGGGACTCTCCGAGAAGGACATGGAGGACCTCGCGGCCTACTACTCGCAGGCCGGCTCCACGGCCTCGGCCGGCAAGTGAGGCGCGCCATGAGAAAGCACCTGATCCTCGCGGCCGCCGTCCTCGCCCTTTCCGCCCCGGCCTTCGCGGCCAAGGGCGATCCCGAAGCCGGCAAGGCCAAGGCGGAAGCCTGCAAGGCCTGCCACGGCGAGACCGGCACCAGCGCCACCCCGGACTTCCCGAAGATCGGCGGCCAGCACGCCGACTACATCGCCACCGTGCTTCGCCACTACAAGCTCGGCAAGCGCAAGAACCCGATCATGGCGGGCCAGGTGGCGAACCTGTCCGACAAGGACATGCTCGACCTCGCCGCGTGGTTCTCCGCCCAGTCGGGGCTCGCGATCAAGTACTGACGGTTCCATGGCCGGGAAGCCGGCGGTCGGGCAGGCCTTCCAGTGGTACCGGGAGGGCGAGTTCGCCCGGGCGCTGGAGGCGGCCCGGCGCCTGCTCGAGGCCGATCCCTCGGATGTGAACGCCCTGCACGTCGCGGGGCTCGCGACGGCGCGGCTGGGCGACTCGGCCGGCGGCCTCGCCCTCGTCGAGCGGGCCCTCGCCACCGCCCCCGCCTCCGTTCCCCTGTGGCTTTCGCGCGGAAAGGTGCTGCTGGAAGCGGGCCGGGAGGACGAGGCGCGCGAGGCCTTCGCGAAGGCGGCCGCCCTCGATCCCGCGAGCTACAACGCGCACCTCGAGCTGGGCCTGCTCGACGCGAAGCGCTCCCGCGCGCGCGATGCGGCCCGGTCGCTGCTGCGGGCCTGGCGGTCGCG
>JAHCLE010000099.1 GCA_026125445.1 Burkholderiales bacterium
GGCGGCGTGGACAAGAACCCGCTGGTGCTGCTGGAGCTGGTCGAGCGGCTGGCGAACCTGATGCGCGCGGAGCTGCGCAGGGCGGGCGCCGACGAGAACCTGCAACCCGTCCACCTGCACGCGCTCATCTATCTTAGCAAGGCGAACCGCTACTCGAACACGCCCCAGGCCCTGGCCGCCTACCTGGGCCTCACCAAGGGCACGGTGTCGCAGACGCTCCTCATCCTCGACCGCCGCGGCCTCATCGAGCGCTACCAGGACGACATCGACCGCCGCGTGGTCCGCCTGCGGCTGTCGACGGCCGGCGAGCAGCTCCTCTACGAGGCCCAGCCGGCCCTGCCCTGGCAGAACGCCACCCGCAACATCAGCCCGAACCGCATCCGCAACGCCACCTCGGCGCTGCGCGAGACGCTCGCCACCTTCCAGGAGGACAACGAGGGGGCGATGTTCGGGGAGTGCACCGACTGCGCCCACTGCCAGAAGCTCTCGCAGCGCATCTTCAGATGTGGGCTGATGGGCGACCGGCTCTCCGGCCCGGAGACCCGGCGCCTGTGCTGGCTCTTCGAGGCGAAGCGGGAGAGCGAGTAGGCGGCTAGAGCCGCGCGCGCGCCCGGGCGATGGCCTGGCGCACGGCCTCGGGAGCCGTCCCGCCGGTGTGCCGGCGCAACGCGACCGACCCTTCGGGCGTGAGCAGGTCGAACACGTCCGCCTCGATCCGGTCCGAGAAGGCGCGCAGCTTTTCCAGCGGCAGCTCCTGGAGGTCGCGACCGGCCTGCTCCGCCTCGCGGACGGCGCGGGCGACGATCTCGTGGGCGTCGCGGAACGGCACGCCCTTCCTCACCAGGTAGTCGGCGAGGTCGGTCGCGGTCGCGAAACCCTCGGCGAGGGCCTCGCGCATGCGCTCCGGCCGCGGCGTGACGCCACCCAGCAGCTCGGCGAGGATGGTGAAGGTGTCGGCCAGGGTATCGGCGGCGTCGAAGAGCGGCTCCTTGTCCTCCTGGTTGTCCTTGTTGTAGGCGAGCGGCTGCGCCTTCACCAGGGTGAGCAGGGCCACCAGCGCCCCGTAGACCCGGCCTGTCTTGCCGCGCATGAGCTCCGGGACGTCCGGGTTCTTCTTCTGCGGCATGATCGAGGAGCCGGTGCAGAAGCGGTCGGCGATGTCCACGAACCCGAAGCGCGGGTTCATCCACAGGACGAGCTCCTCCGAGAGCCGCGAAACGTGCGCCATGGCGAGCGCGCCGGCGGCCAGGAATTCGATCGCGAAGTCCCGGTCCGAGACCGCGTCCAGGGAGTTCTCGCAGACCCCGTCGAAGCCCAGCTCGGCGGCCACCGACTCGCGGTCGATGGGGAAGCTCGTGCCGGCGAGCGCCGCCGACCCCAGCGGCAGGAGGTTCACCCGGCGGCGGCAGTCCGCGAGGCGGCCCGCGTCGCGCGAGAACATCTCGAAATAGGCCATCAGGTGGTGCCCGAAGGTGACGGGCTGGGCGACCTGGAGGTGGGTGAAGCCGGGCATCACCGTCGCGGCGTGCGCCTCGGCCAGGTCGAGCAGGCGCTCCCGGACCGCGCGCAGGAGCCCCAGGAGGACGTCGATCTCGGCACGCAGCCACAGCCGGATGTCGGTGGCGACCTGGTCGTTGCGCGAGCGGGCGGTGTGCAACCGCTTGCCGGCGTCGCCCACCAGCTCGGTGAGGCGGGCCTCGATGTTCAGGTGCACGTCCTCCCGGGCCACCGACCACTCGAAGCGCCCGGCGCGGATCTCGTCGGCCACCCGGGCCATGCCGCGCTCGATCGCCTCCAGGTCCGCGGCCGAAAGGATGCCGCAGCGCGAGAGCATCCGGGCGTGCGCGAGCGAGCCCTGGATGTCGAACGGGGCCAGGCGCCGGTCGAACGCCACCGAGGCGGTGTAGCGCTGCATGAGCCGGTCGGCGGGTTCCGCGAACCGGCCGGACCAGGCCTTGGCGGGCGTCGGCGCGCCGGTCGGGGGATCTTCGTGTTGCATGGAGTGAGCGGCGTCGGGAAGAATGGCTGCGTGGCGAGTATAAATCAGACGGGTGCGGGCATCCGGCTGCCCAACTTCTGCAACCTGGGCGTGATGCTGCGCGTGCTGGTCATCGTGAACCTGTTCGTGCTGGCCGCGGCCGTCATGCGCTCGCGGCAGGCCGCGGACCTGGCGGGGCAGTTCCTGCTGGCCGCGGCGTTCGCCGAGCCCGTCCTCATCGTCTCCCTCACCCTGCTGTGCGCCGGCCGGCGGGTGCTGCATTCGCTTTCCTACCCCGCTGCGCTCGCGGCCGTCGTCGTCCTGGAGCTGGCACTCGCCTGGGCCTGGGGGCAGCTCTTCGGCGCCATGTTCCCGGAGCAGGATTCCGGCTCGCTCCTGCACCAGGCCTTCTTCGTGCTGTTCGTGGCCGGCGCGATCCTCGCCTACTTCGACCTGCGCGCCCGCGCCCAGTCTCCCGCGATCGCCCAGGCGCGCATCCAGGCGCTGCAGGCGCGCATCCGGCCGCACTTCCTCTACAACAGCATCAACGCCGTCCTGTCGCTCATCCGCTCGGACCCGAAGCGTGCCGAGCGGGCGCTGGAGGACCTCGCCGACCTCTTCCGCGTGCTCATGGCCGACAACACCGCCCTTTCTCCGATCGCCAAGGAGATCGGCATCGCGCGCCAGTACCTGGCCATCGAGGAGCTGCGCCTGGGAGAGCGGCTGCGCGTGGCCTGGAGAGTCGACCGGATGCCCGCCGACGCCCTGGTCCCGGCGATGATGCTGCAGCCGCTGGTGGAGAACGCGGTCTACCACGGCGTCGAGCCCCTCGAGGAAGGCGGCGAGATCGCCATCGAGGTCTCCGGGACGGCCGACCAGGTCCTCGTGCGCCTCACGAACCCGTTCCGGCCCGGCGGGGACAACCATGCCGGCAACCGCATGGCGCTCGCCAACATCCGCGAGCGCCTGCAGCTGCACTTCGACGCCGAGGCGAGCCTGCAGGCGCGCGTGGAGGGGCGGGTCTACGAGGTCACGCTGCGCCTTCCGTACATCACCGCCCCGCGATGACGCTCGCCGACGCCCGCCTGCCGCGCATCCTCGTCGCCGACGACGAGGCGCCCGCGCGCGCGCGCCTGCGCGACCTCCTCGACGACTGCCGCGCCGAGTTTCCCCTCGTCCTCGTCGACGAGGCCCGCAACGGGCGCGAGGTGCTGGAGATCGCCGGGCGCGAGAAGGTGGACATCGTGCTCCTCGACATCCGCATGCCGCAGATGGACGGCATGGAGGCGGCCCGCCACCTGGCGGGGCTGCCGAACCCGCCCGGGGTCATCTTCACCACGGCCTTCGACGCCTATGCGATCAAGGCCTTCGAGGTGAACGCCATCGACTACCTGCTCAAGCCCATCCGCGCCGAGAGGCTGCTCGCGGCCCTGCGCAAGGCGGCGGCGACCTCGCCCAGCCGGGAGGCGCTGGCGGCGGCCGCGGCCGGCCACCCGCGGCGGCACCTGAGCGTCCACGAGCGCGGCCGCATCCACCTGGTGCCCCTGGCCGACGTGCTCTACCTGCGCGCCGAGCAGAAGTACGTCACCGTGCGCACGGCCGCGCGCGAGTTCCTGGTCGAGGAGTCGCTCACCCGGCTCGAGGAGGAGTTCGGCGACGAGTTCGTCCGGATCCACCGCAACTGCCTCGTGGCGCGCGCGGCCGTCGAGGGCTTCGAGAGGAACGCCGCGGAGAGCGAATCGGGCTGGGCGGTGGTGATCCGCGGCACGGGCGAGCGCCTGGCGGTGAGCCGGCGGCAGCAGCACGTCGTCAAGGAATTCCGGTAACGGGGGACAGGTTCCGAGCGCTTCCCCGCGTTCCGAACCTGTCCCCCTTCTACCGGAGGCTATTCCCAGTAGGGCGGGTCGCCGAAGGCCTTCTTCAGGTGCTCGATGAAGAACCGCACCTTCGCCGGAAGGAGGCGGCGCTCGGGGAATACGGCGTAGATGTTGTTGCCCGGCACCGCGAATTCCTCCAGCACGGACACCAGGCGCCCCTTCTTCACCTCCTCGCTCACCTCCCAGGCGCTGCGCAGGGCGAGGCCCTCGCCGGCGAGCGCCCAGCGCGTGAGCACCTCGCCGTCGTTGCACTGCAGGTTGCCGTTCACCTTGACGGGAACGGGCTTGCCGCGGTCCTGGAACGACCAGGTGTCGGACACGCCGTCCTCCGTGCTGGTCACCAGGCAGTTGTGGCGCGCGAGGTCGGCGAGCGTCCGGGGCCGGCCGGCGCGCTTCAGGTAGGCCGGCGAGGCGCAGACCATGCGGTGGTTGCGGGCGAGCTTCACGGCCACGAGGTCCGCGCTCTTCAGGTCCGCGATGCGCACCGCGAGGTCGAAGCGCTCGTTCTTGAGGTCGACGACACGCTCCGAAAGGTGCAGCTGCACCGCGAGGTTGGGATGCGCGGCGAGGAAGGCGGGCAGGTGCGGCGCGATGTGCTTGCGCCCGAAGGCGGTGGGCGCGGTGACGATGAGGCGTCCGGCGGCGCTCTTGGCGCCCGCGGTGAGCGCGTCCTCGGCCGAGCGCAGCTCCTCGAGGACGCGATGGCAATCCTCGTAAAATGTGGCACCCTCCGGGGTGAGGGTCACCTTCCGCGTGGAGCGCTTGAAGAGCTTCACGCCGAGGCGCTCCTCGAGCTGGTCGATCCGCCGCCCCACCATGGCCGGCGTGATGCCTTCCTCGCGGGCGGCGGCCGACAGGCTGCCGCGCTGCGCGACATCCACGAAGGTGGTCAGCTCCTTGAACTTGTCCATAGCCGACTTGAAGTATAAGACGTTTTCCGAAAGTTGGCGATTACCCTAACCCAAGTCACATAATAAACTGCAAGGCTGACTCCAGATGACGGGTGCGCGCCCCTCCCGGCGGCGCGCCCTCCTCGTGACCGAAAGGCAAGCCATGGATACCAAGATCGTCCTTCCCGCCGGCATGGAAATCACCGGCGCCCTCAAGCCCGAGTACGGCCGCGTCCTCACGCCGGAGGCGCTGGCCTTCGCCGCGAAGCTCCTGCGCCAGTTCGGAGCGCGCCGTGCCGAGCTGCTGGCCGCCCGCGCCGAGCGCCAGAAGGAATTCGATGCCGGCAGGATGCCCGACTTCCTGCCGGCCACCAGGTCGGTGCGCGACGCCGACTGGAAGGTCGCCGACCAGCCCTCCGACATCCTGGACCGGAGAGTCGAGATCACGGGACCCACGGACCGCAAGATGGTGATCAACGCCCTCAACTCGGGCGCCTCGACCTTCATGGCGGACTTCGAGGACGCCAACTGCCCCACCTGGTCCAACATGATCGAGGGCCAGGCGAACCTGATGGACGCGGTGCGCCGCACCATCACCTTCGAGCAGGCCGGCAAGAGCTACCGGCTCAACGAGAAGACCGCGGTCCTCTTCCCGCGCCCGCGCGGCTGGCACCTGGACGAGAAGCACGTGAAGATCGACGGCAAGCCCGTCTCCGGCGGGATCTTCGACTTCGCGCTCTACTTCTTCCACAACGCGAAGGAGCTGCTCGCGCGCGGCTCCGGCCCCTACTTCTACCTCCCGAAGATGGAGTCGCACCTCGAGGCGCGCCTCTGGAACGACATCTTCACCGTGGCGCAGAAGGAGCTGGGCGTCCCCCACGGCTCCATCAAGGCGACCGTCCTCATCGAGACCATCGTGGCCGCCTTCGAGATGGACGAGATCCTCTGGGAGCTGCGCGAGCACTCGGCCGGCCTCAACATCGGCCGCTGGGACTACATCTTCTCGTGCATCAAGAAGTTCCGCTCGCACCCCGAGTTCTGCCTGGCCGACCGTGCGCAGGTCACGATGACCTCGCCCTTCATGCGCGCCTACGCGCTGCTGCTGGTGAAGACCTGCCACCGCCGCAACGCCCCCGCGATGGGCGGCATGGCGGCGCAGATCCCCATCAAGAACGACCCGGCCGCCAACGAGGCGGCGATGGAGAAGGTGCGCGCCGACAAGCTGCGCGAGGTGACCGACGGCTGCGACGGCACCTGGGTGGCCCACCCCGGCCTGGTGCCCATCGCGAAGGAGGTCTTCGACAAGCACATGCCGCAGCCCAACCAGTACGGCAAGCAGCACCCGGAGGTGAACGTCACCGCGGCGGACCTCCTCAACTTCAAGCCGGAGGGGCCGATCACCGAGGCCGGGCTTCGCAACAACGTCCAGGTGGGTATCCAGTACATCGGCTCCTGGCTGGGCGGCAACGGCTGCGTGCCCATCTTCAACCTGATGGAGGATGCCGCCACGGCCGAGATCTCGCGCTCGCAGGTGTGGCAGTGGATGCGCTCGCCCAAGGGCGTGCTGGCCGACGGCCGCAAGGTGACCAAGGCGCTCTTCCACGAGATCCTCGTCGACGAGCTGAAGAAGACCCCGGCCATCGTCGGCGCCGAGGCCTACGCCGCCGGCAAGTACGCCGAGGGCGCGAGGCTCTTCGAGGAGATCACCGCCTCGGACGACTACGTGGAGTTCCTCACGCTGCCGGCGTACCAGGCGCTCGCCTGAGACCCTCGCCCCCAGCCCCTCTCCCAAGGGAGAAGGGTCGGGGATGGGGGTGCGAAAGCCCACCGCTCGCGGTGGGCTTTTTCTTTTCCGCCGAAGCGGAATATCCTGCCCTTTCGCCCCGGACTGCGCCGCAGATCGCGCTGCCGCGGGCGCGCAGGATGGCGTCATCCCTCTGGGAAGGAGGCAACGATGAAGCCGGACGACGTGACGGAGTTCTTCTTCGCGGGAGCGGGCTCCATGCCGGGGCTGCTCATCTGGCTGGGCGATCCCGGCCTCGCGGTCATCGTGCTGGTGGGGCTGCTGCTGGCGGCCTGCGTGGCCGCGATGGCCGATCCCGAGGCGCCGTTCAGGACGATGCCGGCGCCGCGGCCCGACGACGACGAGTAGCCGCTACTCGGGCATGCGCCAGGCGGTGCCGCACTGGCGGCAGCGCACGCGCAGCCAGGGGTAGGGCAGCGGCTTCGCCTCGGGGTCGAGATAGGGACCTTCCGCGACGTGTCCCGTCGCGAGGATCTCGAAGCGCGCGTAGGTCCTGCAGGCCGGGCAGGTGGAGCGGCTTCCGTACACCTCTGCGCGCTCCAGCACCGTGATGTAGCGCCGCCAGGAGTACCAGCCCAGCGCGACCGCGCCGAACACCAGCGCCAGGAGCGAGGCGGGCCTCCAGCCGAACTCCGCGAACGAGATCGCCTCCAGGCAGGAGGCGACGACGATCCCGCTCAGGAAGCAGGTCGTGAACGAGAGGTGGCAGTCGATGAGCTGCCGCTCGTACCACTTGCGGAAGCCCATCCGGCGGATTCGCGACGCGATGTCCATCGCCCGAGGATACTCGCCGTCCCGGCGGCGGGACGCAAGTCCGGCTCCCGCTAGCGGCCCGGGGTCGACGGCGAGGATCGGGGAGCGGGACGGGGCGGCAAGGGGCGCGGCGGTTGCGGCTGGACAGGGCGGTTGGGCCAACCCCCGTAGATGACCACGGGTTCGCGCATGGCCTCCCGCTCCTGGGCCTCGCGCTCGAGCCTCGCCTCCTGCTCGGCCCGCTCGCGGCGCCGGCGGGCCTCCTCGGCCTCGCGCGCGGCGCGCTCCTCCAGGCGCCGTCCGGCCTCGTCGCCCTTGCGCAGCAGCTCCTCGCGCTTCGACATGTCGACGTCGGTGTTGGCGGGCGTCGCGTCCACCTTCCGCGCCTCGTCCGATTTCGGGCAGGGCGCCTGCTGGTAGGTCACCTTGCCGTCGGGCGAGGTGCAGCGGTAGAACTCCTGCGCCGCCGCGGGCGCGGCCGCCAGGGCGGCGAGCGCGAGAAGGGCGGCGAATCCCGGAGCGCGCACGGGCCGGACCTCAGTTGGTCGGCTTCGGCTTCGGGCGGGCCTGGCCGGGCTTGGCGGGGAAGCCCCACGGCGTGTCCCAGGGGACCTCCTCGACGGGACGCTCGGCCAGCTCGCGCTGGCGGCGCGCCCGCTCCTCGCGGGCCCAGGCCTCGCGCTCGCGCTGGCGGGCGATCTCGCGCTCGCGCGCCTCTCGGGCGAACCGGCCGGCGAGCTCGTCGCCCCACATCGACTCGTGCTCCAGGAGCCGGCGCGCCTCCTCCTCCTCGCGGCTGGGCGGCTTCGGGGCGTCGAGCCGCTTCTGCGACCCCGCGCCCGTGCAGGGCGTCTCCTGGTAGGTGACGCGGCCATCGGGCCCGGTGCACTTGTAGAGCGACTGCGCCGTGGCCGGGAGCGCCGCGCAGGCGGCGAGCAGGATGATCGGCGTCGCGAGCGAGCGCCTCATACCATCCCCGATTCCCGCGCCTGCCGGTCGGCGTGGTAGCTCGAGCGCACCATCGGGCCGCAGGCGGCGTTGGCGAAGCCCATGGCCGCGGCCTCGGTCTCGAACATCCGGAACTCGTCGGGATGCACGTAGCGCGCCACCGGCAGGTGGCTGCGCGAGGGCTGCAGGTACTGCCCGATCGTGAGCATGTCCACGCCGTGCCCGCGCAGGTCGCGCATCACGGCGAGGATCTCCTCGTTGGTCTCGCCCAGCCCCACCATGAGGCCGGACTTCGTCGGCGTGCCGGGGTGGGCCGCCTTGAAGTCCCGCAGCAGCGCGAGCGAGTGCGCGTAGTCCGACCCCGGCCGCGCCTGGGCGTAGAGCCGCGGCACGGTCTCGAGGTTGTGGTTCATGACGTCGGGCGGCGCCGCCGCGAGGATGGCGAGCGCCCGCTCCAGGCGCCCGCGGAAGTCCGGCGTGAGGATCTCGATGCGGGTGGCGGGCGAGAGGTCGCGCACGGCTCGGATGCAGTCCACGAAGTGCTGCGCGCCGCCGTCGCGCAGGTCGTCGCGGTCCACGCTCGTGACCACCACGTAGGAGAGCCTCATGGCGGCGATCGTCTCGGCCAGGTGCCGCGGCTCGTCGGGATCGAGCGGCTGCGGCCGGCCGTGGGCCACGTCGCAGAAGGGGCAGCGGCGCGTGCACAGGTCGCCCATGATCATGAAGGTGGCCGTGCCGTGCCCGAAGCACTCCCCGATGTTGGGGCAGGATGCCTCCTCGCAGACCGTGTTGAGCTTCGCCCCGCGCAGGATGCGCTTGATCTCGTGGAAGCGCTCGCCGCCGCCGGCGCGCGCGCGGATCCACTCGGGCTTGCGCAGCGGCTCGGCCGCCACGACCTTGATCGGGATGCGCGAGGTCTTCCCGGCGCGCTTGGCGTCGAGCTTGGATGCGGGGGTTCGCGCGTCGGACATGGGCTCAGGGGGCGCCGAGGAGGGCGAGCAACTCGGACCGCCAGCGCTGCTGCACTGCGGCAATCGTATCACGCACCCCGAGGTCGGCGAGCCGCGTGGCGGCCAGGCCCGGGTAGCCGCAGGGGTTGATGCGCGAGAACGCGGCGAGGTCCGCGTCCACGTTGAGCGCGATGCCGTGGTAGCTGCAGCCGCGCGAGACGCGCAGGCCCACGGCCGCGATCTTGGCGCCGGCGACGTAGACGCCGGGCATGCCGGCCTGCCGCTCGCCGCGGATGCCGTAGCCGGCGAGCAGCGCGATGACCGATTGCTCGAGGCGGCGCACCAGCTCCTTCACGCCGTAACCCGCGCGCCTCAGGTCGAGCAGCACGTAGGCCACGAGCTGGCCGGGGCCGTGCCAGGTGACCTGGCCGCCGCGATCGATGCGGACGACCGGGATCGGGCCCGCGTCGAGCACGTGCTCGGGCTTCGCGGCCAGTCCCAGGGTGAAGACCGGCGGGTGCTCGACGAACCACAGCTCGTCGGGCGTGGCCTCGCCGCGGGCGCGGGTGAAATCCTGCATGGCCCGCCACACGGGCTCGTAGCCGGCGCGCCCGAGGTCGCGCACCACCGTCGTCGCCGCGCGGCCGGGGGACGCCCGGGCGTCCACGCGCGCCTCAGAGCACCATCATCACCATCGGGTGGCCGGAGAGCTCCTTGTACAGGGCGTCCAGCTGCTCGCGCGAGCGCGCGTTGATGGTGACGGTGACGGAGAGGTAGGTGCCCGCCTTCGACGGACGCATCTCCATCGTGGCGGGGTCGAAGTCGGGCGCGTGCCGCAGCACCACCTCGAGCACGGCCTGCGCGTAGCCGTCCTCGCGGCGCCCCATCACCTTGATGGGGAACGGCGTCGGGAAGGTGAGGAGCGGCTTCGCCTGGGGACCGTCCGCGCGCATGGCTCGAGCCCTCCGCGCCTTCAGTCGGCGACGGCCGAGGCGGCCGAGAGCCTCGCCTTGTATTCCTGGAAGAGGGCGTGCATGCGGCGGAAGACGGGGCCGGGCACGCCGGCGCCCACGGGCTTGCCGTCGAGCGTGGTGACGGCGAGGACCTCCTTGGTCGACGACGAGAGCCAGATCTCGTCGGCCGCGCGCACCTCGGCCTCCGCGATCGGGCGGACGTCGAAGCGCAGCTTCCCCTCGCGCGCGAGGTCCGTGAGCAGCTCGTAGGTGATGCCGAGCAGGATGTGCTCGTCCTGCGGCGCGGCCGCCACGGCGCCGTCCTTCACGATGAAGACGTTGGAGGCCGCGGCCTCCGTGAGCCAGCCGTCGCGGAAGAGGATCGTCTCGGTGGCCCCGGCGTCGGCCGAGATCTGGCGGGCGAGCACGTTGCCGAGGAGCGAGGTGGACTTTATGTGGCACTTCTCCCAGCGGAAGTCGCGCGCGCTCACGCAGGCCACGCCTTTCTCGACCATCTCCGCGGAAGGCGTGGCCAGCGGCGAGACCATCATGAAGACGGTGGGAACGAGCCCCTTGGGGATCACGTGGTCGCGCTTGGGCGGCACGCCGCGAGTGACCTGGACGTACACCGACTGGTTGCCCGGATGGTGGGCGAGGAGGCGGTTCACCTCCGCGATCCACCCGTCGACCGAATGCGGGTTGGCCAGCCCGATCTCGTCCATCGAGCGCTGCAGCCGGTTGAAGTGCTCGCGCGCGCGCAGGAGCCGGCCGCCGTAGGCCGGGATCACCTCGTAGACGCCGTCGCCGAAGATGAAGCCGCGGTCCAGCGGCGAGATCCTGATCTGGTCCAGGGGCAGCAGCTCGCCGTTGAAGTGCGCGATCGGGGAGGTCATGGCGCTCACTTGAAGAGGAGGCGGATCGAGTCCCATCCGCGG